>CACYEN010000101.1 GCA_902773435.1 uncultured Lachnospiraceae bacterium | reverse complement strand
GCCAACGCCATGAATCCGTTCGACAGACAGGCATATGCGATCCAGGTCGGCGACAGCCCGAATGTCCGTCTGTTCAGATTCGGCGGTGACACAATCGCTGAAGGAAACATGGGCAAGACCATCAACGACGGCCAGTTCCACGATGTCAAGATCACGAAGACGAAAGATAACATCAAGATCGATATTGACGGCGCCGAGGCACTGAATGTCAAGATGGAGAATGTTGAGTCCTTCTACAACACGAATCCTTACGTGGGCATCGGCCTCTGGGACGGCGGTGTGGACGTTCAGACATTCTATGTCAATGAGATCAAGGAGGAGCCGACATATGCATTCTCAGATGTACAGAATCCGAGCCATCCGTACTTTAACGCGATCTACTGGGCTGCTAACGAAGGTATCACGAGAGGATACAGCGACGGCACATTCGGTATCAACAAGTCCTGCACACGCGGCGAGATGATCAGATTCCTCTGGAATTATGCGGACAAACCGGCTCCGCAGTGGACATCAAAGTCCCCGTTCAAGGATGTCCCGACGAACCATGCGTTCTATAAGGCAATTCTCTGGGCTTATCAGAAGGGTATCACAAAGGGCTATTCCGACGGCACATTCGGCATCAACCGCAACGTCACCCGCGGTGAGTGCATGATGTTCCTGTGGAAGCTGAAGAACAAGCCGGCACCGAAGACGGTAGCGAAGTCTCCGTTCAAGGATGTCCCGATGACACATGCGTTCTACAAGGCAATCCTTTGGGCATATCAGAAGAAGATCACAAAGGGATATACAACAGGAGCAAAGAAGGGACAGTTCGGTATCAACGATAACTGCACACGCGGTCAGATCGTGACCTTCCTGTACAATGCACAAAAATAAAGACTGAAACTGGATATTGAAATACGGGCGGCCCCTTTCATCTGAACTCCTCCACATGAAAGGGGCCGCGGATTGGGGACTGTTCTTTTTCCGTGGATTTTTTCACGGAAAAAGAACCGTCCCCGAATTCACTTCTGTTTACTCAGCGTCCGGAAAGCCGTGACGGCAAGATCGATCGCGAGAACGATCAGCACGACGGCGAGGGCTGCCTGAATCATGCTCCACATGTCGCCGGCCTTCACCTTGGCCATGATCGTCTGGATCAGAGATGTGATCGTGACGATGAGCATGAACACCATCGGGATAAAGAACATCTTGTTGTTGCGCCCGAAGGAACCGAGCCATGCACACACAGCAAGCAGACCGAGAGCCGCGAGGAGCTGGTTGGCAGCGCCGAACAGCGGCCAGATCTTGGAATACCCGGTCAGGCCGAGCGCCACACCGAGGACGACCGTGATGGCGGTAGATACGTACGGATTTGCAAGTACGCCCCTCACCCCGGTCGCGTCCTTCGGTGTCTCGCCCTCATTGAGCCAGAACTCCTGGAACATGTAGCGGGCAAGTCTGGTCGCCGTGTCGAGCGATGTCAGACAGAAAACGGATACGGCGAGAACAAGCATTTGATAAATAATACCCTGGATCGTCTCATTCGTGAACGATCCGAGCATGCGGGAAAGTCCTGTTGCAAATACAATCGTCGGGCTTCCCAGCTTCAGCTCCTCCGCAGGAACATTGACATCATTCCAGATGTAGGCGACCGCGCAGAGAGCCAGAACAGCGACAACGCACTCGATGAGCATAGCGCCGTAACCGATCGGCATAGCGTCTCTTTCATTATCGATCTGCTTTGCAGTTGTACCGGAGGAGACCAGCGAATGGAAACCTGAGATAGCACCGCACGCAATCGTGACGAACAGGGCCGGGAAGACCGTGCCGCTGGTGAAAAGGCCGTTTCCTGTCGCCTTAAAACCGGTAAATGCCGGCATAGGTGTCACACCTGAACCCGTCAGCGCGGCGCCGATGACGGAAAGGACAGCGACGATGATCATGAAATAGAGCAGGAAAGAGCTCAGGTAATCACGCGGCTGCAGCAGGATCCAGACCGGTGTGACCGACGCGATCAGAATATAAAATCCAAGAACATACATCCAGACATTGTAGCTCAGGGAAATCGGATGCCAGTTGAGACCGATGAAAACGATCAGCACGATGCCGACGCAGCCGATGACGGAAGCGATGCCGACATTCATATTATTTCTGTACACCAGGATGCCGAACACGATGGCCAGCACGATAAAGAGTACAGAGATGATGGCTGTGGAGAGGTTGGCATCGAGATTTGCACCTTCCAGAGCGACACCCGCAGCGTTCGTATTTCCGAATGTAGAAGCAACGATGGATGCAAATGCAGCCACGACGAGCAGCAGAGTAAGCCACGCAAATGTCAGGAAGAGCCGCTTCGCCTTCTGGCCCATTGTGTCGCGGATGACCTCGCCGATGGACTGACCGCGGTTGCGAATGGACGCGAACAGCGCCCCGAAATCATGCACACCGCCGAAGAAGATGCCGCCGACGACGACCCAGAGAAGCACCGGCACCCAGCCGAAAATTGCAGCCTGAATCGGTCCGTTGATCGGTCCCGCGCCTGC
>CACYEN010000100.1 GCA_902773435.1 uncultured Lachnospiraceae bacterium | reverse complement strand
GCAGATCCGCGGAAAGCCGGGTCGGTTTTGGGTGATCAGAAATCTGCCGGAAATAAGGGCACGGGACGCAACCGCAAACTGAATACACTGATGAGAAGGAAGCTGGCAGGACTGTTTGTGGCGGTCGTGCTGGCTTTAATTTGTCTTCTGATAAGAATGACGTACATCAACGCGACCAAGGGCGAGCAGTACCGAAAGCAGGTTCTGGCCAGGTCGCAGTCGCAGTATTCCTCCGTGTCCATGGCCTACAAGCGGGGAGATATTCTCGACAGGAACGGGGTGGTGCTGGCCACCTCCGAGAAGAAATACAACGTGATTCTGGACTGCTCCGTCGTCAATTACTCCGAATCCTACGCGGAGCCCACTGTGAAGGCATTGACCGAAGTCCTGGGCATCGACGAGGAGCTGATCCGCGAAAGGCTCACGTCCGAGGAGACGAAGAACTCCCGCTATCAGATTATCGCCCGGAACATTTCCGTCGAGGACAAGCAGGCCTTCGACCGGTACAAGAACGGGACGGAGGAGGAGCCCCTGACGCCGGAGCAGGCGAAGGAGCGCTACTACGTGAGAGGCGTCTGGTTCGAGGAGAACTACGTCCGCAGCTATCCGCTGGGAGCCCTCGCCGGGGAGGTTCTCGGCTTTACCTACGACAAGGACCAGGCGGACTGGGGCATCGAGGGCTACTACAACAACACCCTCTGTGGCGTCGACGGCCGGAAATACGGCTACTGGGGCTCGGATTCCGAGATCGAGCAGACGATCGTGGACCCCGTTGACGGCAATTCGGTGAAGAGCACCATCGACGTCAATATCCAGAGCGTGGTCGAGGAGACGATCCTGCGGTTCGAGGACTATTACAGGGAAGGTCCCTACAGCAATCAGCAGGCCGCGAAGAATATCGGCGTCGTGGTGATGAACCCGCAGAACGGAGCCATTCTCGCGATGGCCACCTCGGAGGGCTACGATCCCAACAACCCCAGGGACCTGACGGGCTATTACTCCGAGTCCGAGATCAGCGCCATGACGGACGCCAGGAAGGCGGAAAATCTTCAGAAGATCTGGAGAAATTTCTGCATCTCCGACGCCTATGAGCCCGGATCGGTGTTCAAGCCGGTCACGGTCTCCGCGGCCCTTGAGACCGGCGCCGTCAGCTTCGCGGACAGGTTCCTCTGCGACGGCTATGAGACGGTGTCGGGCATCCGCATCAAGTGCTCCGATACGGAGGGGCACGGGGAGGAGAGCCTCCTCGAGGTCATTCAGAATTCCTGCAACGACGGCCTGATGCAGGTCGGAAGCCGGCTCGGCGTGGACGCCTTCTGCCGGTTCCAGTCCGCCTTCGGCTTCGGCAGCAGAACCGGGATCGATCTGTCCGGGGAGGCGTCGGGGATCGTAGGCGCCGCGGACACGATGGGATCGGTCGATCTTGCCACCGCGTCCTTCGGCCAGGGCTTTACCTGCACGATGATCCAGGAGATCTCCGCCGTAAGCTCCATCATCAACGGCGGAAACTACTACAGACCCCACGTCGTCAGCAGCATCATCGATCCCAACGGCAGCACCAGGCAGAGCTACGACAGCGTGCTCATGCAGCAGACCGTGTCCTCCGACGTGTCGGAGTTCATCAAGTCCGCGATGAGGGCCAGCGTGGAGAGCGGAACGTCGAGGTACGCCAAGGTGGACGGGTATTCCATGGGCGGAAAGACCGGGACGGCCCAGAAGATTCCGCGCGGCAACGGCAAATATCTCGTCTCCTTCATCGGGTTCGTCCCCTGCGACGATCCTCAGGTCGCGATCTACTGCATCGTGGATGAGCCGAATGTGGAGGAGCAGGCGGACAACCGCTATCCGCAGTGGATCGCCAGAGATATCCTGATGCAGATCCTTCCCTATATGAATGTCTATCCGGACGAGCCGTCGAATCCGGAAAACTCTTATCTGGCGAAGGATTTCGACAACCCCACGGGCGAGAACGAAGCCGATACCTCAGCGGATACCAACGTGCCGGAGCCCCAGGGAACGGGAGGCTCCGCGGACGCCGGCGGAGGGAACACGAGAGAAGAGGACGGCTATACAAACGAGGAGGCTGGAATAGAAGATGATTGATCTGTCAACGGCTGCACCTGTCCTGATCGCGTTTGCGGTCAGCGCCCTGCTCGGGCCCTTTGTCATTCCGTGGCTGCGGAAGCTCAAGATGAGCCAGACCGAGAGAACCTACGGCATGGAGACCCATCTGAAGAAGGCCGGCACGCCGACCATGGGAGGCGTCATGATCCTGATCGCCGTGACCGCGGCCTCGGTGATTTTCATTCCCCGCTATCCGCGGACCGGTCCGGTCCTTTTCCTCACCGCGGCCTTCGGGATCATCGGCTTCGTCGATGACTATCTCAAGGTGGTGAAGCACAACTCGGACGGGCTGATCGCCTGGCAGAAGCTGCTCCTGGAGTTTGTGGTGACCGCGCTGTTCTGTTTCTGGATGACGCGTCTGGCGGGCGTGTCGCTCGCGCTCCGGATTCCTTTTGCGGGAGGGCGTATGGCGGACATCGGATTCCTCGCGATCCCGCTCCTGTTCATCGCGGTTCTCGGCACGGTCAACGCCGTCAACTTCACGGACGGACTCGACGGACTGGCAAGCTCCGTGACGATCGTCGTCGCGGTTTTCTTCGCGGCCGTCTCCGTGATGCTCGGCAGCGGCACCTCCCCCGTCGCGGGAGCGGTCGCCGGCGCCCTGATGGGCTTCCTTCTGTACAACGCGTATCCCGCGAAGGTGTTCATGGGGGATACGGGATCCCTGGCGCTGGGCGGATTTGTCGCCGGCATGGCGTATATCCTCCAGATGCCTCTGTTCATCCTCATTGTCGGCATCGTGTATTTCGCGGAGATCCTCTCGGTGATGATGCAGGTCAGCTACTTCAAGCTGACCCACGGAAAGCGCATTTTCAAAATGACGCCGATTCACCATCACTTCGAGAAATGCGGGTGGTCCGAGACCCGGATCGTGGCGGTCTTTACCGTGATTACCGCCCTCGCGTCGCTGATCGGGCTCTGCGCCCTTTGACAGCCCGTCGGCCTTCCGGCGCCAGGGGCCCGGGAGGGAAGATAATAAACTACATTCGGAGGAAGCCTTATCATGGATTTTCAGAATAAAAGGGTGCTTGTCTACGGAGCCGGGAAGAGCGGAATCGGGGCGGCGGAGCTCCTGATCCGTCTCGGCGCCCGGCCGGTGATTTATGATGAGAAGAAGGACGTCCCTGCGCAGGACATTCTCGGGAAGCTGAAGGACGCCTCCCGCGCGGAGGCGGTCACCGGTGATCTGCCGGAAGACCCCGCCGGACGCTTTGATCTGGCCGTCCTGAGCCCCGGCGTTCCCTGTGACTGTGAGAATGTAAACCGTCTCCGGGAGGCGGGCGTTCCCATCATCGGGGAGGTGGAGCTCGGCTACCTGGCGGGCAGAGGCAGGGTGCTGGCGATCACGGGGACGAACGGAAAGACCACCACGACCTCTCTTCTCGGCGAGATCATGAAAGCCGTCAGCCCCGACGTCTTTGTCGTCGGCAACATCGGCAACGCCTATACCGGCGCCGCCGCGGACACGACCCCCGGCTCCACGGTGGTCGCCGAGATTTCCAGCTTCCAGCTGGAGACCATCCGTCAGTTCCGCCCGGCGGTGTCCGCCATTCTCAACATCACGGAGGACCACCTCAACCGCCACCACACGATGGAGGAATACATCCGGGTCAAGGAGAGGATCACGCTGAACCAGGACAGGAGCGACACCTGCGTCCTCAACTACGAGGATCCCGTGCTCCGCCGCTTCGGCGAGAACGGCTGCCCCGCCCGCGTGTTCTGGTTCTCGTCGAAAAGGGAGCTGGAGGACGGCATATTTCTCGACGGAAGTCTCATCCGGATGCGGAGAGACGGAATAGACGAAATCCTGCTGGACGTCGGGGATCTGTTCCTGATCGGTGAACACAACTACGAAAACGTCATGGCGGCCGCGGCGGCGGCCTGGTCGGCGGGCGTCCCCCTGGACGTGATCCGGGACGTCTGCGTTCACTTCAGGCCCGTCGCCCACAGAATCGAGTACGTCGATGAGAAGAACGGGGTTATCTGGTATAATGACTCAAAAGGCACGAACCCCGACGCGGCCATCAAGGGCATTCTGGCCATGAAGCGCCCCACCTTCCTGATCGCGGGGGGCTATGACAAGGGATCGGACTACAGGGAATGGATCCGCTCCTTCGGGGACCGGGTCAGGATGCTCGTGCTGGAAGGCGCGACGAGGTTCGATATCCGGGACGCCGCCCTCGAATGCGGATTCCCGGAGGAAAAGATCGTGATCCTTGAAAATATGAACGAGGCGATGGACTACTGCCGCGATCACGCCGTGAGCGGGGACGCGGTCCTGCTTTCGCCGGCGTGCGCGTCATGGGGCGAGTTCCCGAACTATGAGGTGAGGGGAGAAGTTTTCAAGAATTATGTCAGGGAAAAGATCTAAAAG
>CACYEN010000099.1 GCA_902773435.1 uncultured Lachnospiraceae bacterium | reverse complement strand
GGCATCTCCCCGAACCGGTCGAGAAGCTCGTCCGTCAGCTCGTCGTAGTCGGCGTCCCCGGTGATGCCGGCGATCCTCTTGTAGAAGTCCAGCTTCTGGAACTCGTCCGGAATGTAGCTGTCGGGGATGAAGGCGTCCATGCTGAGGTCGACGACGGTCTCGAAATCCTCCTCCACCGGCATTCCCTTCGCCTCGCTGACGGCGTCGGCGAGCATCTTGCAGTAGAGGTCGTAGCCGACGGCCTCCATGTGCCCCGACTGCTCCGCGCCGAGCAGGCTGCCCGCCCCGCGGATCTCGAGGTCCCGCATCGCGATCCGGATCCCGGACCCGAGTTCGGTGAATTCGCGGATCGCGGAGAGCCGCTTCTCCGCGACCTCCTTCAGGACCTTGTCCCGCCTGTACATGAGGAACGCGTAGGCGGTCCGGTTCGTCCTCCCCACCCTTCCCCTCAGCTGATAGAGCTGGGAGAGGCCGAGCCGGTCGGCGTCATGGATGATCAGCGTGTTGACGTTGCCGATGTCGAGGCCCGTCTCTATAATCGTCGTCGTGACGAGGACGTCGATCTGCCCGTTGATGAAGTCGACCATGATCGACTCCAGGGCGCGCTCGCCCATCTGTCCGTGGGCAAATGACACCGCGGCCTCCGGCACGAGCTTCTGGATCCGCGAAGCCACTTCGCTGATGTCGTTCACGCGGTTGTAGACGTAGTAGACCTGGCCGCCTCGCGCGAGTTCCCTGCAGATCGCCTCGCGCACGAGCTCGGAGTTGTACTCCATCACATAGGTCTGGATCGGCACCCGGTCCTGCGGCGGCTCCTCGAGAACCGACATGTCGCGGATTCCGATGAGGCTCATATGGAGCGTCCTCGGGATCGGGGTCGCGGTGAGGGTGAGCACATCGACATTTTTCCGGAGATTCTTGATCTTCTCCTTGTGCGCGACGCCGAAGCGCTGCTCCTCGTCGATCACGAGAAGGCCGAGATCCCTGTACTTCACGTCCTTCGAGAGCAGGCGGTGCGTACCGATGACGATGTCGACCTGGCCGCTCTTCAGGTCCCGGATCGTCTTCGCCTGCTGGGCGGCCGTCCGGAACCTGCAGAGAAGGTCCACGCGGACCGGAAAGTTCTTCATTCTCTGGCAGAACGTGTTGTAGTGCTGCTGGGCCAGGATCGTCGTCGGCACGAGATAGGCGACCTGCTTGCCGTCCTGGACGGCCTTGAAGGCGGCGCGCAGCGCCACTTCCGTCTTGCCGTAGCCGACGTCGCCGCAGATCAGGCGGTCCATGATGCGGGTGCTCTCCATGTCCCGCTTCGTATCCTCGATCGCCGCGGTCTGGTCCTCGGTCTCCTCGAACGGGAACATCTCCTCGAATTCCTTCTGCCACTCCGTGTCCGGCCCGTAGACGAACCCGTTGTCCAGCTGGCGCGCCGCGTAGAGCGTGACGAGTTCCCTGGCGATGTCGCGGACGGCGCTCTTCACGCGGCTCCTCGTCCTGTTCCACTCCTGGCCCCCGATCCTGCTCAGCTTCACCTTCGCCCCGTCTTCCCGGCCGCCGGCGTATTTCTGCAGCATGTCGAGCTGGGTCGCGAGGATGTAGAGATTGCTCCCGTTGTACTCGATCTTGATGTAATCCTTGAGGACGTCGTCGATCTCGACCTTCTCGATGCCCCGGTAGATCCCGAGCCCGTGGTTCTCGTGAACGACGTAGTCGCCGACGCTGAGTTCCGAGAAGCTGGCGATCCGCTGTCCGGCATTTTCATAGTTCTTCCGCCTGCGCTTCGGGGTCTTCTTCGCCCCGAAGATATCGCTCTCGGAGATCAGCGCGAACCGGATCATCGGGTACTCGAACCCCCGGCTCGCGTGCCCGTACATGACCGCGATCTGCCCCGGCTTGAGCGGGGTCTCCGCATCCTCCGTGTAGTAGGCCGGCACGTCGATCCCCTGGAGGTCCCCGGCGAGACGCTTCGCCCTCGAGTGCGACGCGGAGAGGACGACGACCCTGAAGCCCCTGCGGCGGTATTTTTTGAGGTCCTCGGCGAGGTATTCAAAGCTGTTGTTGTAGGTGTTGACGGCCTGCACGGTCATACCGTAGGACTCCGCGAGGTTCCAGCCCTCGCGCCGGATGTCGAGCATCGAGAGGCTCACGCAGTGCATGCGGTTGAGCGAGCCCCGAAGCTCCTCCATCCCGACGATGGCAGGCACGTCCCCGGGCAGCGCGCCCTCCGCGCCGGTGAGTTCCGCCCTCCGCCGCACGCTCTCCGTGAACTCGGTTTCCGCGGCGGACGCCGACTCCGCGACGCGGTTCGGCTCGTCGATGAAGATCTGCGTCTTCGAGAGGGGGAACCAGGAGAGAAACGGGCCCTGTTCGCCCGAGCGGTCATTTGCCGGATAGATCACGGCTTCCCTGATCTCCTCGATGGAGCGCTGCGTCTCCGGGTCGAAGTACCGCATCGAGTCGATCTCGTCCCCGAAGAATTCCGCCCTGACGGGATGTTCCTCCGTCAGCGGCCAGACGTCGAGGATGTCGCCCCTGACGGCGAACTGGCCCGGGATCGTCGTCTCTGCGCACCGCTCGTATCCGAGCAGCGCGAGCGCCCTCTTCGCGGTCTCGAAGTCGAACTCCTCGCCCCATCTGAAGTGAATCCGCCCTGCCTCGGCCGCTGCCCTCCGCGTCACGTGGTCCATGAGCGCGGTGACCGGGAGCACGACAACAGCCCGCTCCTTCTCGATCAGGGTTCTCATGACCGCGACCCGCTGCTGGTCAAGCAGGTTCGAGGCCACGTCCGCCTGGTAGAAGAGCAGGTCTTTCGCCGGGTAATAGCACGCGTCCGGTTCGTAAAACCTCAGATTTTCGTAGATTGTCCTGGCCGAGAGCTCGTTCTCCGAGATGACCAGCGTGATCGGGACCTCACGGGACAGCCCGCAGATCATATGGGCCTTCTGCGCCTCCACACAGCCCGTGAGCGAGAGGATTCCCTCCGTCCTGCGCATGCGCTCACGGACCTCCTCAAATTCGCGGAGTTCCGTGAGCGGATCGGTAAAGAGTCTTTTATTCATCGAAACGTCTTTCTGCTGTACATTCCCTCAGTTATACAAATTCATGGCCCGGTCAGCCCCCTCGGTGACGATCACGGCCGCGGCCTTTGCCGCTCTCCCGATCGCCTCGTCGACGAGCTTCCTGTCCCCGTCGGGAAACCGTGAGAGCACCCAGTCGGCGAGATCCCACCCCTCCGGTTTTGCCCCGGTCCCGATGCGAATCCTCGTGAAGCGGTCCGTCCCGAGCTGGGCGATGATGTGGCGCAGACCGTTCTGGCCGCCCGCGCTGCCCTGCTTCCGGATCCGGATGCGGCCGGGCTCAAGATCGATGTCGTCGCTGATGACGATGAGCTGCGTCTCCGGGTCGATCTTGTAGAAACGGACAGCCTCCCCTACCGCGTTCCCGCTCAGGTTCATGTACGTGAGCGGCTTCATGAGGAGAACCTTCTCCCCACCGATGAGGCCGCTCCCGACCATGGAGTGGAACCTGACCCCGGAAGACGGGATCCGGTATTCCGTGACCAGGCTGTCGATCGTGTCAAAGCCCATGTTGTGGCGTGTCTTTTCATATCTGGGCCCTGGATTCCCGAGCCCGGCAATAATATACATACTACCTGTTCTTCTTTCTCGTGATGATAAGGACGATGATGACCGCGATGAGCGCGACGCAGGCCGCGAGCACGGCGAACATCATGAGCGGGCTGAGATCCATCAGCATCTCGAAGGGCTCCGTGATCCCTCCCGGGGTGTAGACGTTCTCGACGACGAGCTCGTCTTCCCCTGAGTCGTAGATGAAGTCGGCCTTCAGCTTTCCGTCCTCTCCGGTTACGTCCACCTTCACCGTGTGGGCCGACGCGTCATAGGTCATCCTTCCCTTCGTGTAGGTCCCGTCCCCGTTCTCCTCCGCGTCGGCGGGAATCGCCTGGGCGACCCGGTACCGGTAGGTTCCCGGGGCGTCGAACGTGATCTTCCCGAATCCGGCCCTCTCTCCCCCGGCCGGCGTGACGGTGTCGCGCTTCGGCATCGGGGTGCTGATCTTCTCCCCGTCGGCATCCCTGCTGTCCCCGGCCTCGATCCTGTAGACGAATGAATCGCTGTTCCGAAAGCTCCGTCCGGAGATCTCCGTCCGCACGAAGATCTCTCCCGTCGTCTTCTCCGCCTCGGGCACGTAGACGTTCGTCACCCGCTGGGACGTCCCCCCGTCCTCATAGGACACAGCGGTCTTGAGCGTGCCGCTCTTCTCGTTCTCCGAGACGGCGATCATGACGGTCCGGGGCACTGTGTCGTAGGTCATGCCTGCAAGGTTTCCCCCCTTCTCCGTGATCCGGTAGGAGTAGACGCCGGGCTCGCTGAAGACGATCTCGCCGAACGGCGACGGCAGCGGGTCCGTCACAGTGATTTCCGACTCCGCGGGCATCGGGACCGTCACCTTGTCGCCCTTTCCGTTCGTCCCGCTCGCGGGTGTGAGTTCAAAGGTAAACGCGTCCCCTTCCTCCCACGTCCTGCCCCTGATACCGGCGGACACGTAGATCTTCCTCGTCCCCGCGGCGTCATAGGTGTTTGTGACACTGAGGCATCTGTCCTCCTGACCGTCGTACAGGACGACGGGGACGTAGGCCCCCTCGCCGTTGTCGGTCACCGTGATCTCGACCGTGTGGTCCGTCCCGTCATAGGTGACGCCGTCCTTCGTGTAGGTGCCGTCCCGGTTGTCGGCGGCATTTTTCGGAATGACCTCGGAAATGGTGTAGGTGTATGTCCCGGGCTCCGTGATCCGGACCTGACCGAAACTCCTCACCTTGCTCTCCGAGACCCTGACCTTCGTGACCTCTGCCCCGGACGTGTTGACCGGCAGCGGCGCTCCGTCTTCTCCCCGGATCCGGAATGAGTACTTCTCGCCCTCCTTCCAGTCCCGGCCGACGAGGTTCTTCTTCACCTTGATCGCGACGAGCGCGGGATCCGGCAGGATGTACTTGTTCGTGATGATGAGCGCGTGGACCCCCTTGTCATAAGTGACGCCGGCCCTCAGGTAGTTCCCGTTCTTTGTCTTCTCGACGCGGACCGTCGCCCGGTAGGGCTTCGTGTCGTACTTGATGTGGCTTAAGCTGCCCGCCTCCTGCCGGACCTCGTAGACGTAAGTGCCGGGCTCCCGGTAAGTGATCTCGCCGAAGGAGATCTTGGTGTTCTCGGTCTGGACAAGCGCCGTCTTCTCCGGCATCGGGAGATCGATCGGGTTTCCGTCAGGGTCCTCGGCGGATACCCCGCTGAGGACAACGGAAAATGAATCCCTGTCGAGCCAGTCCCTCCCGCTCACCTTCACGCGGACATAGAACTCCCCCTTGATGGGATCGGGCATAAAGACCTCTTCGGCCCCCGAATCCGGAGCCTCCGCCCCGATGATGACGCCCGGGATCTCCTCCCCGCCGGATTCCCCGCCGGGCGCGTCCGCGGCGCGCGCGGAAGGGGCGGCGAGAAGCGCCGCTCCGAGTGTCAGCATCGCGAATATGTATGACAGTGTTCTCTTCTTCATTGCAAAACTCCCTGCGCCAAAAAGAAGGGGCATAGTGCTGCCCCCTCCTCACCGGTCAGTCCCGTGTGGCCGCGCGGACCACGTCCGGACACCGCTGCAAAAAGTTCATCCTGTTATCCTTACTTCTTCGAAGCTTTTTTCGCGGGCTTCTTCTCCGCCTTCGGCTCCGCGGCCTTCACGGAGCTGTAGAGGAAGACCATCGCCCCGTAGGCGGGAAGTTTGAAACCGAACGAGTACGGCTTGCCGTCGCACTCGGATTTATCGGCGATGTAGGACGTCTTCGTCAGGTGGGCCTCCCCGCCGTACTTCGGGTCCATCGAGTTGAGGATCAGCTTATAGGTCCCCGGCTCGAAGCAGCCGACCCTGTAGTCGTCGCGAGGCATCGGGGTCATGTTGAGGACGAACAGCAGGTTGTTCTCCCCGTCCGGCGACTTGCGCACGAAGCTGTAGATGCTCCTCGACGCGTCGTCCGCGTTGATCCACTCGAAGCCCTTCGGGTCGTAGTCCGTCGCGTAGAGCGCCGGGTACTTCGCGACGAGCTTCCAGAGCGCCTTCACGTAGTCCTGGAGCTTTTTGTTGAGCTCCGTGCCGAGCAGGAACCAGTCAATCTCGCGTTCTTCGCTCCACTCGCGCTGCTGTCCGAACTCCTGCCCCATGAAGAGCAGCTTCTTGCCCGGATGCCCGGCCATATAGGTGTAGCCGGCCTTCAGGTTGTGGAACTTGTCCTCATAGATCCCCGGCATCTTGCTCCACATCGAGCACTTGAGATGGACGACCTCGTCGTGCGACAGGACAAGCACATATCTCTCGCTGTACGCGTAGGACGTCGAGAACGTCATCTTGTAGTGGTTCCCTTTCCTGAAGAGGGGATCCAGCTTCATGTACTCGAGGAAGTCGTTCATCCAGCCCATATTCCACTTCAGCGAGAAGCCGAGCCCGTTCTCCTTCTCGACGTCGCCGGTCACCTTCGGCCAGGCGGTAGATTCCTCGGCGATCGTCATGACGCCGGGGTTCCTTCCCCTGATCAGCGTGTTGAGATGCTTGAAGAACTCGATCGCGTCGAGATTCTTGTTCTCGCCGTACCGGTTGGCGACCCACTCGCCGTCCTT
>CACYEN010000098.1 GCA_902773435.1 uncultured Lachnospiraceae bacterium | reverse complement strand
GGGAAGCGTTAAAAGAACTGTCATTGCTGGCCGGAATCAGTGATCTGGATGCCTTGTATCAGGGAATGTTTCAGGTGTCGATCTCGTATGAAGGCATGACGGATGATGAGATTTTCTTTGATGATTACAAGGAGTATGAAAGCGGGGGAAAAAAGTACGCGATTGGATGCATAAATGCGTATGATGAGGACAGCGCGAGAGATCTGGCCGAACGGATGACAAAGGTTATCCCGGGTACGCTGACATCGACCGGGATGGATATGTCATTCGCGCAGATAAGCATTTTCCATGATGATATTTCAATTACATATCTTGTTCCTTCCAATAAGGCTGCTGATGAAGTGATTCAAAGCGCATTTGGAGAGGATGCGGTTTATGACGGAGTTTCTTACAGGCTTGAACCGGGCATTTCGAGAAAACAGGTACTGGTTCCGGCGATCACGGATGTTTTGGAATCTTATCCGCGGGAGTGAATGGATCGTATTACAAGATAAGAGACCGGAGTGTTCGTATGAATACGCGGGAAACTTTACATGCCTGATGAACCGGAACGATCAGCATGGCAGGGGAGAAACAAAATGAAACTGCGTGATACGACTGAGGTATGGTTTTCCGAACTGGAGGCCAACTGGGAAGAATGCGGCTTCTACTGGTCCTCATTGGGGAGAAGAAAAGACGGGCGCTACTACCGCTGCGGCGATCTGCCGGACGGACGTCACTTCGGCATCGGTTTCGTTCCCGCATTCGGAGATCCCTGGGGGCGCGAATCGGCGATCGTGATCGTGGGAAAAGATGGGGACCTGCAGCTGGATACTCCCTCGTGGGTTGAAAAATGGGACAGCCGGCTGTCAGCCATGGCACTTTCGCCAGGCGGGAAATGCCTGGTATGGCTTTTGGCAGATGGTAAGCTGGGGGAATGGACCCAGAAAAAAGAAGGCTTCACTGTGTGGGATGGAAAAAGCCTGAATGGACGGCTCGGTGATCGGTTCGTCGAGGACGTGAAAATGCATGCGGACGGCATTCTGGAGATTCAGTGCAAAGACGGAGAGACCGCGGGATATCTCTGCGACGCGAACATTGTCCTTGAGCCGTGGAAAACCGGCTGGACGCCCAGGCGCGAGGAGTGGGGGAATCTCATCTACGCGCTGGAAAACGGGTTTCTCCATACGTGCCCTGCCTCGCTCTTTGTGAGAATATGTGAAGACGATTATTGGGGCGAATACGCAGGGCGCGGGGTAAAACAAGTCCTTTTCGACGAAGGTCTGGAGAGGATCGAAGGCGAGATCCTGGCCGACAATCCGGCTCTTGAGACCGTTGTGATACCGGCCTCCGTCCGGCAGGTGGATCGGCGGGCTTTCGGCGGCTGTACGGGGTTGAAAAACCTTGTGATCGAGGGCGACCTGTCCCGCGTGAAGCAGTGGGACAAGGATGCGTTTGAAGGCTGTCCCTGTGAAGAATACTATGTCCGGATAGTATGGGGTGCATAACCGGTCCCTTAATGATCTTGACTGGTATGATCAGACACTGATGATGACTGGCGGCTGTACGCACAGACAGCTGAATTTGAAGGGTGACATGCTGAGATGAGAGAAAAGTTGAAACATAAAAACCACGGACGCCTGGCCGTCCTGATGCTTGCGGCTGTTATGATCAGCATGCCGCTGCCTGCCGAAAGCCAGGCTCTGGTTGATGATCGGGCTTCTTCAGAAACGTTCAAACTTGAGGAGATATGGGGACGGGGAGTACTCAAGGTGGGTACGACCGGGGATTATCAGCCCATGTCCTACCTTGATCCCGAGACAGGCGAATATGTCGGTTTCGATGCGGAACTCGCGGAAGATCTCGCGGCCGACATGGATGTCGGGCTGGAGTATGTGGAGACATCCTGGCCGACATTGATGGATGACTTGCTTGCGGGAAAATTCGACCTCGCGATCTGCGGCGTTACCGTCAACGATGCCCGGAAAGAACAGGCGCTGATGTCTGACGGTTATATTGAAAATGGAAAAACCATCCTGTGCCGTGCGGAAGATGCCGACAGATACACGAGCCTGGAATCAATCAATCGGCCGGAGGTGCGTGTTATGGTGAATCCGGGCGGCCTCAATGAACAGTTTGCCCGTGAAAACCTGCCGGACGCGACCTTAATGATCCATGACGTCAATCAGGAGATTCCCGGCCTGGTTGCCTCCGGCGAAGCGGATATTATGATCACTGAGATCATGGAAGCAGGATATTATACGGGACAGGATCCCCGTCTTGCGGCGCCGCTCATACATGAACCCTTTACAAACGGTGAGATCGGGGTTCTGATGCAGAAAGGGTCGGAAGACCTGCTGGAATATGTGAATGAATTTCTGAGCAAAGAAAAATACTCCGGAATAATCGACGAGCTGGCTGATGAGTATTTCTTCACGAGCTCAGCTGAGCCCGGATGATTAAGACGAGGAGGCAGCAGACATGTTTTACAGGAACAGCCTGCCAATACTGGAATTTGATGACAGCCCTGTCGCAAAACTCAATCCGACCCATTTCTCCGGTGGGGGATTTGACACGGATAAAATGGTCATCACGTTCTTTCCCGAAGTGATCGAGAAACTGTTGCGCACCGGTCAGATAAACCAGACACACGTCATTCCCGGAGAAAATCCGCTGACGGTCTTTCGATTTAAGGAGAAGGCGGATGTGCTGCTGACACTGGGACAGGTGGGCTGCCCGGCGTGTGCCGGGAATCTGGATCTGTTCAACGCGATGGGCATCACCAGGGTGATGTTTTGCGGCGGCGGAGGTGTCCTGGATGGAAATATCGGGGTCGGGCAGGTTCTGGTCGTGGATGGCGCCATCAGGGATGAGGGCTTTTCCTATCACTATATCCCCGCGTCCAGGATTATTTTCACGGATCCGGCAGTCACGGACAGAATCGTCTCATATCTTGAGAAGCGGGGTGTGCCCATTCTGCGAGGACTGGTCTGGACGACGGATGCCATTTTCCGTGAGACGGCGGACAGAATCGAGCTGCGAAAAGAAGAAGGTGCGAAGATCGTGGAAATGGAGCAGGCGGGGTGCATCGCCGTTTCCCGGTTCCGCGGGTTTGCGTACGGGGCACTGATTTATGGCGGAGATGACATGACGGGTGAAGACTGGGATGCCAGAAGCTGGCGAAGCAGGGAGGGCGTGAGGTATGATCTCGTTCAGCTGTGCGCGGAACTGGTCGCGCTGATCTGATATGGTCTGTATTCCGGCCGCGCCCGGTAATCATCGGAGGAAGATAGTGGATCAAAATGAGTATTAAGATCGAAGCAGTCCGGACTGAGACGTGTGCGATGGATTTTTTTCGTTTCGGCAGGGGGAAACGAAACCTTGTCATTCTGCCGGGCCTCAGCATTCAAAGCGTCATGGGCGCCGCGGATACCATCGCCTCCGCATACCGGTCCCTGGAGGACACATTTACCATCTATGTTTTTGACAGGAGGAAAGAGCTGCCCCCGGTTTATTCCATCCGGGACATGGCCCGCGACACGGCGCTGGCTTTCCGGGCCCTCGGCCTCGACCATGTGTGCCTCTTTGGCGCCTCACAGGGCGGAATGATCGCGCTTGTCCTCGCCATTGAATACCCGGAGCTTGTGGGAAGAATGGTTCTGGGCTCCACATCCGCCCATGTTCAGGAGCACCAGTACCGGATGATTGAAGAATGGATCAATCTCGCGCGGAACAAAGACAGAGTCGGACTCTATCTGAGCTTTGGCCGCGCGATCTATCCTCCGAACGTCTTCTCCCAATACCGGGAGGCCCTGACCGCGGCGGCTGAGTCGGTAACGGATACCGACCTGGAGCGGTTTATTATTCTCGCGAGGGGAATAAAGGGTTTTGACGTGGTGGAGGACCTGCCTAAGATCAGATGTCCTGTCCTTGCCGTCGGCGTGTATGAGGATTCTGTCCTTGATTCGGACGCGACTATGGAGATCGCGGAACAGCTGGATTTCCTCGAGGATTTCAGGCTCTATATGTACATCGGGTTCGGACATGCGGCATTTGATACCGCTCCGGATTATCGGGAAAGAATCCTGCGCTTTTTTAATGGGTGAAAATCCTGTTTTGGGGGAATGCTTAATTTATGAGTTGACTTCAGAAAGTCCGCTTTATATGATATTTTTTATAGACATTGTTACATAGATTAGCATGGATAAACCAGAGATCAGCATACAGCACACGCCTGATGTTTTTCCCTGGTTTTTTGTTATATGAAGATAAATCCCACGAGTGGGGTTTTGATCATTCAGGAGGATTTATGAAAGAAGGTTTGCGGAGATATGCTTTGCGTCCGGTGCTGTTTACTGCTGTCCTGATCTTATTCCTTGTCGCTTTTTTCGGGATGGAAGTGCCGGTCTGCGCAGAGGAAACCGTGGAGTATGATGTGCCTTATAAGAAAAATGCCGGATGCTTTTTTGGAGGGGAAAACGGATGGACAGCAGGGCTTTCCCGTGTACGGGGGGGAGGGGCGATCCCTGTTGACAGGACTATCGGTTATTAGTATTGGTACAAAAATCGGAGAGCGGTATTATGAATAGAAAACTGATAAACTGGATTGGGCTCGCGGGCGTGCTCGCACTGATTTCGTATGCGGCTGCCGTGCTGTTCTCGCCTCTCTCGTATCCCGGGTATAACTGGATGGAACAGGCGGTCAGCGACCTGTCGGCGGATTCGGCCCCGTCGAGACATCTGTGGGATCAGCTGTCGGCATTTTATGAGACGGGAAGCGTGGTGTGCACAGTCTGCGCGGCGGTGTTTGTCTCCGAAAAGAAGGTTTCGACCGGGCAGTTCCGACTTGGAATATACCTCTTTACAATTATGAATTGTGTATCTAATGTAGGATACAGGATGTTCGCGCTTTCGGATTCGGGCAGGGACATCGCGGGCCTTCAGGAAGCGATGCATATGGCGGTTACGGGGTGCGTGGTCCTTTTGTCCGTTGTCTCGCTTGTCCTTCTCATTATTGCCGGCATAAGGGACAGGGACGTAAGGGGACCGGGGATCTGGGCGGCGGCCGCGCTGGCGCTGATGCTTATGGGGCCGGTCGGGATGGCGGCGTTTCCGCCGCGGTATTTTGGCATCTTTGAGAGGTTCAGCACATTTTCCGCGGTCGGGTATAATGCGGTCCTGGGCGTATATCTCTTCAATGGATTTAATGTGGCGGGGGCCGTGAGGCCGGAAAGGAAGGAAGAATGTTAATGGATAAAACACTGGGATCCCTTCTTGAGGATCCGAGAATCGCCGAGATCGCGCCGGATGCCATCAGCAAGTGGGATCTGTCGAAGGAGGAATTCTACCACTGGACCCTGCGGGAAATAGATGAAAGAAACGGCTGGCACAGCCTGGAGCCCGGTTTTGCAAAACTGTTTGAGGCCGCGGACACGGGACAGTATTATTTTAAACTGTACTCCGAGGAGGAGCGTGAAAATGCCCCGGAGAGGGCAAACGCGAACTTTGTCTATTTCCGTTCGGACGACGCGGCGGCTGACCGGAGACCCTTTGTCCTTCTGGTGCCCGGAGGCGGGTTCGTCAATGTGTGGAACCTCACGGAGGGGTGGCCCGTGGCGAGGCTCTTTAATGAACTCGGATATCACGTCTTTATTCTTACTTACCAGGTCGAAACCGAAGGGTCGGCAGTGAAGGCCATGGGCGATATCGCGAGGGCAATGGAGATCATCTCTGCGCGAAAAGAGGAGTTTCACGTGAATCCTGACAATTATATTACCTGCGGGTTTTCCGCCGGGGGTTACATCGTATGCCTCTGGAATACCGGGAAGGGTTATTCTGCCTTCGGTATGCCAAAACCAAAGGCCTGTTTCCCGATCTATCCCCTGACGTCGTTCCGCATGCTGAATGAGGAAGAGTGGGAAGCGGAGGAGGAGAAGGACAAAACCGCGCGCGCCGCGCTCGGAATTACCATGGAAGAGGCCTGCGGCGGCTGTTTCGAGATACCGGAGCACGTCGGGGGTTTCCCGCCGACGGCTGTCTTCGTCATGGACGGGGATGAGCTGGTTGATCCCATGCACTCAAAGGCGCTGGCGAAAGCCCTGGAAGACGCGGGCATCCCCTGCAGGCTGGAAGTGGGGCCGGGAGGCCGGCACGGATTTGCGGAGGGAACCGGGACGTGCATGGCGGGCTGGCCCGAGCGCGCGATCAGGTGGTACGAGCAGGTGGAAAACAATGCTGAAGGCTGAGAACTGTCATCTGGAGCTGCCGGCCGGGTCGGTCGACTATATCCGCTTCGGCAGCGGAGAGAGGACCCTGGTCATGATCCCCGGAGTCGGCGACGGCCTGAAGACCGTCAGGGGGATGGCGCTCCCCTTCGCGTTTTTATACCGCACGCTGGCAAAAGATTACACGGTTTACGTATTCAGCAGGCGGAGGCAGCTCTCCGCCGGGATGACCACGCGGGACATGGCGGAGGACCTGAATGAGGCCTTTGAGAAACTGGGGCTGTCCGCCGTCGCGCTGGTGGGAGTATCACAGGGCGGCATGATTGCGCAGTGGCTGGCCATCGATCATCCGGACAAAGTGAAGAGACTGGTGCTGGCCGTGACGCTGAGCCGTCCGAACGATACGGTGCGGGATGTGATCGCCCGATGGACGGAGATGGCGAACCGCGGAGACTATAGAGGGATCATGCTGGACACAGCCAGGCGGTCATATTCCGAAAAGCGCCTGCGGCAGTCAGAGCTGGAATACAGGTTCCTGGGAAGCGTCGGGAAGCCGAAGTCATTTGACCGCTTCATAATTCAGGCGGCGTCGTGCGTGACGCATGATGCCTTCGGCATGCTGTGCCGCATCACCTGTCCGACGCTCGTGATCGGCGGGAAAGAGGACAGGATCGTCACCGGGCAGGCCTCCGTGGAGATGGCGGAGATGATCCCGGACTGCGCTCTGGTCATGTATGACGGGCTTGGCCATGGGCTGTATGAGGAGACACCGGATTTCCTCCGGTGCGTAAAAGAGTTTTGCAGGGAGTAGGACAGCGGGACGCTGCAGGGAGGATTCTATGAAAGCAGGTCGTGCGGAACAGGTAAAAAAAGACCGCGCTTCCCGTGCCGGGGAGCTCTTCTTTGAGGGCTATAACTGCGCGCAGTCCGTATTCTGCGCTTTTGATGACGTCACCGGCTTTGACAGGGACCTGTCGGCGCGCCTGGCCTCTTCTTTCGGAGGAGGCCTGGGAAGGCTTCGGGAAGTGTGCGGGGCCGTGAGCGGCGCGGCGATGGTGCTCGGCGCCGCGCGGGGCTACGCGGATCCGGAGGACCGGAATGCCAAGAAAGAACATTATGAAAGAGTGCGCGCATTCGCGGAGAAGTTTCGGGAGAGCGAGGGGTCCATTATCTGCCGGGAGCTTCTCGCGGGGAGCGGAAACGCCGCCGAAGCTGCCGGGGCGGGCGGCGACCCGCGGGAGAGGACGGCGGAATACTACCGCGATCGCCCGTGCCCGGGCCTTGTGATGAGGGCGGCGCGGATCCTTGAGGAAATGCTGAAAGAACCGGAACAGCCGGAACAGCCGGAATGACACCTGCCGCGGCAGGAGGGAGGAGAGAATATGAAGCATTACATCATCGCGAAACTGAATGAAGGAGTCGAAAGAGACGCCCTGATCGCCCCGGTGACGGAGATCTTCGAGGAGACGCTCTCGATCCCGGGCATCCACGGCGTGACGGTAAAACCCTGCTGTATCGACCGCCCGAACCGCTATGACATCATGATCGAAATCGACATGGACCGGGAGGCGCTGGAGGCGTACGACAGGAGCGCCCCGCACAAAAAATGGAAAGAAGTGTACGGGGGAATGCTCAGCGCGAAGACGATTTTCGACAGCGAGGACTGACTGCGGGGCAGTCTTTTCTGCCGCCCATTTGTAAAGGAAATAAGAATAATCTGTTGGCGAACTTCATCCCGTATGGTAAAATTATTCCGGGTTCTATCCTTGTTCTGAATAACATATTAGGAGGACAATATGATCTATTCGACAGAAGTGAAAAACATGTGCCCTGTGACACAGGGGGTGCACCACGGTGCGGCTCCTATTCCCGAAGAAGCGAAATGGGTACAGGCAAAGAAAGTTGAAGATATCTCCGGTTATACCCACGGAATCGGCTGGTGTGCGCCGCAGCAGGGCACATGCAAGCTCTCCCTCAATGTGAAAGACGGCATCATCCAGGAAGCGCTGGTTGAGACGATCGGCTGCTCCGGAATGACGCATTCGGCGGCGATGGCCGCTGAGATCCTTCCGGGTCTCACGGTCCTCGAGGCACTGAATACGGACCTTGTCTGCGACGCCATCAACACGGCGATGAGAGAGCTGTTCCTGCAGATCGTCTACGGCAGGACGCAGAGCGCGTTCTCCGAGGACGGCCTTCAGATCGGCGCGGGCCTTGAAGACCTCGGTAAAGGCACCCGCTCAATGATCGGAACGACTTACGGCACGGTTGCGAAGGGACCGCGCTATCTTGAGCTGACCGACGGCTACATTACGAAACTGGCTCTCGACGAAAATGACGAGATCATCGGCTACCAGTATGTGAACTTTGGCAGGATGATGGACTTCATCCACGCCGGTGACGACGCGAATACCGCGCTTGAAAAGGCTTCCGGGAAGTACGGAAGAGTTGCTGACGCTGTGCGCCTGATTGATCCGAGACACGAGTAAGATAAGGGAGGAGTAAAGCAATGGCATTATTTGAATCCTATGAGAGAAGAGAGCCTCAGATCCTTGCCGCGCTGAAGGAGTACGGAATCTCTTCGATTGAAGAATGTAAGGAAATCACGGACGCAGCCGGCATCGATGTCTATAAACTCGTCGAAGGCATTCAGCCGATCTGCTTCGAAAACGCGAAGTGGGCGTACACGGTCGGCGCCGCCATCGCGATCAAGAAGAACTGCCGCCGCGCTGCAGACGCGGCCGCGGCCATCGGAATCGGCCTGCAGGCGTTCTGCATCCCGGGATCCGTCGCCGATCGCCGCAAAGTCGGCCTTGGCCACGGCAATCTCGGAAAGATGCTCCTGGAAGAGGATACAGAGTGCTTCGCGTTCCTCGCCGGCCACGAGTCCTTCGCGGCAGCGGAAGGCGCGATCGGCATCGCTGAGAAGGCGAACAAGGTCCGCACGAAGCCGCTCAGGGTCATCCTCAACGGTCTCGGCAAGGATGCGGCGCAGATCATCTCCCGCATCAACGGCTTCACCCATGTGGAGACGAAGTACAACTACTTCACCGGCGAGCTGGAAGAAGTCTCCAGAACATGCTACTCCAAGGATCCGGAATCGCCGCGCGCGAAGGTCAACTGCTACGGCGCCAATGACGTTCAGGAAGGCGTTGCCATCATGTGGAAGGAGAACGTCGATGTCTCCATCACCGGCAACTCCACAAACCCGACGAGATTCCAGCATCCGGTAGCCGGCACCTACAAGAAAGAGCGCGTAGAAGCGGGCAAGAAGTATTTCTCGGTCGCGTCCGGCGGCGGCACAGGCCGTACGCTCCATCCGGACAACATGGCTGCGGGCCCGGCTTCCTACGGTATGACCGATACCCTTGGCCGTATGCACTCCGACGCGCAGTTCGCCGGATCGTCCTCCGTACCGGCGCATGTCGAGATGATGGGCCTGATCGGCGCGGGCAATAACCCGATGGTCGGAATGACCGTTTCGACGGCCGTGTCCATTGAAGAGGCGGCGAAGGCCGGCAAGTTCTGAAGATTCTGAAGATTCGTTAAAAAAATACGGTTCTTTTGCAGAGGCAAAAGAACCGTATTTTTTGTGGGAAAAATCAGCGCCGCACCGGCATGCGGCCCCATGCCCGATACCTCAGGTTGATTCCCTCACGATCAGGTCCGTTGTGAGGTCGATATGAGAATAATTAGCCGTGGGATTCTCTATCATATCGATCAGCAGATTGCAGGACTGCCATCCGATCTGATAGGAAGGCTGGTGTACGGTCGTCAGGGTCGGATGGGAGATCTTGGCAAAATCGGTGTCGTCAAAGCCGATTACGCTGATATCCTCCGGAACGGAGAATCCTTTCTCCTGCGCGACGCGGACGGCGGCCGAGGCAAAGACGTCGGAGATACAGAAGAAGGCGCGGCCTGATAACAGGATCGATCAACAGCCTGCGGGACACGTGAGAATGGAGGGATTTCTTTATGTGGATCGATACTCATGTCCATCTCTATGACATTACCCGCCGGGAGACGGAGTGGCCGACTTCACTGCATCCGCCGGAACTCTATCACAACAGTTACCCCGATGATTTCCGGGAGATCAGCAGGGGAACCGGGATAGAGAAGGCCGTTTCGGTCGAATGCGTATATGGCGACAGATTTGAGGAGATCAACAATCTCTGGACACTCGAGCTGGCAGAGCGGTCGGACTCCATCGGGGCGGCTGTCGCCTCAATCCCGCCCGACGTGGACCGGGAGGTGTTTTCTTCCCTGTACAACAGGTACTGCCGGTACGGAAAATTCCGGGGAATCAGGATCAGGCCCGATATCTCCTTATCGAGGCTGGAGAAACTGAACCGGAACCTGGACTGTTTTGAACGGCCTGCCGACATTGTCGAGATTGTGCCTGCACATTTCAGCAATATGTACGCGGTGGAACCCCTGATCGCGAATCATCCGGACCTCAGGTTTGTCATCGATCATTTCGCGTGGTTTTCGACGGACGGGAAAGAACCTCCGGCGTTGTTTACCCGGATGCTGGATGACCTCTCAGCCCATCGGAATGTCTTCGTCAAGCTGTCCGGGCTCTTTGAGCGGGCGGCCCTGCGGCCTTCGCCTGCCGAAGCCGCTTACTATGAACCCATGATATCAGCCGTTCTTGAGCGGTTTGGGGCCGACCGCTGCATGTTCGGATCCGACTGGCCTCCGTGCTCGATGTTCGGAACATACAGGGGACAGGTGGAACTGACCGTCTCTGTTCTGGAGCGCTGCGGATCAGAAACCACAGACAGGGTCATGGGCGCAAATGCCGCGGAAGTTTACGGCATAAGCTGAGTGCTGCCGTGAAAGAGCCGCCATGGATATGACAGAAACGGAGGATAGCGTGGGTTTAGGTGCGCAGTACTGGATGAAAGAGAATTCTCTTTCGTCCGGATACAGGAATATAGCGGGTTCCGGCAGCGAAGATCCGGACTATGTGGCCTTTGACCTTTTCAACAACTGTCTTCACCCGGTCCATCCGCTCGGATGGTTCAGGGGATTTCACGTCTACATCGACGGCCGCGAGACGGACGGGCACAGCTCGTACTTTATAGTCCGGGGACAGAAGATTTCCTTCGAAGAGCTCCCTTCCATCAGGGATATCTGGTGGACGTTCGCCGAGAGAGCGGAGATCAGGTGCCGCTGGCCGCACGGCCTGTCCGGGCGTCATACGATCAGGTGCGTGATGGACACCTCCCTTGTCCCGAATACGAGGACAGTGGATACCAAGGGGAAATGGAGCGTGCTCCGGATTGAACTGGAATATGCGCGGCGTGGAAGGATCACGCCGCCGGCACGGAGACCGCGGTATCGGAAGAGAATCCTGATGCCGCGGTCTCTTTTTTCTGTCCTGCTCAAAAAGCCGCGTGGACAAAAAGTCCGTCGATTGAAAAGCGGGGTCTCCTATGAGATAATGAAAGCACTGTTTCCGGCCATTTCGCTGTTCCGGGGGTGAAAGATGAAGAAGGGACTGATTTCGATCGTGACCGTGATCGCCCTGTGCCTGGCCTCAGTGTCTCCCGCAGGCGCGGAAGACGCTTTCTTCAGTGCGGAAGAATACGAAGAGACCCTGTTTGAAGAGGATGTGATCTTTGGGGACGAAGAAGAACTGTTCCCTGAAGATGAAGATGGGGGATTCATCCCCGAAACCGACGAAGCGGACCTTTTCTTCGAGGAGGAAGAGGACGGGTTCCCTCTATCGGGGGAGTTCTTTGAGGAGCCCTCCGAAGATATCTTCGAAGCGGCATCAGAAGAGACGGTTGAAGAGGAGACGCCCGCTTCAGGAGAGGCTCCGGGTTCCGCCGCGCAAGAACCTGTGGAGATGCCGGAAGATGAGGAATCCGTGTGGCAGGAAGACCGGGAGCTGGCCGGAGAAGCGGCATTTGAAGCCGGATACCCGGCGGAGGACTTAGAGGAATCCCTTGAGGCGGAGGAGACCGCCGGAGATACTCCCTATGCAGCCGGCACCTGCGGAGATAATGTGACCTGGAGTCTTTACAGCGTCACAGGTACGACCTACAGGCTCGTGATCGGGGGAACCGGGCCGATGGCAGATTATTCAACGGGGAATATGCCGTGGTACAGCTACAGAAGTGATATCACCACAGTGGAACTGGAGAATGGTGTAACGAGCATCGGAAATAATGCTTTTGCATACTGCAGCAGCCTGACGGGTGTGACAATTCCGGCCGGCGTAACGAGTATAGGGAACTATGCGTTTATCTTCTGCAGCGAGCTGGCGGATGTGGTCATCCCTGCCAGTGTGGCGAGCATCGGGACAGGTGCGTTCAGCAACTGCGGCAGTCTCACAGGCGTGACGATCCCGGACGGTGTGACGAGCATCAGGGAGAGAACATTTACCCACTGCGGCAGCCTGAGGGATGTGGCGCTCCCGGCAGGCGTGACGAGCATCGGGAGTGACGCGTTCAGCTACTGCGGCAGCCTGATGGATATATCGCTCCCGGCGGGCGTGACGAGTGTCGGGTCTTATGCGTTCAGCAACTGCAGCAGCCTGACGGGGATAGAAATCCCGGACGGGGTGACAAGCATTGAAAATCGGACTTTTTATGAGTGCCGGGGACTGAAAAGCCTGACGATCGGGGCCGGCGTAAGGCACTACGGCGAATATGCTTTTTATGGGTGCGGCAGCCTGGCGACAGTCAATATCTCTTCAGCTGAGTCCTGGCTTTCCGCTGAGTTTGACGATACGTCTTACAGCAATCCTCTCTATGGTTATTTCACAGGTGAACTTTGTATAATCCGGGACGGTTCGATGATATCGGAGGTTGAGATTCCGGAGGGTCTCACAAGCGTCAGGGCATATGCATTCAGAAACTGTAAAAGCCTCTCGGGCGTCACGATCCCGGACAGCGTGACAGACATAGGGGCTTATGCGTTCAGCGGCTGCGAAAACCTGACGGAAGTGACGATCCCTGATAACGTGACAAGTATCGGATCTTCCGCGTTCGACGGCTGCAGCGGCCTTAAGGGCGTCACGCTGGGCGACGGTGTGACCGATATCGGATATTATACATTTAACGGCTGCAGGGGCCTGACGGGCATAGTGCTTCCCGACGGCCTGACGAGCATCGGGTCGCACGCGTTCAGCAGATGCAGCGGACTGACGGAGATAACGATTCCGGACAATGTGACGAGCATCGGGGAGTATGCATTCTATGACTGCAGCGGCCTTAAGAGCGTAACGATCGGTGACAGCGTAACGAGTTTCGGGGGCAGCGCATTTTATTACTGCAGCGGCATTGAAACCGTCAATATCACTTCGGTTGAAGCCTGGCTCAGCGCTTCTTTTGCCAGTTCCGGCAGCGACCCTTCATCTTATGCGGATGAGCTCCGCATTATCAGGAACGGCGAACCGGTAACAGACGTCGTTATTCCACAGGGCATCACAAGTATCAGGGCGGGTGCATTCAGAAACTGCATCAGCCTCTCAAGTGTGACAATCCCGGCCGGCGTGACCGGCATCGGGGATGAAGCGTTTCTTAATACCGGGGTATCCGCCGTGCGAATCGAGGGTTCCGACGTTGCTTTCGGAGCGGATGTCTTTAAGAACTGTGCCGACCCCGTCCTTTACTGCAGGGCCGGCTCAAACGTGATCTCTTACGCGAAAGAGAACGGCTTCTCCTATGTCATCGACGGAAGCTGCGGCCCGGACGCATCGTGGAGCCTCTTCCCGCTTGAGAATGACAAATACCGCCTTGAGATTGCCGGAAGCGGCAGTATGGACAGCTTTACGTCCGGCAGCAGTGTGCCGTGGAAGGACTATGCTGCCGGCATCACGGAGGCGGATATCGCGGAAGGAATTACGTCGATCGGAAGCTACGCTTTCTCCGGCTGCAGCGCGCTGACGGAGATAGAGATTCCGGACAGTGTGACGACGATCGGATACTACGCATTCAGGGGATGCGTCAGCCTGGCGGACGTGACGATCGGCGAAGGCGCGGTGAACTTCGGAAACTACGCGTTCTATAACTGCAGCGGCCTCAGAGTGGTCAGCATTTCTTCAATTGAGTCCTGGCTTAACGCGGTTTTCGGCGGTTCCGCCAGTGACCCCGCCTGTTACGCCGATGAACTCCGCATTATCAGGAACGGCGAATCAGTAACGGAAGTGGACATCCCGGACGGCACAACGGCCATAAGGGCAAATGCGTTCAGAAACTGCACAGGCCTTTCAGGTGTGACCATTCCGGACAGTGTGACGAGTATCGGGGATGAGGCTTTTTACAATACGGGATTATCAGCTGTAAGGATTGAAGGATCTTCGACCGCGTTTGGCGCGGACGTGTTCAGAGACTGCCCTGATCTGGTGATCTATTGCAGGGCCGGATCTGACGCGGCTGCCTATGCGGAACAGAACGGCATTCCATTTGTCATTGTCGGGAGCTGCGGATCAAAGACGGAGTGGAGCCTGCTCCCGCTCGGGAATGACAATTACCGTCTTGTTATAGAGGGCACCGGGGACATGGACAGCTATGCCTCCGATGACGATGTGCCCTGGAAGGATTTCGCCCCGGGCATCACAGAGATCGGGATCGCGGAGGGAATCACGGCGATCGGCAGCTATGCCTTCTCGGGCTGCGGCATCACATCCGTCGATGTCCCTGACAGTGTCCGGTCAATCGGTGAATACGCCTTCGGGAACTGCGGGGGACTGACGACCGTCGGCATAACCGGGAACAGCGGCCTGACATCGATCAGCCCGAACATCTTTGCCGGGTCGGAACTCGCGAAAGTCGACAGCGTACCCGGTACGGCTGCCGACGCGCTCTGTTTCGATAATCATATACCCGTTTTAACGGAAATTATCTCAGTCAGCCTGCCGGAGACCGAAATCGTGCTGAAGCCGGGAGAAACATATGTGCTTGTCCCCGGCTTTGTATCTGAACCTGCCGCAGTGTCTGTCGTCTGTTCCTGGAGGAGTGACGCGGAAGATGCGGCGGCGGTCGCTGCTGACGGAACGGTTACCGCTCTCAGCGAGGGGACTGCCGTGATCACGGTCTCGGTCCGGGATATCTCTGCAGCCTGTACAGTCGTCGTGGGGAGCAGGTATGTGATCACGTCCCTGCCGCTGCTCTCCGGCACCTATGGTGATGAAGCGGGGGAGATGCAGCTGACGGGCGGCGCCGTGACTCTTGACGGGGAGACAGTCAGCGGAGTCTGGACGGTGACGGATGCGTCGGCAGCGGAAAGGCCGGAGGTCGGCACCGAACGCGATTACGAGGTCACATTTACGGAAGACGGCGGACAGGCAGCGATAAGCGCCAGAGTTGTGCCGTCAGTCTCTCCGCGGAGCATCAGCGCGGAGGGAGTACAGGTATCCGCGGAAGAGACCGGGCTGGTCTATGACGGAACGCCGAAGGAGGCCGCGGTCACGGTGACGGACTCCGGGGCTGTCATCACAGAGGATGACTATGTCATAGAGTATCGGAACAACATCAATGCCGGCAGCGCGGAGGCTGTCATTACCGGTACAGGGAACTATGCCGGTGAGCGGTCGGTGCCCTTCCGGATTGGGAAGGCGGACCTTGCAGTGGCTTCGATCACTCTCCCCCAGGAAGTCTACTATGAGGACGGAACCGGGATAGAGCCTGAGCCGACGGTTGTTTTTGGCGGGCAGACGCTGACGGCCGGCACTGATTACCGGTTGTCTTATCGCAACAATATCGCGCCCGGAACAGGTGCCGTGATCGCTTCCGCGGTGGAAGAGAGCAATTTCAGCGGAACGGTCAGGACATTTTTCAGCATAGAGAAAAACCCGGAGGCGGAACGGCCGACAATACTCTCACTGGAGAATGTCCCCTCCGGAGTAAGCCTGACGTGGACGGAAGTTGACGCAGCCAGCGGATATTACATCTACCGCAGCGGGCTGAAAATCCAGACAGTCTCCGATAAGTCCGTGACCTGCTATACAGATACCGGAGCGGATGAGCCGGGCGCGATGTACACGTATCAGGTGAGCGCCTATGTGGACGCGGGAGATTTCGCGTATGTGAGGTCGGCTTCGGATGAGCGCGCGACGTATTATGTCCCTCAGGTCACGGTCATTGCGGTGACAGCCCGGCCGGACGGCGAGTATGTCGAATGGAGTCCCGTGTCCGGCATTTCCGGGTACAGGCTCCTCCGCGGCAGCGAAGTGGTCCTGACGATCACGGATCATACGGTCTCGTCGCATCTGGACACTGACGCCCGAACGTGCGGCGGGGAGTACGGATATACCGTAGAAGCGTATCTGGATACGGATGCCGGGGAGGTCAGCGGGGCGCCATCGGAGGCGGCCTACTCGGAGAGAGGTCATTTCTACGCCGACTGGACGACTTTAAGTGAGCCGGCCTGCACGGAAAGCGGAGTCCGGGAGAGAACCTGTACCGTCTGCGGAACAGTCGAAGTTCAGGATCTCCCGGCTTACGGCCACACCTGGGATACGGAGTACACGGTTGACCTGGAGACATCCTGCGGGAGACCCGGCGTGAAGTCGATCCACTGCACGGTCTGCGGAGAAATCAACGGAGAAACAGTGGAAGAGATCCCCGCCCTGGAACATGATTACGGTGACTGGGTTGTGAAGGAAGAGCCGTCTTGTGAGAGATCCGGCCTGCAGGAGAGTACCTGCCGCATCTGTGGATTGACCCGGGCGATGGTACTCCCCGTCAAAGGCCACAGCTTCTCAGCCTGGAACTATATCTCAATGCCGACATGTACGGTGGAAGGACGGATCGAGCGAACCTGTTCTGACTGCGGAAAGACCGAAGTCGAGGATCTTCCGGTTTACGGTCACATCTGGGATGCGAACAAAACGGTCGACCGGGAGGCGGCCTGTACGGAGCCGGGACAGAGGTCGGTCCACTGCACGGTCTGCGGGGAGATCAGAGAAGACTCGGTAGAAGAGATCCCCGCTCTCGGCCACAGTTTCGGGGAATGGACCGTGACCGATGAGCCGGCCTGCGCGCAGCCGGGCTGGAAGAAGCAGGTCTGTGAGCACTGCGGCAAGGTGATCAGCGAGGAGATTCCCGCCACCGGCCACAGTTTCCGCGATTGGGTCGTGAAGGAGGCGCCGGACTGTGAGAAACCCGGCCGCAGGGAGAGAACCTGCGATGACTGCGGAACTGTCGAAGAGACGGAAATCCCGGCCACGGGGCACAGCTTTGGCAGGTGGAAGCTGGTCAAGGCGCCGACCTGTGAGGCTGAGGGAACCCTGGAGCGCGGGTGCTCCGCCTGCGCGACAATTGAGACGGAGACGATCGAAAAGGCAGAGCACAGCTGGGAGACGAATTACACGGTCGACCGCGAACCTACCCGGACGGAGGAGGGCGTGAAGTCGATCCACTGTGCGGTCTGCGGTGCCATCAGGGAGGGCTCTGAGGTTCCGATCGAAAAGCTGCCGGAGATAACGCTCGATAAACCGGAGATCAGGACGATCCTGAATGTGTCCGCCGGTGTCAGGCTGAAGTGGGAGCATGTGCCGGGAGCGGAGGGATATACGGTCTACAGGGATGGCGGGGAGCTGGCCCGCCAGAGCGCGACGGGGGCCGCGATCACGTATACGGACGCCACAGCAGAGAACAACACAAGATATACCTACATAATTGAGGCATACGCCGGCCCGGAAGGCGGAGGGCGCGTCAGCAGTTCCTCCGACGAGAAGGAGATCTGCTACCTTTCGCGGCCGGAGATCTCGTCCGTGACCAACACCTCGGCAGGCGTGAAGATTGCGTGGGAGAAGATCGAGGGCGCCAGCGGATACTATGTATACCGCGGGAGTACGAGGATCAAAACCGTCTCTGCGGGGAGCCTCAACTATACGGACAACGAGGCGGAGAATAATACCGGATATACCTACAAGATCTACGCGTATAAGTCCGAGTCCGGCCTGGTCTCAAAGAGCACGGTCTCCAGAACGGTACAGGCCTGGTACCTGTCACGCCCGGTGATCTCCCAGGTGGGCAATGTGGCGGGCGGTCCGAAGGTCGCGTGGACGGCAATCGAAGGGGCGGACGGGTACGACGTGTACCGCGGCGGGGAACTGGCGGCTTCCGCGGTGAAGGGGACTTCGTATACGGACAGCGCGGGAACGCAGGACGGAACAAAGTACGCGTACAAGATCCGCGCGCGCAAGACCGTGTCGGGGAAGACGTATGTGAGCACTCTGTCCACGGAGAAATTCACGTACTTCATGTCCCGCCCGGTGATCACGTCGGCGTCGAACAGCGCCGCGGGTGAGCTGACGGTCACGTGGGGAAAGAACGCGAAGGCGAACGGCTGGCAGGTGAAGTACGCGCTCGGAGACGAGGAGAAGACCGTGACAATCAGCAGCGGGTCGACCGTGACGAGGAAGATCACAGGCCTGAAGAAAGGCAGCTCTTACAAAGTCTATGTCAGGAGCTTCAGGACCGTCTCGGACAAGAAGTACTTCAGCACGTGGAGCGCGTATAAGACCGCAAAGATAACGAAATAAGGCGAAGTGGTATTTTATCGGGTGTGAGGGATTTATACGGACGATGGATGCGGAATTATTCAGACAGGCGATCATCAAGTTCCTGAGCGGCCTGCTGCTGGTGGGCCTTCTGCTGTTCCTGCCTGCAGGGACGTGGGATTTCTGGCAGGCGTGGCTGTTTCTCGGGATTCTTTTCATTCCGATGTTCTTTGCCGGCATTTTCATGATGAAGAAGAGTCCGGACCTGCTGCGGAAGCGGCTGAATGTGAAGGAGACGGAAGCCGACCAGAAGCAGGTGATCCTGATGTCGGGGCTCATGTTTCTGGCGGCCTTTCTTGTCGCCGGCTTCAACCGCAGGTTTGGCTGGCTGATCCTGCCGGAGTGGGTCTCCTTTGCGGCTGCCGCCGTCTTTCTGTCCGCCTATGCGCTGTACGCGGAGGTGCTGCGGGAGAACGCCTATCTGTCCCGGACCGTGGAGGTGCAGAAAGACCAGAAGGTGATCGATACGGGACTCTACGGCATCGTCCGTCATCCCATGTATATGACGACGCTTCTGCTGTTCCTGTCAATGCCGCTCGTGCTGGGTTCCGCCATCTCGTTCCTGATCCTCCTGCTGTATATTCCCATCATCGGAAAGCGCATCCGGAACGAGGAGAAGGTTCTGGAGCAGGGGCTGGAAGGATATTCGGCGTATAAGGAGAAGGTGCGATATAAGGTGATCCCGTTTATCTGGTAAGTTCCCCGCCGGTGCGCCGGGGATCGGGAAAATCGATTGGAACGGGGACAGGTGGACGATTCCGGTTGATAAATCGTCTGACTTGTTTAAAATAATAGATAGTAGTATCGCTTCTGACAGGGGATGAGGATGGAAAAAGGGAACGGGAAAAAGACGCGAAGAAGACACCTGCTGGTGAACGTCGGTATCTCCGTGATGCTGATGTTCGGTGTCGTCGTGCTTCTGAATTTCTTTGACACAGCGCTCAGTTACAGCCGGATGTACCTGGCCAGCGCCACGTCAGCGAGTGATAAAGTGACCGCGTTCCTGAATGACAGGATGCAGTCGTACGAAGCCCTTCCCTGGCTTCTGGATTACTGGACGGAGAACTGGCTGCAGCTGGACCTTGCCCCGGAATACGAAGGGGATGCAGACGGAAAATGGAGGGAAGCCCACAAACTGTTCTATGAACTCAACGAACAGTATATTACTCCGGAGGAGCTCAGCACTTTATCCGACGATCTGCAGAAGAAGTTCGCGGAATTCTGCCATGTATCGATCGTACAGGAGTTTGACAGCGTCGCCTCGACATACCGCACGAACGGAATCTTCTGTGCCGTGATGCTCGGGGACAACCAGATCTTCCTTCCGTTCCGCGGAAACGACGACGCGAGTGACGAGACAACCTACTATGAAGGGAGCATTATCACGCTTCGCGAGGAGCACTACTCGAAAGTTCAGGAGCTTCTCGAGGAAGCGGGGCAGGCAAAAGAGGTGGAGGACCTGAAAACGATGGAGGTCGCGTCAGGGAGAAATGCCGGGGACGTGCTCTTCTACCGTCCCGTTTATCGGGAAAACAGACTCTGCTGTCTGATCTGCGTGAGTGTGTCCGCGGGGCTCGTCGAGAACCAGATGTACGAGGAGGCATCCAGGGTTACCAGGCGCACATGGCTTTACCTCGGCGTCACATGCGCGCTGATCCTCATCCTCCTCCTGCTGGTGGTGATGCGGCCGATCGGACGCCTGCAGAAGAGCGTGCAGGAGTACGAGCAGAATAAATCCAGCGAAGAAGCGGATAAGAACCTGATGAAAATCTGCAGGTCGGATAATGAAATCGGCTATCTGGCCCGCAGCTTTACCGGGATGACCCATGAGATTGACCGCTACACCGACGAGGTCCGCGCGGTTACGGTGGAGAAGGAGCGGATCGGAACGGAGCTGGAGATGGCGAAGGTGATCCAGAGAAGCCAGCTCCCGTCGAAATTCCCGCCCTATCCCGACAGAAAGGAGTTCGACATCTTCGCCTCCATGACGCCGGCGAGGGAAGTGGGAGGAGATTTCTACGATTTCTTCATGGTCGACGACGAACATCTGGCACTCGTGATGGCAGACGTGTCGGGAAAAGGAGTTCCCGCCGCGCTGATGATGATGGTGGCGAAGATCCTGATCAAGAACCGTATCACCGGCGGGGACAGCCCTGCCGCGGCGCTCGCCAATGTGAACAGTCAGATCTGCGAGGGGAACGGGGAAGACATGTTCGTCACGGTCTGGCTCGCGGTGATTGACCTTGCGACCGGCAGGGGCATCGCGGCGAACGCGGGCCACGAGCACCCCGCGCTCTGCCGTCCGGGCGGGGACTACGAGCTCGTTGTCTACCGCCATTCACTCCCCGTGGGAGCAATGCTGGAAAGCAGGTTCCGGGAACACGAATTCGAGATCGAGCCCGGCGGAAGCCTCTTTGTCTATACCGACGGTGTCACGGAAGCCGCGAACCGGAAGAACGTGCTGTTCGGCACGGACCGCATGCTGAGAGCGCTGAACAGGCAGAAGAATGTCGATCCCAGGCGCGTTATCAGCAGCATGATGGCCGAAATCCGGGATTTTGCCGGAGGGGCGGAGCAGTTTGACGACATCACGATGCTCTGCTTCAGGTACAACGGACTGGAGAAAAATGATGAGTGACGGTATGGCGCGGGAGGATCCGGTTCGGGGGAGGAGCTGCCGATGACAGTCTATTTTGTGCGCCACGGCCAGACGTCGAAAAACCGGGAGAAGCGGCTCCAGGGAAGGAGCGATATGCCGCTCGACGGGACGGGAGAGAGGCAGGTCATGAGGGTGAGGGACTTCTTCGCGGAGAGGGGGATCCGGTTCGACAGGGTCTTCTCCAGCCCGCTCACGAGGGCTGTGCAGACCGCTCGGATCATCGCCGGGGATGACGCGGAGATTGTGTGCGACGACCGGCTCCTCGAGATGGATTACGGGCCCTACGAGGGCATAAGTCTTGAGAACCCGCCTCCGGAGCTCATCCGGTTTTTCAGTGATTTTGTGCGGAATCCAGCGCCGGACGGCATGGAGACCCTTGCTCACGTCGTGAGCCGGATGGGAGAATTCACGGAGTCGCTGAAGGGCGAGGATGCCGGAACGATCCTTGTCGCGACGCACGCGATCGCGCTGAAGGGCGCCCTGGAGTACCTGACGCCCGGGTCGGACGGGGCTTACTGGTCCCGGTATATTCCCACATGCGGCGTCTATGCCGCGGAGCTTTCCGACGGGACTTTCAGCGTCCCGGAGGCCGTCCTGTGCGAGGGCGGCGAACCCGGAGTCTGATCCGGATCCTGAGCTCCGGATGGATCCTGATCTCAGGATCATAAACCCGGAGTACTGTCAATTCCCGCTGTTTTTCACCCTTTCAGCGGAAAGCGTCCCTGATCTCTTCTTCGGTCTTTCCGACCGACAGCATCGCGATCAGCAGGATCCTGCTCTTGATCGCGTTCAGTTCCCCGCTCAGAATGACGCCGAATTCCTCGAGCTGGGCTCCGCCTCCGACGTAATTGTAACAGGCGTAGCTCTCGCCGTCGACGCAGCGCGTCGTGACGACGACGATGACGCCGTTCTCCACGGCGGCCCTCACGGGATCCGACAGATAGTAAGGGATGTTGCCTGTGCCGTATCCCTCGATCACAACTGCCCGGCTTCCCGAGCTGACGAGGTAGTCGAAGATATCCCGGCTCACGCCGGCATAGCACTTCATGATCGGAACCGGGATATCCACGTCTTCGGCAGGATAGACCGGCCCCTGGACGTTGCTTCTGTAGTAGCGGACCCTGTCCTCGACGATGCTGCCGAGGGGGCCGAGCGGCGAACGGAAGGCGTCGATTCTGCTGGAGTGGTACTTGTTCACGTCGTCCGCGGAGAAGATTGTCTCGTTGAAATAGACGAGCACGCCTCTGCCGACGGAGTGGGGGTCGGAGGCGACGGTTGCGGCGCCATAGACATTTCCGAGGGCGTCGCTGTAGAGATCGCGGGAACTCTTCATCGAACCGGTGAAGACGATCGGCTTCGCGCATCCGACGGTCACGTTGATGAAGTAGGGGATCTCGTCCATCGTGTCGGTCCCCTGGAGCACGACGATGCCGTCGATATCGTCCCGAAGCTCGGTCTCGCGGAGAGATTTCGCCAGGGCGAGCCCGTCCTGAAGGGTGAGGTCTGAGCCGGGCATGTTAAAGATCTCGTGCACCTCGATGTCAAAGTGTTCGCGCAGCGCGGTCAGCCGCTCGAGCATCTGGGAGCCGGTCATCGCGGGGGTGACCTTCCCGCTGATCGCGTCTTTCGAGCACTGGATGGTCCCGCCCGTTGTGTAAATCACTACTTTCGGATGTCTGTCAGGCATAGCAGCCTCCTTCATTTCATGGTCTGCGTCCGCTTAGATGCGCTGCGTTAAAAAGAGGAGACAGAGATACCTCCGCGGATCTCTGCCTCCTCTTATTGCGTCGTTAACGGATGCCCTTTGTCCTGTAATCCCATCCGCAGGCGTCGAGCTCGTTGATCGCCTCCACGCACGCGTTGACCAGAACCTCGGTCATCTTCTCGCCTTTCTCCGGAGTTGCCTTCGTCGGATCACCGGTGGCGGCACAGTCCGTGAGTTCAGCGAAATCCCACTTGACGTCGACGTACTTCGGAAGCATATCCGGAACCCAGCCCTTGGCCTGGTCCGGCTCGTTCCACTGCGGATACAGATAGTAGGCGATGGAACTTTCGCCCTCGCCGGCGTGTCCGAGACCGTCCCACACCTCGAAGGTGTCAGGCGGAAGCAGCTCGCCCGCGGTCACCCACCACGCCGGGAGCGAAACCATTCTGGCCTCGGGGTACTTCTCCTTGATCTTTCGCGTCGCGATCTCGATCGGAGCGATGTTGCCGTCGTGTCCGTTCATGATGAAGATGTGGTTGACGCCGTTTCGGATGACGGACTCGATCATGTCGTAGATGACGGCCGTCACGGTGTCGTAGCTCAGGGTCAGCGTGAACGGGAACGTGTCATAGTGGGCGCTGTATCCGACCGTGATCGGCGGCAGCACCAGCATGTTGTCCACCTTCTCCGCGATTTTGCAGGAGAGCATGTAGGACACGAGCGTGTCCGTCCCTTCCGCGAGATGACTGCCGTGCGCCTCACAGGATCCGACGGCGAGGATCACCTTGTCAAACTTTCTCTCCCTGACCTGGTGAGCGGTGAGTTTCAGAAGTTCATTGTTAGCCATAGCCGATTCCTTCTTTCTTTTGCGGGATTTCCGGGGCATCACGCGCCCGGAAATCCCTGTTGTCGTATTTCTCCGATGACCGCGATGCGGTCACGTCCGGTCATAAAAGGATCAGATGTTCTTGCGGAACTTCAGCAGGCCGTCTTCCGCCTGGCAGACCACGACAGTTTTGTCCGGGACGTGCGTCTCAGCGGAGTAGGAGATCGTTCCGGTGATGCCCGGGAAGTCCTGCGTGTTCTCAAGCGCGTCGCGGATCGCGGCCGGAGTCACGTCGTCGCCGCACGCTTCGATCGCGGAGGCGATGAGGTAAGCCGTGTCGTATCCGAGCGCCGCGAACGCGTTCTCGGGAGCCTTGCCGTACTTCTCCTCATAGGCGCTGAGGAAGCCCTGGACCGCTTCGCTGTCGTCGTCGGATGAGAAATGCGTGCAGACATAGACGTCCTGGTTTGCGAGATCACCCGCGACACCCCAGAGATCCGTATCCCAGCCGTCGCCGGAGATCATCGGTCCCGTGACGCCCGCGGAGCGGTACTGCTCGATGACTGTGCTGGCGTCGTCCGGGCCGGTCGCCATGAAGAGGATGCCGGCTTCTTCGCCGAGCGCCTGATAGCGGGCGATCTGGGCGGAGTAGTCATAGTCGCCGCTCGCGAAGTAGTCCTGAAGGACGATCTCTCCGCCGAGCTCCTCAAACCGCTCGATGAAGTAGTCGGAGAGGTTCGTGGTGTAGCTCATGGAGTTGTCGGTGAGGACATAGGCCGTCTTCGCGCCGAGCTCCTCGACCGCGTAGTCAGCGCCGGCGTGAGCGCAGACGTCGTCGCCGAACGCGCAGAGGAACGCGCAGTCGCCGACTGTCGACGGGATATCAGGGGTCGTGGCGCCCGTGAACACGAACGGCACGCCCGCTTCCTGGGCGACAGCGCCGGCGGCATAGGCGAAATCGCTGTCGGAGAATCCGGCGAGAACGACCGCGCCGTCGTTGTTGATCTGCTTCTTGGCGTTGCTCGCGCAGACCGCGGTGTCCGTCTTGCCGTCGTCATAGACAGCTTCAAGCATCTTTCCGTTTACGCCACCCGCGGCGTTTATCTCTTCGATCGCGAGTTCAAAGCCCTGCTGGGTCGGCTCGTCGAGCGATGACTGATCGCCTGTGATATTGAAGATGCCGCCGACGACGATCGGTTCGTCAGCGAACGCGGCTGTCCCGGCCATGGCAAGCGTCATGGCAGCGGTCAGGGCAACGCAGGCGGCTTTTCTCATTAACGCGTGTTTTCTCATTGTACTACCTCCTTTTACTCAACTGAAGCATTGTTTAGGCCGGGGACCCGTCCGCCGACGGCTTCCCGAACCCTGATCTATCAGGAAGACTTCTTCCGGAAGACTCCGGCAAGTCTCTGATATTCCTCCTTTCGGAACGGGGCGAGATACGTGTCCTTCGAAAACCAGGTGTCGAGAATGATCTCGCTCGTCCCCATGATCCCCTGCCCCCTGAAAATGATCAGAACGATCAGGAGAACCGCCATTATGATATTGGAAAGACCGAACATGGTCGGAAGCCTGATCCCCCCGAGATTGAAGCCGCTTTCGAGCGGCGCGAGAAACTCGGGGACGATCGTGTAGAACATCGCGCCGGGAATCGAGCCGCTCAGGGAGAACATGCCCCCGATGATGCTCATTTCCACGATATCGAAGCTCTTCGAGAAGTAGAAGTTCGACGCCGAGATCGTCGTCAGGTAATGCCCCCAGAGGCCGCCGCCGATACCCGCGAAGAAGGCGCTGATCGCGAAGCAGGAGATCTTCTTTTTGACGAGGTTGATCCCGAGGGTCTGCGCCGCGACCGGGTCGTCCCGCATCGCGATGAGTCCCCGCCCGTAATCGGAGTGAGTGATCCGGTAGAGGACGAAGAGCGTGACCACGACCGCGATGTAGACGGAGAGAATCGTCGATTTCGCCGGCAGGCCGGTGAGGCCGCGGGAACCGTGAGTGATGTCGCCCTGGTTGTCGATGACCGCGCGGACCACGACGATGAGCGCGAGCGTCACGACCGAGAGGTAATGGCCCTTCGTGCGGACCACGGGGAAGCCGACGATGAGCGCGACGAGCGCGGCGGCGGCTCCGCCGATGAGGAGCGCGGGCGCGAGCGGGATCTGAAGGTTGATGAGCCAGGCGGGAAGGCCGGGCGTCATGTTTTCCTTGACCTGAGGCGCGAGCGTGAAGAACGCTGCGATGTAGGCGCCGATCGCCATGAACGCCGCGTGGCCCATGGAGAACATCCCCGAAAACCCGTTGATCAGGTTGAGGCTCGCCGCGAGCACGATGTAGATGCCCATCGTGATGACGATTCCGGTAATGTAGCTTGTCGGCTGCATCGCGCAGCGGATGAGGATGATCAGCGGCACGATGACGAATACGATCAGCCGGAACAGGCTGCAGTCGGTGATTCGGTATGTCTTATTCATAAAAAATGTCACCTCCCCGGCAATAATCAGCTTCTCGCCGTCTCACTGCCGCCGAACAGTCCGTTCGGGCGGAACAGCAGGACGATCACCATGAGAAGGAACACGAACGCGTCTCTGTAGGCGGTCATTGTGGTCGGGACAAGGCCGGCGAAGAGCATCTCGGCGATGCCAATGATGAACGCGCCGGTCACGGCGCCGCCGAGACTACCGATGCCCCCGATGACCGCGGCACAGAAGGCCTTGAGTCCGGGGACGAAGCCGAGCGACGGATAGACTGTCTTATACTCCCCGGCGAGGAGGAAGCCTGCGATGACCGCGAGTCCCGAGCCGATCGCGAACGCGGTCATGACGACGCGGTTGACGTTCACGCCCATGAGTCTCGCCGCCCGGAGATTTTCCGAGCAGGCCCGCATGGCGGTGCCGATCCGGGTCTTCGTGAGGACCAGGTGAAGGATGACGAGGAAGATCGCTGTGGAGATAAATGTGATGATGTTGATCGTCGACAGATTGACGATGCCGATCTTATGCGTCGTCCTCAGCGCTTCGGGCAGCATGAACGGCTGACGCTGGGCGGAGAAGACCATCTGAAGCATGTTCTGGAGCAGCGCGGACACCGCGAGCGAGGAGATGAGGGTCGTCTCCTCCGACGCGTCGCGGAGCGGCCGGTAGGCGAGACGCTCGATCAGGAGGCCGACGCCGACGCTGAACGCGACGGAGATAAGGAGCGCCGCCGGAATCGGCACGCCGGCCTGATTCATCAGCATCAGGATGATGTAGACGCCGATGGTCATGATGTCGCCGTGGGCGAAGTTGATCAGGCGGAGGATGCCGTAGACGATGGAATAACCGATCGCGACGATCGCGTAGATACTGCCCAGCTTGAGGCCGCTGATCAGCATGCTCATGAAATAGGCGGAATTAATCATATGTCACCTCCGAGATAGGCCGCTTTCACGCGCTCGTCCCTGATGAGGTCCGAGCTCTTTCCCTCGAGCGTGATCGTCCCGGTCTCCATGATGTAGGCCCGGTCCGCGAGCTCGAGCGCGTCGTAGGCGTTCTGTTCGATGACGAAGACGGTGATGCCCTGGTCCTTGAGGCCGCGGAGCACGCCGAAGACCTCCTCGGTCATGATCGGGGAGAGCCCCATCGACGGCTCGTCGAGAAGCAGCATCTTCGGGGAGCTCATCAGCGCCCGCCCGATTGCGAGCATCTGCTGCTCGCCCCCGGAGAGCGTTCCCGCAGACTGTTTCGCCCGCTCCTTCAGAATGGGAAAGAGATCGAGAACCCGCGCCCGGTTCCGCTCGATGTCCGCTTTGTCGCGGTTGACATAAGCGCCCATGCGGAGATTCTCGTCGACGGAGAGGCGGGTGAAGATCTGCCTCCCCTCCGGGACCTGGACGAGGCCGAGGCTCACGATTCTGTCGGCGCCGATCCCCGTGATGTCATGTCTGTCAAATGTAATCTTCCCGGAAGCCGTCTTTATGAGGCCGGACACCGCGTGCAGCATGGAGCTTTTACCCGCTCCGTTCGCGCCGATGAGGGCGACGGTCTCGCCCTCCGCGATCTCAAGCGAGATCCCCTTTACCGCGCTGATTCCGCCGTATCTGACGACAAGATCTTTTATCTCAAGCATTCGCCTGCCTCCCCAGATAAGCGGCGATGACCTTCGGGTCGCTCCGGATCTCCTCCGGGGTTCCGCTCGCGATCACTTCGCCGGAAGCCATAACGTAGATGTATTCGCAGAGACTCATGATGACCTTCATGTCGTGTTCGATCAGGAGCACAGTCAGGTTGAATTCCTTCTGCGTCCTCCTGATCGCGGCGACGAGGTCCGCGCTCTCCTGCGGATTCATGCCGGCGGCGGGCTCGTCCAGCAGGATCAGCCTGGGACCGGCGGCGAGAATCCTCGCGATCTCGAGCCTCCGCTGGCTGCCGTACGGGAGGGAGTCCGCCCGGGCGTTCTCGTAGGAGTCGATCTCCATCTCCCGCAGCATGAGCCTTGCCCGGTCGTAGTACTTACTTTCGTTCTCGCTGAACCTGCCGGTGTGGAGCAGCCCGTCGAGAAAGCTGTACCCGCGGTGCATCTGGGCGCCGATCACGACATTTTCAAGGGCGGTCATCTTTCCGAACAGCCGGAGGTTCTGGTATGTCCTCAGAATGCCGGCCTTGGCGACCCGGTCGGGCTTCCATCCGGTGATATCCGTGCCGCCGTAGATGATCTGCCCGCCCGTCGGGACGAGCACGCCGGACAGCATGTTGATGACGGTGGTCTTCCCGGCGCCGTTGGTGCCGATAAGACCGTAGATCCCGCCCTCCTCGATCGAAGCCGAGAAATCCTTCACCGCCTGAAGTCCCCTGAATGACTTTCTGCAGTTTTTCGCTTCCAGTAAGACCGACACTTCGCTATCTCTCCAATCTGCTTTTTTCCTTCAAATACAAAAAAGGGGCATGTTTTCCCTGGACGGAATCAGCATACCCCTTTGTATGTCCGCGTTCATTAAGGCATGCCGCCAGCAATCACGGCAATAATGAATGTGTGCGCGCTAAACTCCACAGGGAAAATTGTATAACAGTTAAACTATTTTGTAAATTTAGAATTGAAAAAAATCAGCACGCCCCCTTAAGTGCCGGCGGCGGGGCGGGCCCTGCCCGGACGGTGAGCGGCGGCATATCGGCATCCCGCCTCCGGAAGGGCGGGATTGCGGAGCGGGGCGGACCTGTACTATAATGCGGAGGAAAGCGGAGCAGAGGCAGAAAGGGGGATCCGATTGGAGAACATATCCGGAACGCGCGGCGGCAGCGCCGCGGAGACCGCCCGCAGGGTCGTGCTGCGCCTGATTAGCCAAAGGAGGACGATCTCCGTCATGGAGAGCTGCACGGCCGGGCTCATCGCCTCGATGATCACGGATACCGAGGGCGCGTCGGAGATCTTTCCCGGCGGATTCGTGACGTACTCCAACCGCGCGAAGGAGGCGGCGGGAGTCGACGGGGAGATCATCCGGAAGTACGGGGTCTACTCGGCGGAGTGTGCGCGGGCGATGGCGGAGACCGCGAGAGAGCGCTTCTCAACGGATGTAGGCGTCGGAATCACCGGGACGACCGGGAACACGGACCCGTACAACGGGGACAGTGTGAGGGGGAAGGCGTTTTTCTGCATCGCCTCGGGCGGGGAGACGCGCTCGTTTGAGATCGACGCCGACGTGGACGGGCTCGACAGGCACGCGATCAAGGGCCTTTTTGCGGCCAGGGTGTTCGAGGCGCTCGACGCGCTTTTTTAGCGGCTCCGCCGGGGCAAAGCAATGACAAGGAGGGAAAATGATGTCAGATGAAAAGAAAACCGCCGCGCTCAGCGGGGAAGAGCTGGAGAACGTGACCGGAGGTCGGGTCAATATCGTGCCCAGGGAAAAGAAATACTGTCCGTCGTGCAAAAAAACGACCATGCACAAATACTGGATGAGCCAGGACTGCTGGATCTGCGAAGTGTGCGACAAAGTGAATCCCAAAGCCTGACGGAGGAGGGAGAGAAAGACATCCCGGCGGAGAGACGAGCTCTCTGCCGGGATGTCTTTCTCTATGCGCGGCGGGCTGTGCCGCTCTCCGCGCGCGGCCGGCCGGGCCGCCCCGCGCGGGCCGTGGCGGGCTTACAGATAGCTCACGGTCTCCTCCAGAGGCTTGCGGTTCCCGTGCTTCGGGAGCGGGCCCGTGCCCTCCGCGGCGTATCCGAGGTCAAGGAGCATGAGGATCTCCTCGTTCTCCGGGAGGCCGAGCTTCTCCGCGAGCTCGTCCGGATTGAAGAAGTTGATCCAGCAGCTGTCGACTCCGGCGTCACAGGCCGCGAGCACAAGATGCGTGGCGACGATCGCCGCGTCCTCCGCGCCGGAGGTCCGCTCACTGCCGGGATAGGTAAATACGTTGTCTTTGTCGTACGCGACGATCAGCACCACGGGAGCGCCGTAGCGGCAGGGCGTCGCGCTGTCGATCTTCTCCATGATGTCAGCGGTGCGGGCGACGTAGATGTGCTGCTCCTGAAGGTTCTTCGCGGTCGGGGCGAGCCGCCCGGCTTCAAGGATTGACCGGAGCGTGTCCGCGCTGACGTCACGGCCGCTGAATTTTTTGCATGAGTAGCGGTTTTTGACAACTTCTGAGAATTCCATATGATACCTCCTTGCCCGGACCCCGAAATGAGAAGTCCGACATCACATACCCGGACGGGGCCGCGCGGAATTATCCCCCGCGCCGGCGGTTTCGTCCCCGCTGATTATATCACGCCGATACCGCGGGCGCAATTTTCCCATGTCATATTGAGGGTTGTCATGCCGCCTCCAAAATGTTAAAATATTGTTAACTTTTGAAGTTCAAGTGATGACAGCACATTGAAGATAAGGTGAAGATAATATGAAGAAAGCATTGGGACTGATGGCGCTGCTGTTCCTTCTGATCGCGCCCGTGACCGCGTCGGCGGACATCTCCCGCACGACTCCGATCACAACGAGGGCGACGATCGCGAAGGGATACTACGCGCTGATTCCGAAGAGCGTGCCTGAGCGCGCCCTCTCGATCCAGAATTCTTCGACGAAGCCGTACGCGCCCGCGGTATCCCGCACGTGGCAGAAGCTCTCCGGACAGATCTTCTACATCACGCCGACGGCAGGCGGGACCTACCTGATCCGCACGCTGCGCACGATGCAGGCTCTCTCCGTCAAGAATCAGTCGACGAGCGCCAACGCGCCGGTCTACCAGACTTACTGGTGCGGGTACAACTACCAGCGGTGGTTCTTCCTGAAGAGGGGAAGCTACTATCACATCCAGTCGTCGATATCGAAGAAGTGCATCGGGATTCTCGGTGACAGGACAACCAACAACGCGCCGATCGGTATCTGCAAATACAGCGCCGGAAAGGCGTCGCAGCTGTGGAAGCTGGTCAGGATCAGCAACGTCACGCCGCCCGCCCAGCCTACGGCTCCGGGTACGGTCAACGGCCGGAAGACGCTGATCACCTATCTCAAGAACGCGCTGGTTCCCTGCGGAAGGACGCTCTACATCTGGGGCGGCGGCTGGGGCGGAACCGGGAAGGATACGTCCAAGATCGGGTACCAGTCGGGCTGGAGCACATTTTTCAAGAATAACGCGAAGCCGGGCTACGACTACACGAAGTTCAGGTACAAGTACGGCAGCGGTCTCGACTGCTCGGGCTTCGCGAGGTGGACGCTCTACAACACGGTGTTCACGAAGAGCGGCATAGACACGACGCAGTATAACGCCTCGAAATCCGCGTCCATCGACTGGGGCACTCCGGATCACTCCACAGGCGTGGCGAAGAAATACGCGAGCATGGGGTGGGCGACCTATAAGTCGAACGGCTCTGACCAGACCTTCAAGCCGGGAGACGTCGTCAGCATGGACGGACACGTCTGGATCTCGCTCGGCCAGTATTCGGACGGGAGCGTGCTCGTCATCCACAGCTCGCCCAAGGGAGTCCAGATCAGCGGCACCGCCGGGACGGCGGCGCGCCAGGCGGCCTATTATATGAAGAAGTATTTCCCGCAGTGGCCTTACGCGGCGAGGACCGTCAGCAGTTCCTACCTGAAATACGTGGGAAAGGCCAGATGGAAGGTCTCCGGCTCGGGAATCCTTCTGCGCGACCCGGAGGGAGTCCAGAAGATGAGTCCGGCAAAGGTAATGAAGATCCTGCTCGGAACGTGAAGACGCGGGTCCCGGCCGCGGCTCCGTTATTACAAAAATACCGATGACCGCTGACGCGGGCATTATCATAAAAAGATAGCGAGAACCGGAAAATCCTGCTATATTGGTATTGGCTTTGTGCCGATTTCATCTTCAGATTGGAGAGGGAAAATGCCAAGAAGGATATTTCCGGTTCTCTTTATTATTTCTGCCGTCCTCCTGCTCACCGCCTGCGGCTCCCAGAGCTCGGGAGTCCGCTTCGCGCTGGTTACGGGACCCGGCGGGACGGATACGGACGCCGAGATCCAGGCCGTCGTGAGCGGCATGGAGGGATACGCGGCGGAGCACGCCTATGAGACGAAGACCTATACCGCGGAGATCGCGGGCGCCGAGAGCTACGCGGAGCAGTTCAAGGCGGCGGCCGAGGCAGGCGCTAAGTATGTGATCGCGGTCGGCCGGGAGATGGAGATCCCCGTGTACAGCGCCCAGGGCGCCCACAGGAAGACACGGTTCGTCCTGGTCGACGGCGAGCCGAGGAAAAACGAGACGGCGGCCTCCAGCATAAGGAAGAACACGGAGTGCGTGACATTTGACCGATACAGCATGGGCTTTCTTGCCGGCTGCATCGCGGTGAAGGAGGGTTACAGGAAGATCGCCTGGCTGTCCGGCCGGGAGACCCGCGAGGGCGCCGAGTACTACGAGGGATTCCTGAACGGCGTCGGGTACGGGATGAAGGAGCAGCAGCTGGGCCGTGAGAGCGTCACGGTGCTGACTGAATTCGCGGGAACGGACGAGCTCACGCCGAGAAGGGCGGCGGACGCGAAGAACCTGTACAACGAAGGCGCTCAGCTGATCGTCACCGACAGGGAGAAGATCGCGAAAGCGCTCGCGAAGGAGGCGCCGGTCCTGCAGAAGCCCTACGCCACGGTCGGATTCAACGCGCTCTCGGGATCACAGCTGATCCAGTTCTCGGTCGTCGCGAATCCGGAGGGGGCGGTTAGATCGCTGCTGGCTTCATTTGACGAGGCGAAGGGATTTGCCGGGGGGACTTCGATCGTCTGTACCGCCGCGGAGAGCGGGATCCGCCTCGCCGCGGAGTACTCCAGGATGCCGGTCGTGACGGAAGTGGATACGCAGACGGTCCTGGCGGCGATGGCGACCGGCCAGGCGATCGTATCCAACGGGGCGGGGACCGAGGAGAACCCCGCGCTCGGCCAGAATGTCTATGTAGAGCAGAGGGAGTCCGTCGTCGGGGCCGTGCAGACGGTTCCGGAGACCGACTACGAGGAGCTCGATTCGTTCGTGGAGACGACCGCGTGAGCGGGGCGAGGGCGGAGTTTACGGCCGTTCCCCACTGCCCTTGGAATAACCGGGGCAGGGGTGAGATGACGGCCTGGATGAGAACGGTATGATCATCAACACCGGCCAGCGCACGGACATCCCGGCCTTCTACGCGGAGTGGTTCGCGAACCGCCTGAGAGCGGGAACCGTCTGTGTCCGGAATCCCTACGACCTCAAAAAGGTCAGCAGGTACAGGCTCGACCCATCCGTTGTGGACGTGATCTCATTCTGCACCAAAAATCCTTCGCCGATGTTCCGGTACATGGATCTCCTCGAGGCGTACGGCCAGTACTGGTTCGTCACGATCACACCCTACGGGCGGGACATTGAGCCCGGCGTGCCGGATAAACATCGGGTTCTTGAGGATTTCCGGAAGCTCTCCGGGATCGTCGGGGTGAACTCCGTCGGATGGCGGTACGACCCGATCCTCCTCTCCGCGAGGTACACGAAGGAGTATCACCTGAAGGCGTTCCGGCAGATGGCGGAGGCGCTCGACGGGTATACGGAGACGGTGGTCATCAGCTTCATCGACCTCTATCGGAAGGTCCGCAGGAATTTTCCGGAAGTCCGCGAGGTTCCCCGGGAGGACCGGATCCTGCTCGGCAGGACCATGATTCAGATCGCGGGGGAACACGGCATGACCGTAAAGCCCTGCGCGGAGGGGGACGATCTCGCCCCTTACGGGGCGGACTGCTC
>CACYEN010000097.1 GCA_902773435.1 uncultured Lachnospiraceae bacterium | reverse complement strand
TGAAACCTTTGAAATCCCTAATTGCGTATGAGGAAATTTTACGCCTGTTTCGGGCAAAATGCAACTTACAATTCCCTTACAGGCAATTCCCTCGATCGGATTACGGTCTTAGTATAGCCCACCGGGACCCGGAATTCTATATCATAAACGGGGCGATTTCCTTACGGAAAGTTTACAGCCGGGCGTTTTTCTCCGAAAATTGTATTTATTTGAGTACAATCTGCTATTTTGAGGCAGTCCGGTACCGAGAAATACCGTGATCAGGGGAAGCCAGGACTTATACCTGGGGGATGAGAACAGATATTCTATGAAGCTGACCTGCTGCTCCTCGCTGAACGGCCGGGACTGGCACAGGCGCCCCGTTTATCTGTCCCTCATTTTCACTCCGGAAGTCACCCTTTTAATATAGGTAGTTTTCCCTCGTAGAGGGTTTCAGTTCCAGCCGAAAAGATCATTCGCAGCTGCCGGCTGGCAGGGGACCGAAAGGTCCCCTGTTTGTTTTGCATGAGTTTAAGGCTTTTTTCTTGCGCCGGCATATGGCCCGTGCTATGATGTTCATAATCATTTTCGTTTTAGAAATTTTGAACATCATGGCTTTTACGCTGTGATCCGGGAGACTGAATTATGGACAGGACCGCTTTTCTTCTCCGGGAGCTTCTGGAGCACCCGGACATCACCCAGCGCGCGCTGGCAGACAGAATGTATCTTTCCCTGGGAGGCGTCAACGCTCTGTTTTCCTCTGCTGTTAAGGAGGGACTGATCGGATCCGCATCCGCCGGCACCGGCGGACGCAGAGCTTTCGTCACGGAGGCAGGACTCTCCTATCTGGAGCCGTTCCGCATGGACGGCGCCGTCATTATGGCAGCGGGCTTCGGCTCCCGCTTCCGCCCTCTGACCTTCGATACCCCGAAGGGACTTTTAAAGGTTCTGGGCGAGCGGATGCTGGAGCGGCAGATCCGGCAGCTTCACGAAGCCGGGATCACCGACATCACCCTCGTCGTGGGATATCTGAAGGAAAAGTTCGAGTATCTCATCGACAAATTCGGAGTAAAGCTCCTCTACAATCCGGATTTCGCCGAAAAGAACAATATTTCCTCCGTCTATTACGCGAGGAAGCTTCTGTACGGCAGGAACATGTATCTCCTCTCCTCCGACAACTGGATGCGTGAAAACATGTTCCATGCCTACGAGCCGGGCGCATGGTATTCCGCCGCTTACGCCCCAGGCGCCACAAAGGAGTGGGTGCTGGATTTCAACAAGAAGGGGATCATCACCCGCGTCAGGGTAGGAGGCCAGGGCGCATGGTACATGTACGGGCCGGTGTGCCTGTCCAGGGAATTCTCCGCGCAGCTCTTACCACAGCTGGAGGAGGACTTTTCCGCCCCGGGCAGGGAGCAGTACTACTGGGAAAATGTCTACATGGACCTGCTGCGTGAGAAAAAGGGAAAAGCCGGCATGCCGCAGATGGCTGTGAACCGGCAGCCGGCGGACCAGGTCTACGAATTTGAGGACCTGGAGGAGCTCCGGGCCTTCGATCCCTACTATCAGGACCATTCCGACAACGAAGCGATGGAGCTCATCTCCCGCGTCCTGCAGGTCCCGCAGTCGAAGATCCGGAACATCTGCTGTCCGAAATCCGGCATGACGAACCAGTCCTTCGTGTTCTCTGTGGACGGGACATCCTACATCTGCCGCGTTCCGGGGCCCGGCACGGAGATGCTGATCAACCGCCGGGAGGAATATGACAGCCTGAAAGCGGCGGAAGGTCTCGGGATCACGGAAAAGGTGGTGTGGTTCGACCCTGAAAAGGGCTACAAGATCTCCGTCTTCTATGAGAACTCCCGGAACGCTGATCCCGAAAGTCCGGAGGACATGCGGCAGTGTATGGCGCTGGTGCGCCGGCTCCACGAGTCCGGCCTGAAGGTGGGGCACAGCTTTGACCTGCGGGAGCGCATTGCTTTCTATGAGAAGCTCTGCCTGGAGAGCGGCGGCATCCCCTTCGAGGACTACAGCCTGGTCCGGCAGCAGATGGATGCGCTTCTGGACCTGCTGGACCGCCTGGACCGGCCCAGGACGCTCTGCCACATCGACAGCGTGGCGGACAATTTCATCTTTACGCCTTCCGGCCTCCGTCTGATCGACTGGGAGTACGCCGGCATGGCGGATCCGCTGATCGATATCGCCATGTGCGCCATTTACTCTTATTATGACGAGAGCCGCACCTCGCGGCTGATGCAGGCCTACTTCGGCAGGGACGCTTCTCCCGCGGAGCGGGACATTGTCCGCTGCTACATGGCCCTGGGCGGCTTCCTGTGGGCTCTGTGGGCCGTTTACAAGGAAAATATCGGCAAACCCTTCGGAGAATACACGCTGATCATGTACCGCTACGCAAAGGACTGTTATCGGGCTGTGCGGGCGGCAGGGGTGCTTCCCCTTGCGCCGGGATCATGACAGATACGCGCTGATGTAAGGAATTATTAGGAATCCGTATACTTTTCCATCTGTCAGACTAGTGCTATACTGTTATACAGATCGCGGGACACCGCG
>CACYEN010000096.1 GCA_902773435.1 uncultured Lachnospiraceae bacterium | reverse complement strand
GGATGGATTCCCGAGTGGCCAAAGGGGACAGACTGTAAATCTGCTGGCGATGCCTTCGAAGGTTCGAATCCTTCTCCATCCATTTATCAACTTAATATCGCGGGGTGGAGCAGTCTGGAAGCTCGTCGGGCTCATAACCCGAAGGTCACAGGTTCAAATCCTGTCCCCGCTACTCAATGCCCAGTTAGCTCAGTTGGTAGAGCAGCGGACTGAAAATCCGCGTGTCTCTGGTTCGATTCCGGAACTGGGCATTTTTTTATATATATGAACAGGGGAGAACAACTATGAACAATGAAGTGCTCACTCTGGGAAAACCGAGAAAGAAAGGTCTGATGGGCCTTATCTTCAGCCGTTTCTTTGTGATTGTGATCCTGCTGGCTTTACAGGTGGCCTTAGTCGTGAGCTTTAATCTCTGGCTCAAAGACTGGCTGCCTTTTTTTTCTGTCGGGATGACGATCCTCATCCTCTGCGGTGTGATCTATCTCTTTAACAGCGGGATGGATTCCGCCGCCAGGCTGACATGGATGTTCATCATCGCGGTGATCCCGATCACCGGGGTGGCGATGCTGGCGTTTACACAGCTGAATATCGGGCATCGCAGGCTCAGGCGAAGGGTCGAGGAGCTGATTGACATCACCCGCGATTCGATCCCGCAGCCGGAGGGGGTTCTGGAGAAGCTCTCCCACGACCCGGCCGGCACGGATGACCTGAACCGGTACCTGAACAGGAGCAACTGCTTCCCGGTCTACGAAAAGACGGCGAGCAGCTTCTTCCCGCTGGGCGAGGACATGTTCGCCGCCATGATGGAAGACCTGAAGAAGGCCGAGAAGTTCATTTTTATGGAATTCTTCATCATCGATGAGGGATACATGTGGGGAAGCATCCTGAAGGTGCTCGCGGACAAGGCGGCTTCCGGTGTGGACGTGCGTGTCATGTACGACGGCATGCTGGAAGTGGCGACGCTTCCCTCCGACTACTGCAGGCGGCTCGGGGAATACGGGATCAAGGCGAAGGCATTTTCACCGATCAAGCCGATCGTCTCCTCCCACTATAATTACCGCGATCACCGGAAGATCCTGGTGATCGACGGGAAAGTGGGCTATACGGGCGGCGTAAACCTGGCGGATGAGTATATCAACCGCAGGGAGAGATTCGGGCACTGGAAGGACACCGGCCTCCGGCTGGAGGGGGACGCCGTCAGGTCGTTTACCCTCATGTTCCTGCAGATGTGGAACATCGACGAGACGGAGCCTGCCTTTGAGCCCTGGATAAGCGCGGATCCGGGCAGGAAGGAGATAGCCGATGGCTATGTGATGCCGTTCGGGGACTGTCCGCTGGACAAAGATAAAGTCGGCGAGATGGTGTACATGGATATCTTTAACCGCGCGGTTGATTATGTGCATGTGATGACACCGTACCTGATCCTGGACGGGGAGCTGGAGACGGCCATCAGTTTTGCGGCACAGCGCGGAGTGGATGTGAAGCTGATCCTCCCCGGCATACCCGACAAGAAACTGGCTTACGCCCTGGCAAAGTCGCACTACAGGCGGCTTGTCGACGCGGGCGTGAAGATCTATGAGTATACGCCGGGCTTTGTCCACGCGAAGATCTTCGTCAGCGACGACAGGAAGGCGGTCGTTGGAACGATCAACCTGGATTACCGGAGCCTGTACCATCACTATGAGTGCGGCGCTTTTCTGTACAAAAATGACTGCATTGCCGACATCGAGCGCGATTTCCAGGAGACGCTGACGAAGTGCAGGCAGGTCACGCCGGAGAGCATAAAGAAGGAGAAGCTGTACTATAAGGTGATGGGAGAACTGCTGCAGTTCTTTGCGCCGATGATGTAAGAAAGAACGGTAAGCCGCAAGGCAGATACCGGTTCGGACCTGCGCACAGGGTTCGTACATGCGGAAGAACGTCTGATATAATCAGCGTCTTCCGCTTTTTTTGTAACTTTTTATGGAGCGGCTATACAAAAATGGTATAATACAGGGGTGTTCTTCAAATGAATACACACTTTAACACGGGACAACGGTGAGGCGGACGGATCTGTTCGTCGTGAGAAATGCCCGACGGGTTTCTTCCGTTCCCGGCAGAGACTGAAAGTATGTAAACGGGAGGTCTGTATGATTATTCAGGCGCTGGACAAAATTAAACAACAGACGATTATCTCTTCACTTCTGCTGATGATTGTCGGACTGCTCATGCTGATCATACCTGTGCGGCATGACGCGATCCTGGTGGAGGTTCTCGGATATGTCATCCTGCTCCTCGGGGGCTCGATGATCTGGGACTTTATTTCGGGAAAGAAGAAGCTGTCGTCCTGGATTCTCTTTGCGGCCGCTCTTCTTCTGGTCGTTCTTGGGATATTTATCCTCATCTCGGACGACGACATACTGACCGTGCTCAGTGTGCTCTTTGGGGTTCTTCTTATTATTGACGGACTGCACAGCACCGTTCACGCGTGGATGTACGCCCGCCGGTCCGGGAAGAAGTGGTGGTGGCTCCTGCTCATTCTGAGCATTTCGCTGATGGTGGCGGGCGTCGTGATCCTCAATAATCCGTGGTGGCGGACAGAGCATTCCTTTGTGAAAGTGATCGGAGGCGTCCTGCTCTACGCCGCGGCCGTTGGCATCGTGAGACTGATTCTGGTATGGCCGATCCGGTCAAAGCAGGGGGCGCTGGGATGAGCAGAAAGAAGACAGGGACAGGGGAAAGCACACGGGAGCGGAAAGGAACGGCTATGCAGGAGAATACACGCGGGCAGGAGAGTGCCTTTGCCACGGACGATGTTCAGGATGATGTCCGCAATACGATGCGGGATGATATAGAGGAAGATACCCGGGAAGAAGACCGGGAAGCGGAATACAATGAGCTGGATAAGATAAGCAAGGACCAGCTGCAGGGCGAGCTGGCGGCGCTGAAATCGGACTTCGAACACACGCCGATGAAGCTTTCACCGGAACTGGAGAAGCTGCTCGCGGATGAACTGAAGGAGGAGAAGAAGAATACAAAGCGCTCCGCGCAGATGCTCAGCGTACTCGCGAAGCACAATTTCTTCGCGAACGGGCTTACCCCCGTCGAGCTCCGGACGACGCTGGAGGACCTGGGCCCGACCTATGTCAAGATCGGACAGATTATGTCCAGCCGCACGGACCTGCTGCCGGAAAGCTACTGCAGGGAACTGGAGACGCTCAGGCAGAACGTGAAGGAGCTGGATCCGAAGATCGCCCGCGCCGTCATCGAGACAGAGACGGGCAAGAAGATCGACGAGATCTACAGCGAGTTCAGGGATGAACCCATCGGATCCGCCTCGATCGGCCAGGTGCATTACGGCGTCCTGAAGGACGGCACGAAAGTCGTCACGAAGGTGCAGCGTCCGCTGATCGCGGAGATGATGGCAAAGGACTTTGAGCTGCTTGGGAAGCTGGCTCCGCTGCTGGACGGCGGGTCGGCCGACAAGGACAGTGACGCCATGAGTTTCGCCGCAATTATTAAAGAGTTCGAGAAGGTGACCTGGGAAGAGCTGGACTTCCGGGTGGAGGCGACGAATACGAAATTCTTCAGGGACAGGATTCTCAAGGGAGGATCCGCCACCTGTCCGGTCGTCATCGACGAGCTGACGACGGAGCGCATCTTTACCATGACCTTCGTGGAGGGCTGCTCTGTCTCCAAGAAGGACAAGCTGATTGAACAGGGAACCGATCCGATGCAGGTGGGGCGCGATATCCTGGAGAGCTATCTGCAGCAGGTGTTTGACGCGGGCATTTTCCATGCGGATCCCCACCAGGGAAATATCATGGTCAGCGGCGGAAAGGTGCACTGGATCGACTTCGGCATGATCGGCGAGATCACGGAGGCGGACATCACCGCCCTCGAGAAGATCGTCGTCGGGCTTCTGCGCAGCGACACGGACTCGATGGCGGACGGCGTCCTGTCCATCGGCTCCAGCGGGACCGGCTGCGACAGAAACAAGCTGAAGGATGACCTGGAGCTTTTCAGTGCCAAGTACAAGAATGTGTCGTCCCTGAGCGACATTGATTTCTCAGGCCTGCTCGGGGAGGTGGTCGATCTGGCGGATAAGCATCACATCACGATGCCGGGCCGCTTCACGATGCTGGTGCGCTCCTTCCTGACGATCGAGGGCGTGATGGAACAGCTGTGCCCGGAGCTGGATCTCTTTGAGATCATCTCCGACAAGCTGATGGACCGGATGAAGAAGTCATTCAGCCTCGAGAAGGAGATCATGAATCTCGGCCAGGGCGTCCTGGATGTCGGCCAGAAGGTTTCGAGGATCCCGCAGCTGGTCGCGGACAACCTTTCGGACATCATGAAGGGCAGGCTCAAGGTCAATTTCGAACTGACCGGCTATGAAGAACTGATGAGAGAACTGGGGATGAAGATCGATGACATCATACTGGTGATCATCGGCTGTGTCCTGTTTACCGGCGGATGCAGGCTCGCTTCGACGCAGATCCATCCCCTTCTTCCGAACGGGATGCCCCTGTTTGCGCTGATTGTGCTCCTGATCGGCGGCTCTATGCTGATCTTCGCGCTGAAGAGGATTCTGAAAAAGAAGCCGTGACCGCCCGGTCTGCTCGCCTATCCCCGAACCGGGATAAGGGAGAGGACCCGGAAAAGAAAAGACGTATTTTTTCATGCCTGAATCGACGGGAGAGTGGAGAGTATGAATAACATTCTGCAGCTTGTGCTGACCCTGCTGTTTGACTCCTATAAACCATTGTATATAGCGGCGAGGGCCCTCTATATCCTGGGAGCCTGGCTCCTGTTTAAAAAATCGGGGATCGACGGGCGGTGGTCGCTCGTCCCGTGGATAAGGGAATACCAGCTCGGCCGCTGCGCGGCGAGAGAGCCGGAAGGACGTTATCTGTGCGTGACCAGCATGATGATCACGATCCTGCAGGTTGCAAATCTCTGTTTCGTGCGGCTCGTGAAGAATGAGACGCTGATCTCCTTCAAACCCCTGATCCTGGTGATTCTTTTCACCGTTATGCTGATGCATTTCGTGTACAATATCCGCGTATTTGCGGGATTTGTCCGAATTTACGGCGTCAGCAGGGCGTGGCTGGCCCTGTGCGTGATCGACGAGCTCCGCTTTATCCCGATGCTGGTCTGGGGCGTTTCCGGGAAGTACAAACCGGCCTGGAAGGTGGAAGACCTGAAGGCGGAGATGGAGCGGCTGGCAACCCACGGCACCGCGGCGGTCATGGACGAGGGGCTGACGGTCAACCTCAAGGACCGGCATGTGAAGGAGTTTTTCCAGAAGAGATATCTCCTTAAGGATATCCATATGTCCATCCCGCAGGGGCATATGGTGCTGCTGCTCGGCGGATCCGGCGCGGGCAAGACGACATTTCTCAATGCCGTCAACGGCTATGAGAAGGCGGACGCCAGGGTAACACTGAACGGAAATGACATGTACACCGACTACAAGAAGATGCTCTACGAGGTGGGCTTTGTCCCGCAGCAGGAGCTGATGCGCGGGAAAGACACCGTGCTGAGAACGCTTCTTGACGCCGCCAAGGTGCGCCTGTCCAAGGACATTCCGAAGGAGAACCGCGAGCAGCGGGTCTATGAGGTGATGGATATCTTCGGGCTGACGCCGGTGAAGGACCACCTGGTGGAGAAGCTGTCCGGAGGGCAGAAGAAGCGCCTGTCCATCTCCATGGAGTTTATTTCCAATCCGTCCCTGTTTATCCTGGACGAGCCGGACTCGGGCCTCGACGGCGTGATGGCGAGGGAGCTGTTCGAACAGCTCCGCCGGATCGCGGACACGGGGAAGATCGTAATCGTCATCACACATACGCCGGACAGAGTCATCGATCTCTTCGACGACGTGATCGTGCTGGCGAAGGACAGCTCGCGCACCGGACGGCTGGCCTTCTACGGGAGCGTTGAGGATGCCAGGGCATTCTTCGGGAAGGAGAAGATGGAAGAGATCGTGAAGTCCATCAACCAGAAGGAAGAGGGCGGCGACGGGCTGGCTGATGAGTATGTGCTGAAATATGCGGAGGTGCAGAATGGCTGAGACGAGCGGAACCGGTTCTTTAAGGCAGGTGGAAGTGCGGCATCGCGGCCGCTTCGGGCAGATCGGGGTCTACTTCGGGAAATTCATCCGGATGTTCGTATACCAGAGCGACTGGAAGGTGCTGCCGATGGCGGCGCTCATCTCCGGCCTTGTGGGATTCGCGCTGGGCAGGGAGTTCGGGATCAACATGGAAGGAACGCTCACCGGGGTATTCGCCATCGTGTGCGTATGCATCTGGAACGGGTCCTTCAATTCGATCCAGGTGGTCTGCCGTGAGCGGGGCGTGGTAAAGCGGGAACACCGCTCCGGAATGTACATCCTGTCCTATATTCTGTCCCATATGATGTACCAGCTGCTCCTGTGCATCATGCAGACGGTCGTGACCCTGATCGTCCTCAATCTGGTCGGCGTGACGTTTACGGGCAGGGGGATGTTCACACCCTGGATGCTGGTGGACGTCGGCATAACGCTGCTTCTCATCACCTATGCCTCCGATATGCTGTCGCTGTGGATTTCGACCCTGGTGCACTCGACGACGACCGCGATGACGATCATGCCGTTTGTGCTGATCTTCCAGCTGATCTTCTCGGGGGGCATCTTCTCGCTTCCGAGCATTGTGAAACCGATCGAAATGCTGACGATCTCCAGCCCGGGGCTCAAGGCGATGGCGGCGCAGACGAATATCAATGAACTTCCCTACTCCGCCGTGGACGGAATGGTCAGTATGGTGGACCGGGTCGAAGTGGGCGGCAGGGTGACCGTCGGCCAGGTGCTGGACCTGCTCGGAGACGAAGAGAATACGGCGGTTTCCGACCTCCGGGCGGTAAAGCTCGGAAATAAAATGACCGTCCGCGAGATCGGAAAGGACCTGCTGAACGAGGACATGTACAAAGGTCTGCGCGAAGAAGTCCTGATCAGCAGCATTACCGTCGGGGATATCCTGTCCGCCCTGCTTGAGACGGAAGGCCTGGACGCCCTTCTCGACTATAAGGTGGGGGTGGTCTTCACTGTCGGGGATGTCGTCGATACCCTCGCCGCGGATCCCACGGTGCAGAGTATCCGGGGTGAAGGAATGGATGTTCATATCACGGTGGGAGACGTGATCGATACCATCGGCCGCGAGGAGACCATGGAGAAAATCAGGCAGACGGCGTCCGAGGCCATGTATGAGCCGGATTACGTGTGTACGACCGGCAATATCCTGCACAACTGGCTTCACATCCTGATTTTCGTCCTCGTGTTTGCCGCCCTGTCCGTGATCACACTGGAGTTTATCGATAAGGACAAGCGGTGAGCTTTATCTTTTTGTAACATTTTGTCACAAATGTGAAATCTTTGTGTTCTTTTTATTGCGGCTTCTCCGCCCGCTATGCTATACTGTTTATAAGTCTGACCAGAGTATCAGGCTTCGGTTTATCTGGTATGCATCATCGGGGGAGAAAATCGATGAAAGATCTGAGAGGAAAGAAATTTTTATCATCGCTCTTTATCATCGCCGTGATCTGTGCAGGGATCTTTTCGGCGATTCCTGCGATGGCGGCGGCGAAGCATTCCACCGTTCTCAACGGCCAGGATTACAAGTATGTCTATGACTACACATACTATACGACAAAGGTTCACACGAATCTTGCCGGGAAGTCCGACAAGGTTGTCCTGACATACTTCGTCAACAACGGCATGAACAAGCAGGAGCAGGCGATCTCCACATTCAACGTAAAGTCCTACAGACGCGGCAACCAGGACCTGCGCAAGGCCTTCGGCATGGACTACAAGTCCTATTACCTGCACTACCAGAATTACGGGCACAGCGAGTCGTCGAGAGCAAATACGACGACCGGCGTCACAAAGATCAAGAATCCCGTGACCGTCTATGAGGGCTTCGACTACAAGAAGGTCTACAACTACGAGTATTACATCGCAAAGAATCCCTCTGTCGGAAAGGCCTATCCCGAGGACGATATCGGGGCGCTCGCGCATTTCGTGAATACGGGTATGGCGAGGCAGCAGCAGGCGATCTCCACATTCAACGTGAAGTCCTACCGCTACGGAAATGCCGACCTCAGGGTGAAGTTCAAGACCAGCTACTACAAGTACTACAGGCACTACTGCAAGTACGGGTACAAGTACGCCGCGAGGCGCAAGACCGCGACCGGCATCACTTCGATAAAGAACCCGATCACGACCTACAACGGCGTCGATTACAGCAATATCTACAATTTCAAATACTATACGACCCACAATCCGACCGCCGCGAAGTTCAAGGACGACGACGCGTCCGCAATCCAGAACTTCATCAAGCGCGGGATCATCATGGGCCTGCAGGCGAAGTCCGGAGTGACCAGATCCTCCAAGATCTACATCGAGACGCTGCTCAAGCTGTATCCGAGCGCTCTCAACGATGAGTACGTGAAGGCCAACCAGAACAGGAGTATGACGAAGTACCTGATCCTCCTGAATCAGGGCAAGCACACGGTCTATATCTTCCAGGGCAAGCAGTACGCATGGGAGAAGATCAAGACGTATCCGTGCTGTATCGGCGCTCCCGGCACACCGACACCGGTCGGATCCTTTACAATCGGATCCCGCGGCCTGTACTTCATCACGGAGACGGGGACCAAGTGCTGGTATTTCACGCAGATCGTGGGCAGCATCCTGTTCCACTCCCAGATCTACGCCAACACGGGATCACCCTCCTATATCGTTGACGGGCGAATGGGCGTGGCCTGCTCGCACGGCTGTGTCCGCCTGTATCTCGACAACGCCTACTGGATCAACCAGAACATCCCGAGAGGGACCAAGGTCGTCAGCTACAACAGGCCGTGGTAATCCGGGCGCCGATCACTGGCGAAAGAAAAAAGGACATAAAAAAACCTCCTCATCGGAAGATGAGGAGGTTTTTTATACTGCGCTGTTAATCAAAGCTCGACGAAGAAATCTTCGGCGCCTTCGCCGTTGACAACGTAGAAAGCCTTATTGACTTCGGGCTGGATGTAGAGCTCGATGGTCTTGATCTCGCTGCCGGCGTGAGCGGCTGTGTAGGACGCGACCGCCTTCTCAAGGATGCTCTTCGCGGCGATCTGTCCGCCCTGGAACTCAATGTAAACATTGGCTTCCGGAGCAGCTGCCTTCTTGGCAGCGGTCTTCTTGGCGGCCGGTTTCGCGGCCGGCTTGGCGGCGGCCTTCTTCGGCTCAGCCTTGGCGGCGGCCTTCTTGGCGGGAGCCTTCTTGGCAGCTGCAGCCTTCAGAGTCTCTTCAACCGCGGCCTTGACTTCTTCCACAGCAGCGGCTTCAACTTTCTTTGCTGTTTTCTTGACAGGTGTCATAATTTCCTCCTATATAAATGAAAAAATAATGAAGATAAGTCAGGCTATAAATGTGATTACTCAGATGCAGTTCCCGACATAACGCCTGCATTATAGACCAAAAAAATTGAGTTGTCAATTTTTACCAAAATTTATCTTTGATTTTTGACTATAATTCCGTGCTAAGCCTGGGCCTGGACCGCGGTCATGCAGACCGTGTTCACGATATCCCCGACAGAGCAGCCGCGGGACAGGTCGTTGCAGGGCTTCGCGAGTCCCTGGAGGACGGCGAACGCCTCCGCGCCGCCGATTCTCTGGGCGATCTTGTAGCCGATATTCGCGGACTGAAGGTCCGGAAAGATCAGCACGTTGGCGTGCCCGGCGACGGGACTTCCGGGCGCCTTCAGCTCGCCGACCTCGGGCGAGATGGCAGCGTCAAACTGGAGTTCGCCGTCAAGCAGCAGGTCCGGCCTGAGTCCGTGCGCGATCTCCGCGGCCTCGCGGACTTTTGTCACGAGTTCGTGGGAGGCGCTTCCTTTCGTCGAAAATGACAGCAGCGCAACTTTCGGCTCCTCAATCCCGCAAAGGGTGGTGGCGGTGTCCGCCGTGGAAATCGCGATGTCCGCGAGCTCCGCGGCATCGGGGCAGGGGACGACGACGCAGTCGGAGAAGATCAGCAGGCCGTCCTCGCCCAGGCTCTTGTTCGGGCAGTCGATGAGGACGCAGGAGGAGACGATCTTTGTGCCGGGCTTTGTTTTTATAATCTGAAGCGCCGGCCTCAGCATGTCGCCGGTCGAATGGACGGCACCGGAGACCAGTCCGTCGGCATCTCCGCACTTCACCATCAGGACGCCGCAGTGCATGGGATCTTTCGCGAGCGCGCGGGCGCTCTCCGGGGTCATGCCCTTCTTCTTCCTGAGCTCATACAGCGTTTCGGCGTAGGCCTCCGCACGCGGGTGGGACGCGGGGTCCGTGATCTCGATATCCCGGATATCGACCCCGGCCAAGGAAGCCGCGGCCCGGATCTCCCCGGGATTCCCAAGAAGGACCGGACGGCAGAGCGACTCGTCGCGGAGCACGGCGGCCGCGGCCAGCGTGCGCGGCTCCGAGCCCTCCGGAAGCGCGATCCGCTTCATTGAAAGTGCTGCTTTTCTTCTGATCTTTTCTATGACGCTCATGGCGGATCCTCTCCGGTTATTTCTTAAAATTCACGTGACCGCCGAAGCGGTCATCCCGGAACTAAGATAAAGCTCTCGGCTTCAGACGTCGATGCCCTCGAATCCCTGCCAGACGGGCTTGCCGGTGTAGGTCCTCGCGGCGGTCTCGCCCCTTAAGACTTTGAGCGCGGCGAGCGCGAGAGCCTGTTGCTCCATTTCTCCCGGGTAGACTTCGACCGGGGCGATCCAGCCGCAGCGGTTCCGGATGCTCTCCGACATGTCGCTGAAGCGCATCAGGCCCCCGGTGAGCAGGATCGCGTCCACTTTGCCGCTCAGCACGGCGGCCATCTCCCCGATCATCTTGCTGACCTGATAGGCCATCGTGTTCCAGATGAGGACCGCCTTGCGGTCGCCGCGCTCCACCATATCGTGAATGGTGTCGGAATTCGCGGTGCCGAAGAAGCTGATGAAGCCGCCGGCCCTTGAACACATCAGGCGGACGTCGGCAGCGGAGTGTGTCTCGAGGTAATCCAGCAGGGAGAGCACCGGAATACTTCCGATGCGGGTCGGGGTAAATGTCCCCTCGCCGTCCGCCCCCATATTTCCGTCGATCATGCGCCCGTGGTCGTGGGCGCTCACCGTGACGCCTCCGTCGATATGGGCGACGATGTAATTGCGGTCCTCATAGCGGAGGCCGGATTTCCTCGCGTGATACTCCGCCACAGCCTTCTGGTTGAGGACGTGGGAGTGGGAGACCCGGTACACGCCCTTGATTCCGGTCAGGCGGGCGTAGTCGCAGAACTCGTCGACATTGGTCGGATTGAGGGTGTAGGCGGGTTTTCCGAATTCTTTCGAGAGATGCCAGGCCATCATGACGCCGAGCTTGGCGGGGTGGTCCACTCCGCCGACCGACTTCTCCGTGTCGTCGTAGAGCCGCTGGTCGATGACGGTCACGCCGCCGGGCTGGGAGTGCGCGCTCCCGCCCCGTCCGGCGAAGGCGTCGATCTCCCTGATGTCGATGCCCTCCTCGCGGAGCACGTCGCGGACGACACCGTAGCGGAACTGCAGCTGGTCGTTGACGCGCGGGAAGCGCAGGAGCTCGGGGGCGTCGTGGAAGATGCTCTTCTCGAAGAGCTCGGTTTCGTCTTCGAAGACGCTGACCTTGGTGGAGGTCGAGCCGGGGTTGATGACGAGGATGCGGTATGGTTTCATTTTTTCAGACATAATGCTTTCCTGTATGGATTTGGTTTAAACAGCGGGCGTTCCCGCTGTCCGGATGAGGGCACGCGCAGGCGTACCAATGCGCGAGCGAGCGCGCCGGGACCGGCGATGTCATTAAAAATAATAAACGAAATCTGCGCAAAGTCAATACGGTCGACATTGAAGAAATACGAGAAATGAGGTAAAGTGGCAATTATATGAAGAGAAAAATCATGACCGGATGGCTGCGGATCGCGGCCGGACTCCTTGTCTTCGCGCTCGGAGTGCATATGACAATCTACGCGAACATCGGCCTCGCCCCGTGGGACTGCCTCGGGATGGGGATCGCGAAGCACACGCCCCTCAACTACGGGCTCTCCATGACCTCGATGGCGGTGGTGATCCTTCTGATCGACCTGGCACTGAAGGAGAAGATCGGCTTCGGGACGATCATCGACGCCCTGCTGACGGGAAACTTTGTGCAGATGTTTAACGATTTGAATCCATTTCCCGAGAATCACAGTCTGTGGGCGGGCATTTTCATCATGCTCTGCGGGTTTGTGTTCATGGCCCTCGGAATGTGGATCTACATGAGGCAGGAGCAGGGGTGCGGCCCGAGGGACGCGCTGCTCGTGGGGCTCGGAAAGCGGGCGCCGCGGCTGCCGATCGGGGTCGTCGAGATCCTTCTCTGGGCCGCGGTCGTGGTCGTCGGATACCTTCTGGGCGGACCGGTGGGAATCGGAACGGTCATCAGCGTCGTCTGCGCGGGGCTCGTCATGCAGGCGGTGTACACGGCCGTCCGCTTTGAGCCGAGGCACCTGAAGCACCGGAGCGTAGCGGAGACGGCGGCCATACTGGCCGGAAAACCGGCAAAATCAGGAAGGCCGGGACAAGGGACATAAGGAGACAAAATGAGAGTAAGAAGGGCGGAGACGAAAGATATACCGAAGATACTTGATCTTCTCACACAGGTCTGCATGGTGCACCATCGCGGGAGACCGGACATCTTCAAACCGGATTCCCAGAAGTACCACGCGGGCGAGCTGGAGATCCTGATCGGCGACGACACGAGGCCGATCTTCGTCGGCGTCGACGAGGAGGACCGCGTGCTCGGCTACGGCTTCTGCATCGTCACCGAGACGAAGGGGAACCACGTCCTCCGGGACATGAAGTCCCTCTATATCGACGATCTCTGCGTCGACGAGGGCATCCGCGGGGGCGGCGTAGGCAGGGCGATCTATGAGTACATCGTCGACTACGCGAAGAGCATCGGATGCTACCACCTGACGCTCAACGTGTGGGCGTGCAATCCTTCGGCGATGGCATTTTACGAGGCACGCGGGCTGAAAATGCTGAAGAAGGAGATGGAAGTGATCCTCTGAAAAACAGGGGAACAGTGAGGGGGGAGAACGGATGCTTAGAAAAGACGAAATCTATATCGTGGGCCACAAGAATCCCGACACGGACTCGATCTGTGCCGCGATCTCCTATGCCTATCTGAAGAACAGGACCGGGACAGGAAGGCCCTGCGTCGCCTGCCGGGCCGGGCAGATCAACGAGGAGACGGAGTTCGCGCTCCGGACATTTCACCATGAGCCGCCCGCCTATCTGCCGGACGTGGGGCTGCAGGTGTCGGACATGGAGCTCGACGACACGGAGGGGGCTCCGGACAGCGTCACCGTCCGCCTGGCCTGGGACTACATGAGGGAATTCGAGAAGACCACGCTGCCGATCATGGACGGCGAGGGCAGCCTCGAGGGCCTTCTGACGGTGACCGACATCGCGAATTACTACATCGATTCCTACACAAAGACGATCATGTCCGAGGCGCGCACGAAGTACTACGATATCGCCGCGACGATCAACGGGACGGTGGTCTGCGGCAACGAGTACGGTTATTTTATGAAGGGAAAAGTCCTCGTGGGGGCGACGAGCCATGAGCAGCTTCTCAGCCTCATCGAGCCTGACGACCTCGTGATCCTGAGCGACAGGAAGGAATCCCAGCAGCTCGCCATCGAGGCCGGGGCGAGCTGCCTGGTCGTGACGCTCTCGGTGGACATCTCCGACGAGATCCGCGAGCTCGCGAACCGGTACGACTGTGTGGTGATCTGCACGACGTTCGACACCTACTCGGTCGCGAGGCTGATCAACCAGAGTATTCCGGCAAAGTTCCTTATGAGGACGAAGAACCTGGTCTGCTTCGAGCCGGACGACTTCGCCGACGACGTGAAGGTGACGATGGGAAAGACGCGCTACCGCGACTTCCCGGTCGTTGACCGCCAGGGAAAATTCATCGGCATGATATCCAGAAGAAGCGTGTTCAACGCGAAGAGGAAGCAGGTCATCCTTGTCGACCACACGGAGAAGAGCCAGGCTGTCGACAACCTGGAGCAGGCCGATATCCTCGAGATCATCGACCACCACCGCATCGGGACGGTGGAGACGCTTCAGCCGGTCTATTTCCGGGGGGAGCCGGTCGGCTGCACCTGCACGATCCTCTTCTCGATGTACCAGGAGGCCGGCGTGGAGATTCCCTCGGATATCGCGGGCCTCATGTGCTCCGCGATCATATCGGACACCCTGCTCTTCCGGTCTCCGACCTCTACGCCGCGCGACGAGCGCGCGGGCCGGGAGCTGGCGAAGATCGCCGGGATCGACATCGAGGAGTACGCGAAGCAGATGTTCCACGCGGGCAGCAGCCTGAAGGGAAAGACACCCGAGGAGATTCTGCACCAGGATTATAAGAAGTTTATTTTCGGGGAGACGGTCTTCGGCGTCGGCCAGATCAGCTCGATGGACGCCGACGAGCTGGAGGAGATCGCCGGGACGCTGCGGCCCCAGCTCGAGATCGAGTGCGGGAGAGGCGGGACCCAGATGGTGTTCTTCATGCTCACGGACATCCTGAGCGAGACGACGACGCTTCTCCTGAGCGGAAAGGGCAGCGCCGCGCTGCTTCGGGACGCCTTCGGGGGAGAGGCCGAAGACGGCGGCACCGCTGTACTCCCGGGCGTCGTGTCGAGGAAGAAGCAGCTGATCCCGGCGTTCATGAACGCCCTGCAGAACAGGTGAGGGACGGCGCGCGATGAAGGAGACGTGGAAACCCGGAAATATGCTCTATCCTCTGCCGGCGGTCCTCGTGACATCCCGGAACGCGGCCGGGCAGGACGACATATGCACCGTCGCCTGGGCCGGCACGGTCTGTACAAATCCTCCGATGGTCAGCATTTCCCTGAGGCCGTCCCGGCTCACGTACGGCTATATCTCGGAGACGGGCGTGTTCGTCATTAACCTGGCGACGGAGGCTCTCGCGCGCGCCGCGGATTTCTGCGGCGTCCGTTCCGGGCGGGATCTCGACAAGTTCGTGGCCTGCCGCCTCACGAAGGAGGAGGCGGAGGAAGTGTCCTGCCCGATGGTGGCGGAATCGCCGGTGAATATCGAGTGCCGGGTGACGGAGAAGAGACCGCTCGGCTCCCACACGATGTTTGTCGCCGAGGTCGTCTCGGTGCACGCCGATCCCCGATACCTCGACGGGGACGGGAAATTCCGCTTTGAGAGGGCGAGGCCGGTCGTCTATTCCCACGGGAGCTACCGGGGGCTCGGGGAGGAGCTCGGGACGTTCGGCTTCAGCGTGAGGAAGAAGGCAGGGGGAAAAATATCGCCAAAAACGGGGCAAAAACCCCCGAAACCCGGTACCGTCAAACCCGGCCTGTCGTCGAACAAACAGGGCAATCCCCGCAGGGGAGAAAGAAAACGACGGGATATGACAGAAAGTTGAGCGGTGTTTCCAAAAAAAGACAGAATTGTGTTTTCGTCCTTTTTTACGAAAACCACTTTACAGGCTGTAAAATGTTTACAAATTATTAAAACTACGTTAATATGTACGATATAGCATGGGGGTGCTGTATTGCCGGTTCTGTTTTTCTGGGGAGATACACGGTTCCGGCGCCGTGAGTGACGTTTGTCCGGGAAGGGTTAAATTCGGACAGACGTGATTCCAAAAAATATAGTAAGGGGAAAGAGGCAGGTTAATGGAACAATATGTCATTAAAGGTGGTGTTCCGCTTGTAGGAGAGGTGGAGATCGCCGGAGCGAAGAATGCAGCGCTGCCGATTCTGTCCGCAGCAATCATGTCTGATGAAACTGTCACATTAGAAAATCTTCCGGATGTCAATGATATTAACGTTCTTATTGAAGCGGTCGAAAAGATCGGTGCCAGGGTGCAGCGGGTCGACCGTCACACCGTAAAGATCAACGGATCGACCATCAGCAAATGCGCGGTTGATTACGGCAGTATCAAGAAAATCCGGGCTTCTTACTATCTTCTCGGGGCGCTTCTCGGAAAGTACCAGAGCGCCGAAGTTCCGCTTCCCGGCGGCTGCGATATCGGAAGCCGTCCGATTGACCAGCACCTGAAAGGATTCAGCGCCATCGGGGCGGAGGTCAGAATTTCCCACGGTAACATCATCGCCAGCTGCAGCCATATGCACGGGGCGCATATCTTCCTTGACATCGTATCCGTCGGCGCGACCATCAATATCATGATGGCGGCGTCCCGCGCGGAGGGAAGAACGATTATCGAAAATGCCGCCAAGGAGCCGCACGTCGTCGACGCCGCAAACTTCCTCAACAGCATGGGGGCGGATATCAAGGGCGCCGGTACGGACGTGATCCGCATCAACGGCGTCAGAAAATTCCACGGATGTACCTACAGTATCGTTCCGGACATGATTGAAGCCGGAACCTATATGCTCGCGGCAGCGGCGACAAGGGGCGACGTCATTGTAAAAAATGTCATCCCCAAGCACCTCGAAGCCATCACCGCCAAGCTTAACGAGCTCGGATGCGAGATCGAGGAAGGCGACGACTCGGTCAGGGTCGTTGCGGCCAAGCGCCTCCAGAGAACCCACGTGAAGACGCTTCCTTATCCCGGTTTCCCGACGGATATGCAGCCGCAGATCGGCGCGCTCCTGACGCTCAGCCAGGGGACGTCCATCGTGACGGAGAGTATCTTCGAGAACCGCTTCCGCTATGTCGACGAGCTCTCCAGGATGGGGGCGAACATCAAGGTCGAGGGTAACACCGCGATCATTGACGGGATCGAGCAGCTGACCGGGGCGAGAGTATCCTCGCCGGACCTGCGCGCGGGCGCCGCGCTTGTCATCGCGGGCCTCGCCGCCGAGGGCATCACGGTCGTCGACGATATCGTCTATATCCAGAGAGGGTATGAGGATTTCGACGGCAAGCTGAGAGGACTCGGCGCGGAGATCCAGAAGGTGGACTCGGAACTGGAAATACGCAAGTTTGAGCTGAGCGTAGGCTGAGATGCGTCAGGATGAAACGATGAACAGTACACGGGCGGTGAAAGACGGAGCGGTCTTTCGCCGCCCGTCTTGTGGTGGAGGGGCAGGCCCCCGCGACGCAGAGCCTGCCTCTCCCGGGACAGAGGCCGATTCCCGCCGCGCGGGGACAGGGGCGCCGGGTACGGAAACCGGATGCAGGCTCTGCGCCAGGCGCTGCGGCGCTGACAGGAGCGCGGGTCCCGGGTTCTGCGGGGAGACCGCGGTCGTCCGCGCGGCCCGCGCGGCGCTCCACATGTGGGAGGAACCCTGCATCTCCGGGGAGAACGGCAGCGGCGCCGTCTTCTTTTCGGGATGTCCGCTTCAGTG
>CACYEN010000095.1 GCA_902773435.1 uncultured Lachnospiraceae bacterium | reverse complement strand
CACTGAATTTCAGTTTCAAAATCCCGAAGACACTCCGATCACTTGATTGTCAGTTACTGTCTCAGAAAGTAGAAATAACAGAGGATAAACAGGACGAACAGCACGTCGGCGATGACGATCGCCGCCAGCACGCCCCTGGATGTGCTCTTCTTCTCCGGCACCGCGGGCACCTTCTCTGTCCTGTACAGCCGGCTGACAGCCTCGCCGGTGAATTCCGCCGTCCCGAGGTCCGCGTCCCCCGGATCCGCGTTGAGAAGCTGCGCCATCTCCTCCTCTGTAATCGCGTTGATCCCGGTGCCGCACTCAGCGGCAAGCTCGTCGACTTTCCGGATCCTCTCCTGGTTTTCGTGCTGGAGGATGCGAAGCAGGATCATCTGGTAGGTCTCGTCGTACCAGTCCTCCATCTCCTCGCTGCTCATGCGTGCGACCCGCTCGGCAACCTGCTCGTTCTCCTGACCGCCCTCCCTGATATTCAGGTTGTTCAGCATGAACTCTATCCTGCTGAAGAGCACGTTGTTTTCGCGCTTCAGGTTGTCGTTGAATCTTTCTATGCTGCTCCCGAGCGTCGAGAGAAGCTCCCGCTTTCTGCCGATCTGGCCCTTCGCCGAAGAGCTTCTGTACTCGGTGATCGCGGCGGAGACCGGGTCGCTCTCGTCCTCGGATGCCGCCTCCGCGGCGGGATCGCGGGGTACGAGGAAGATGAATTCCTTCTCGGGAACGTACTTCACCTCGTGGCGGAACCTCTTCAGGATCTCCCGGATCCTCGAGAGAAGCTCGGTGTAATTCCGTATGTCAAAATCGTATCCGGGCGCCTCCTCCCTGTTGAAGGACCTCCTGCAGAGCTCCGCGATATTGAGAGTGTACTGCAGATAGGTGAGCACTTCGCTCTCGGAGGGGTCCGCGCTCCTCAGGATGCCGTCGATGTTGAGCCCGGCCCTCATCTCATCGGTGTCGGCGCAGCCCTCCCGGGCTTTCCACTCCCTGAAGAATCGGCGGTCGACATAAGTCTCCAGCGAGTACTCCTTGTAGCCGAACGAGAGGATGTGGCTCTGGAAGAGCATCTCGATCTGGATCATCGCGTCGTGATAGTCGAAGTAAGACGGCTGCCCCGCAGCGGCTTCATCCCTCTCGTCCTCCCCGACGGTGACTTCCGAAGCGGCGGAAATGACCTCCCCGCTCACGTTCCCGTCATCCTGTCCGGGGACGTACCCCGTCTCCCGCGCATGTTTTTCTTTTTTCACCCGATTTGCCATATCTTCATCTATCCCGTGTATTTCAGGCAGCCGCGTGCGTCTCCCCGCAGGCGGCTTATCGATCTCCCAGGTAAATTTCCTGTATCAGGAGCAGCGCAGGGACGCCTTTGAAAGAAATACGCAGTAAGCCCTGTACGCCTCGTAGATATCCGCCTTGCTCGCAGCCTCGTAAGGCGCGTGCATGTTGAGGACGGCCACGCCGCTGTCGATCACGTTCATGCCGTAGAGCGCGAGAATATAGGCGATCGTGCCGCCTCCCCCGAGGTCGACCTTACCGAGCTCGGCGGTCTGGGTCCTCACGTCCGCCTCCCCGAAGATCCCCCTCAGATGGGCGATATACTCGGCGTTCGCGTCGTTCGACCCGCTCTTGCCCCTGGAACCTGTAAATTTGTTGAACACAAGTCCCTGTCCCATCATCGCCGAGTTCTTCTTCTCGAATGCCGACGCGTAGAGCGGGTCATAGGCGGCGCTCACGTCCGATGACAGCATGCAGCTGTTCCGGAGGGCGCGCCGGAGCGTGAGCTCCGAGTAACAGCCCATGCGGTCGAGGAGTTCGGCGAAGGCATTTTCAAAGAATTTCGACTGCATGCCGGTCGCGCCGACCGACCCGATCTCCTCCTTGTCCACGAGCAGGCAGCAGGATGTCCTCGCTGTGTCCTTTGTGTCAAGGATAGCCCGGAGGGACGGATAGGCACAGATCCTGTCGTCATGTCCGTAGGCCAGGATCATGCTCCGGTCGAGGCCGGCGCATCTGGCGCGTCCCGCCGGCACGACCTCGAGTTCGGCCGACTCGAAATCCTCCTCCGAGATCCCGTATTCCTGCTTCAGGATCTGAAGGACCGCGTCCCTGACGGCATCTTTTCCAGAGGGTTCTTTGCCCTCGCTTCCGGCCTTCGTCTCCGCGTCGATCCGAAGGGGCATGGAACCGATCACAAGGTCGAGATCCTCGCCCTCGACGACCGTGGCGGCGGTCTTCTTCATCTGCTCCTGGGAGAGATGGATCAGGAGGTCCGAAACGAAGAACACCGGCTCGTCCTCATCCTCGCCGATGGAAAGCTCCGTCACGGTGCCGTCCTTCATCGCGACAACGCCGTGAAGCGCGAGCGGTCTGGCGACATACTGGTACTTCTTGATTCCGCCGTAGTAGTGCGTATCGAGGTAGGCGATCCCGTCGCTCTCATAGAGCGGGTTCTGCTTGACGTCGAGTCTCGGGGAGTCAATATGGGCGCCGAGGATGTTCATGCCGTCCTCGATCGGTTCGGACCCGATCCTGAAGAGCACGACCGACTTGTTCATCCACACGCTGTAGACGCAGTCTCCCGCCTTCAGCGAACCGTTCTCCCTCACCACCTCGGCGAGCTCCCGGAAGCCGGCTGCCTCCGCCAACTCCACGGCCCGGCTGACACACTCCCGCTCGGTCTTTCCGTGGTCGAGGAAGTCCATATATTCCGCGGAAAAGCCGTCGCAGGCTTTCTGCATCCTGAGATCATAGGTGTTCCATACGTTAAGACGTTCCATTGTACAGGTTCCTCTCCTATTCTTTTAAGAAGCTGGAATTATCATAGAATATGAAAGCGCAATTGTAAATCTCGAATCCGGATCCCGGGAAAAACAGGCGCGAAATACGAGCGGGGCCCGCATGAGCCCGCTGTCCCCAAAAAACTGCCGCAGCGCACGGCTGCGGCAGCACACATCACGGCTATTGATCTTTGCCGGCAGAGGAACCGTATCCCCTGTCTGTATAAACGGTCAGGACTTCCAGTTGTCCTCGACGTCGTTCTGGATCCGGGAAGTCGTCAGGAACGCGTCGACGCCTCCGTCACTTGTCTCATCGCCTATGCAAGGATCCGCCTTGGGGGCCGGTTTCGGTTTCGCCTTCGTGTCGACAGGCGTCGCGTCCCCGATCCCGAGGGCTTCGCCGGCGATGCCGAGCGTCGTCACGACGCTGGCGATATCCGAAGGCATGTAGATCTTGGTCGCCCTGCCGTCCGCGACGTTCTTCAGCGTCTCGATCCCTTTCAGCTTGAGAACGGAGTCGCTGATCCTGGCGTCATTCAGTTTCTTGATACCTTCCGCTTCGGCGTTGTAGACGAGCTCGATCGACTTCGCGCGGCCCTCTGCGAGGGCAATCTGTGCGTCGCGCTCCGCTTCGGCGGCAAGGATCTTCGCCTTCTTGTCGCCCTCCGCGCGGGAGACGACGGCTTCCTGATGGGCGGTCGCCTCGAGGACAGTCTGACGGCGTTCGCGCTCGGCGCGCATCTGCTTCGTCATGACCTCCTCGATCTCCTTCGGCGGCTGGATATTTTTCAGCTCGACGCGGGTCACCTTGATTCCCCACGGGTCCGTCGCCTCATCGAGCACGGCCGCGAGTCTCGCGTTGATCTGGTCTCGGCTCGTCAGGGTCTGGTCCAGTTCCAGCTCGCCGATGATATTTCGAAGCGTGGTGGCGGACAGGTTCTGAAGACCGGCGATCGGGCTCTCGACGCCGTAGGTATAGAGCTTCGGGTCAAACACACGCGCGAACACGACGGAGTCGATGTTGATCGTGACGTTGTCCTTCGTGATGACGGGCTGCGGCGGGAAGTCAAGCACCTGCTCCTTCAGCGATACTTTTCTGGCGACTCTCTCGAAGAACGGGACCTTCAGGTGGAGGCCCGCCTCCCAGATGCACTTGAAGCGGCCCAGATTCTCGATGACGAACGCCTGGCCCTGAGGAACAATCCTGACACAGGAGATCACGATCAGCGCGATGATAATGATCACAACGATCAGCATGAACTGCGAAAGACTATTCATATTCGTACCCCCTTATTTATGAATTCGGACGGCGCGGCGCGCCATCCCGCACATTATACCATATAGGCGCCCGTCATATCAAACGGGGACGCGGGTTTCACAGAATATTAATAAGTCTGAAAAATCAATAAAAAGACGCCTGTCCCGGGGGACTTATAATTCCCCTGATAACAAGCGTCTCCCATCGGGGCAGCGAGATTCGAACTCGCGACCTCACGGCCCCCAGCCGTGCGCGCTACCAAGCTACGCCATACCCCGGAGTGCCCGGTCCTCCGGACACCTCTCCAATTATCGCCTCACATTCCGGTTTTGTCAATCTTTTATTGAAAAATGACGGCTCCGCTCCCCCGCGGGGGAACCTGCCCCCCCGGTTACTCGCTCCTCAGCGCGTCGATCGGGTTCAGATTCGAGGCCTTGACGGCGGGCAGCAGGCCGAAGATGATCCCGATCGCCATGGAGAATCCCACCGCGATGACGCATGCGGGAATGCTGATCGATGACCTTGTCCCCATAAACTTCGAGAAGAACTTCGAGAATCCGATTCCGGATCCGACGCCGATCATGCCTCCGAGGGAAGTAAGGACCGACGCCTCGGTGAGGAACTGGGCGAGAATTCTCTTCTTCTTCGCCCCGATCGCCTTCTTCAGGCCGATCTCCCTCGTCCGCTCCGTGACGGAGACGAGCATGATGTTCATGACGCCGATTCCGCCGACGAGCAGGGATATTCCGGCGATCCACAGCAGCTGGCGGTTCGTCGTGTTGGACAGGTTCTGCATCTGCGTCGCCCTCTTCAGGAGATCGTCCGCGGCGTAAGTGAATTTGGATCCGGTCTTCATCTGGCTTGTGGACAGCGCGTCCGCAACGCTCTTTCCGGCTTTCGTCATGTCGTCCGTTGAGTCGGCCTTTACCGCCACCGTCTGCGGTTCGTCGTACTGGTACGCGATCGGCCAGTCGTCGATCGGTATGAAGATGATCCCGCTCTGCGCGCCGGCGTAGGTCATGTAGTCCTCGACGGTCGAAATGGTCGGTCCCGTAGACCCGAATTTGTTGGCCAGCCCGATCACGACGAACGGCTCCCTGTTGATCTCGATCACCTTCCCGATCGGGTTATCCCCGCCGAACAGCGAGGAGGCGGCCCTCGAGTCGACGATCGCGGCCTTGTGGAAAGTCCGGTTGTCGAAGTCGGTAAACGCCCGCCCGAAGTCGACCGTGTAGTCGTTGACTGAGAAATAGTGCGTGTCGATGCCGTTGATCGTCCCCGAGTACTGGACATTTCTGTAGTAGACGTTGTCGCACCAAGTCCTCGTCCTGTAGAGGGATACTTCCTTCACCCCGTCCAGCTTTTCCAGCGTCTTCCTCGTCTTCTCTGTGATCACGCTGACGCCTTCGGGGAGCCCGTTGTACCCCATCTCATAGGACGCGTTGTCCTGCTTCAGCGTCACGTTAACCACGTTGTTTCCGGCACCGATCAGGTTCTCCTTGATCTCCTCGTTGGTCCCCTTGATCGTCGAGACAATCGTTATGATCGAGGCGATTCCGATGATGATTCCAAGCATCGTCAGAAACGATCTCATCTTGTGGGCCCAGATTCCCTGGAATGCCAGGGAAACATTTTCAATCATACAGTCTCCTTATCAGTAGCCGTAAAGCTGTTCGTAGGTGGAGTCCTCGGTCTTCGCCCCCTCGACGCAGTCCGCCCCGTACGGGAACGCGATGTAGTCTCCCTTCGAGATGCCCCCCTTGACCTCGGTGGCGTCAGTCGTGATCAGGCCCACCTGGATCGGCTGTTTCTTCAGGAGTCCGTCCTCACCCTTCTTGAAGACATAGTACCCGCTCGAGGAGGATCTCACGAACATGGAGTCGATGAAGGTTCCACCCGGCCCTGAGGATTCACTTTCGGTAAATGTCACCCCGACGTAATCGTCCTCCCTAAGCTCCACCTCATCGCCCATGGCGATCTTGCAGGGATAGTAGGATGTGTTCGGGTTCCCCGTCGACCAGAAGTCATTGGATGACGGAAACTCCGAAACCCTGTCGATGGTTCCGATCATGGTGTCACCGGCTCCGTCGAATGATGTGACGGACGCCTCGCTGCCGGTCTCGATGTTCATGAGGTCGAATTCCCCGACCGCGACATTGATGTAGTAGCCTCCGCCCCCCGATACCTGGATGAGGGCCTGGCCCGAACTCTGCGCCTCCTCGGGGTCGCGGACCGTCTTGACGACACCGTCGAGCTTGCTCTTCACCGTGCCGTCGCTGAGTTCCGCTTTCATCTCCCTGAGCGTGATCTCGGACTTTTTCACCGCGATCGTCTGGTCCCGGATCTCGGTCTCCTTCTCGGTCCTCATCTCGGAGATCTCCTTCGCCGTATAGGACGCGTTCATATCGATCTCGGATCTCCCGAGTGTGGGAATCGAATCAGTGGAACCCGCGTCTTCTCCGTAATCCGCGCCGTCGGCGTAGTCGCCGTATCCGTCAAGGTCCGCGTTGTCGAGTTCCGGATGATGGTTGCCGGTCTCCTCGTGCGAGGCCTCCTCCGAGACGTCCGGGTTGTACAGGCGGACGGAGATCTCATTGTTGATCCTGAACAGGTGAAGTCCGTAGCGGAGGAGCAGTTCTCCCTCGGAGTTGTTGTACTTGTGCACTTCAAGCACGGCGTAGGCGTCTCCGTCGGGACCGTAGTCGACGACGCTTGTCCCGGATTCCGTGCTCCCCTCAGGGGCGGATTCGCTTTCGGAAAGAGCGATGGTCTCATCGTCGATGAGTTCTTCTTTGTCTCCTTCCCCGGGCTCCTCAGCAGGCGTGGAATCAGATGTCTGCGTCGAAGTGGATTCAGATGAAGGCTCGTCCTCCGGAGCCGGATCCTCGTCGGGCGGGAGCAACGCCCCCTCCTCATCCTCAAACAGGTCCTCGTCAAACATAAACTCGTCGTCGGGACCCTGCCCTTCGCCCTCATCCTCGAAGAAACCGGACAAATCCATTATGTCTTCGACGTTGGATTCTGCCTGGAAGAAACCGTCCGCATCCTGGGTATCCTCTTCTCCTTCATCGAAGAACGCCTCCTCTTCTTCGCCGCCGTCATACGTATCGTCGCTGGGGAAATAATAATCTTCATCTTTCAGTTCTCCTTCTCCGACTTCCCCGTTGCTATTCCCAACCGGTTCGGCGATCTCCTCCACCATTGACTCAGTTTCAAACGCGTCCCCGTCACCGAAGAAATCGGCGGGATTAAACGTGCCGTCGAAGAGATCGGCCGGATTGCCGGTGCCGTCGAAGAAACCGGCGGGATTGTCCGTTCCCCCGGCAAAGAAATCTCCAGGATTGTATGTGCCGCCGAAGAAATCGGCGGGATCCGCGGCGGCGTTATCAAAGAAATCAGCGGCATCGTCCGCCCAGACCTTTGTTCCGATCAGGGAATTCATCGCGAATGTAAAGAATCCGGGACTGTCGTCGCCGCCGTCCCAGGAGATCGTCCTCTCCGAACTCTTGGACTGGCCGCCGTTGTAGATGAACGCGAGTCCCTCGTCGTCGAGCACGTCGTTGTAACTCCAGAGATAGACGTACGGGTTATAGTAGGACCCGTCCCCGGAGAGAAGGCGGAACGTCTCCTCCTCGTCCAGGACGACCGGCGGCTCCTCGACGTCCTCGGGTAAGCTCTCGGTATCATCCGGATAATCGTCCACCCCGTCGTCCGTCGGCTCCGCGGAAGGTCTGAGCCTGCTGATCTTCTCGAGATCCTCCTTCGCGTGCTGGAGCGCGAGTTCCTGCTGGGCAAAGTCATTTTCGGCCCTGGCGAGCTGAATGTCCGTCAGAGTAGTGTCGAACGTGTAGAGGGGATCCCCCTTCTTCACGTCCTGTCCCGAGGTCACGAGGACCGTCTTTACATTCTGGGTGTTCGAAAGGAAGCAGCTCTGGACGCGGTCCGCGGACACGGACCCGTAGGACTGCTCTTCCTCCGCATAATAATAGGTATTCGACGCGATCTCCCCGACGCTGTAGACGTTGACCGGAACAGCGTTGGTCTTTCTGTATGTGAAAAGCGCGCCGTAGGCGCCCCCCGCTATGAGACCGCAGACGAGCACCGTGACAAGTATGCGTTTCAGTACTTTATTCACCCTTTAACTCACCTCCGCTTAAGACCCCGTCAAAAATATTGTAAACAATATCAGCGTGTCCGGCGATGTTGGAATCGTGCGTGATCATGATAATTGTGGAACCGCTGTCGTGAAGCTCCCTGAAGAGATCCATGACCTGGCTGCCCGACACGGAATCGAGAGCGCCCGTCGGCTCGTCCGCCAGGAGCAGCCTCGGCTTGCCGACGATCGCCCTCGCAATCGCCACGCGCTGGCACTGACCGCCCGAAAGCTGGTCGGGCATGAAGGTCATGCGGTCCTCAAGGCCGACGATCCTGAGCGCGTCCGCCGCCATCTGTCTCCGCTCCTTCTTGCGGACACCGCCGAAGAGCAGCGGCAGCGCGACGTTGTCGAGCGCGTTCATCTTCGGAAGAAGATGGAAACTCTGGAACACGAATCCGATCTCCTTGTTCCTGACTTCCGCGAGCTGGTTGTCGGAGCACTTCCCGATCTCCCGGTCACCGAGCATGTAGCTCCCCGAGGTCGGCACGTCGAGGCAGCCGATCAGGTTCATCAGTGTCGTCTTGCCGGATCCGGAAGGCCCCATGATAGCGATATAATCCTGCTCATTCACCTGCAGGTTCACGTTCTTCAGGACGTGGACCACCGACTTTCCCATCGGATAGTCCTTATTGATATTCCTCATCTCGAGAATCATCCGACAGCACCTCCGAACTGGGCGTTGCCGAAACCGAGCCCTATTTCCTCCTCGTAAAAGCCCCTGTCGTCTTCGAAGTCTTCGTCGAACTCCTCGTCGTATTCCGCGTCGAACTCATCGTCCACGAATTCGTCGTCCATGTACTCGTCGTCCACGTAACCATCGTCCGCAAACTCGTCGTCCACGTACTCATCGTCCGCATATTCGCCGTCCGCGTCTTCGCCGCCCGTGTTCTGGGAGGCGTCAAACGCCGTGTTGTTGTTCTCGATGCAGGGCATGCCCTCCTCGTAGATTCCGGATGACGGAGCGATATAATCGTCGCCGGTCAGGCCCTCCGCCACAAGCCAGGTGTTGTTGCCCTCGTCGAATTCTTCGATCGTTACGGTTCTCTTCTCGAGAAGCCCGGATTCGCTCTCGGCCCAGATCCAGGGCGACGACTCCGCGTCGTTGATGAAGGAGGCGTCGAGCCTGATCTCCTCCGCGTCTTCCTCTCCGTTGTCGGCCCGCATGTAGACATGCTGGCCGATCATGAGTCCGTCGAGAGAATCGATGTCCACGTAGAAAGGATATTTGGAAGACGTCGTCATCTCGTCCCCGCCGTCCATGTAGCCGTACTCGTCCTGGTTCTTCTCGACATTCTTCAGGTCGACGCTGGTCACGGAACCCCTCCAGGTCTGTTCCGGGTCGACCCTGGAGTAGATGACCATATCCATGCCGGTGTAGATGTCATTGACGTTCTGTTCGTTGATCGAACCCTTGATCCGGTAATTCTCGTTCTCGATGATCTTGACGAACGAGGCGGCGTCATTTCCTTCCCCTGTGTCGTCGAAGTAGCCGGTGTCCATATCGTCGTTCTCACCGAACGCGGTGCCGTCAGCCGTGGAGGCATCGGCGGTCCCGGCCTTCAGGACGAGCCCGGTCAGGGGCGCCGTGACGTCAAGATTCTTCATCGAGTCCTCGAGCCGCTGAATTTCCTTCTCCTTCAGCGCCATGTTGTAGTTGTTCTCGCGGATATCCGTCTCGACTTCCTGAATCTTCAGCGTGTAATCGAGCTGCTCGCTCTGCGCGGCTTTCGTCTTATCCTTCTCCAGCTGCGCCTTCTCCTTCTCCTTGGACGCCTGGGAGTTCTGCATCTCCTCGAGCTCCAGTTTTGCCCTCTCGAGGGAATTCTTCGCCTGTTCCGAGTCGTATGTGAAGAGCTTGTCCCCTTCCTTTACCTGGTCGCCCTCTTTAACATAGACGACAGAAATCTTCTTATCCGTGTCACGCGGGACGTTCTGTTCTTTTCCGGTACTCACAATACCCGCGAACTGCTGGGACTGGGTCAGCGTAGTAAATCCGCAGATCATCGCGACTGACTGCACGGACACGGAATCCTGCTTCGCCTCACCGCAGGCGGTAAGAGTGAGCGCCGCGGCGCCGGCAGCCAGGAAGGCGATCCACCTTTTCATCATAAAGCCTCCATCTATCGGTAGTCTGTCTATCTGATAAGCATGATATGCCATCTCGTTTTTTTTAGCAAGCGCAGTACAGCAGGGTACACAGTCATTATAGGTTCCCCTGTGTGACGAGATTGTGAAAAAAAACGCAAGTTGTAGTGAAGTCACATTTGTGATAGAATACCTTCATTCGTTATTGTACCAAGATGCCGCGCACATCCGGAAGGATCCGCCGCACCGTTTTTTGCCGCCCGGTCGGGAGTGCTATGAGAACAGCAATTATCACTGATACAAACAGCGGGATGACCGCGAGGGACGCGAAGGACCACGACATCATCCTGATGCCCATGCCAATCATCATCGACGGCAGGGAGTATATGGAAGGTGTGAATCTGACGCCTGATCAGTTTTACGTCATGCAGGCCTCGGATGCGGAGATCCAGACGTCACAGCCCTCAGCGGGTGACGTGATCGATCTCTGGGAGAACACCCTGAAGGAATATGACAGTATCGTCCATATTCCCATGTCGAGTTCGCTCTCCGGCTCCTGCCAGAGCGCCATGCTCTACGCGAGGGATTTCGACGGCAGGGTCCAGGTGGTCGATAACCAGCGCATCTCCGTGACTCAGAGACAGTCGGCGCTCGACGCGAAGGCACTCGCCGACAGCGGTGCCGAAGCTGCCGAGATCAAGGCGGTTCTCGAAGACACGAAGGCGCACTCGCACATCTATATCATGGTGGATACACTGAAATACCTGAAGAAGGGCGGACGGATCACTCCGGCCGCGGCGATGATCGCCGGCGTCCTCAACCTGAAACCGGTCCTCCAGATTCAGGGCGGAAAGCTCGACGCCTTCGCGAAGTGCCGGGGAATCCGCAGCGCGAAGAAGATCATGAAGAACGCTGTCATGGATGACGTGGAGAGGGAGTTCGGCGGAATCGGCGGATCTCCCGGAGCCTGGATCGGACTCGCCCACACCCGCAATTTTGAGGCGGCTGAGGAATTCCGCGGGGAGGCGCTTGAACTATTCCCCGGTTTCGACGTCCACGTCGATGAGCTCCCCATCAGCATAGCGGTCCACATCGGGCCGGGGGCGCTGGCGCTGACCTGTACAGAGGTGCTTGCGGGCGGATGTCAGTACTGATAAAAGAACATCAAAGTATCCGGGTTTCCGGACAGAAGAAGGAGGACAGGGATCATCTCCCTGTCCTCCTTCTTTATGTTTCCGCGCCCTGAGCGCGGTGACTTCAGTTGTTGATCAGCTTGTCGTTCTCGCTCCAGCTGTAGAGCGAACGGATCTGCTTCCCGATCTCCTCGGACGGATGCTCCGCGGCCTTCCTGCGCAGCGCCTTGAAGTGGGCCTGGCCGCCGGCCGGGCTCATGTCGAGCAGGAAATCCTTCGCGAACGTTCCGTCCTGGATATCGGCGAGGATCTTCTTCATGGCCTCCTTGGTCTCCGGCGTGATGATCTTCGGCCCGGTGACGTAGTCGCCGTACTCGGCGGTGTTGGAGATCGAGTAGCGCATGCCCGCGAAACCGGACTCGTAGATCAGATCGACGATCAGTTTCATCTCGTGGATGCACTCGAAGTACGCGTTCCTCGGGTCGTATCCGGCCT
>CACYEN010000094.1 GCA_902773435.1 uncultured Lachnospiraceae bacterium | reverse complement strand
TCATCCTCGTCTTCGGATTCCCCGGATTCCTCTGATTCCTCCCGGTCCTCCGCGCCGCTCTCATAGACGGCGCCGGACTCCCCGTCCTGGGGCTCCTCCGCGCCGCTCTCACTGCTTTCGTCTTCAGGGGCGCCGGATTCCGCCTCCGCGGCCTCCTTCGCCTCGCGCTCCGCCTCAGCCTCCGCCTCGGCAGCGGCCTTCGCCTCCGCCTCCGCGCGCGCGGCCGCTTCGGCCCTCGCCTGCTCTTCCGCCCTCTCCTTCGCCTCAAGGGCGGCCTTCTCGGCGGCAGCGGCTTCCTCTTCCTCGATCTTCCTGCGGTTGGCCTCGTACATCGCCTGCTGCGACGGGGTCAGGTCCGTGATCGACATCTTGAGCTCCATGGCCTTCTGGACATACCGGCCCTCGGAGAACCAGAGGATCATGTCGTCGCATTCCTCGACGCACTTCTCGTTCTGTCCGTTCTTCTTGTAGAGCTTCGCCAGCTCATACGCCCACCGCTCCGTGTACTCGGTGTCTCTGTAAGCGCGGAGAACCGCGATCTGGTCGTCGAGAGGGGCTTTCTCGGCGCGGAGCAGCTTGTATCTCAGGATATAGCGCGACGTGTCGTTCGGCGAATTCTGCTCGAATTCGTTGATGAACTTCTTCGCCTCGTCGTAGTGGCCGGTCCTGATATCGAGCTCGGCGAGACGGTAAAGGACAGTTTTGCTGGAGACCGATCTCCTGTAGGCGTACTTAAGGATCCGCAGGCTCTCGTCATACTGCTTGTCGGCCTCATAGATCTCGCCGATCATGGAGAGAGTCCTGACGCTCTTCACATGCCGCCAGTCGATTTCATCCGCGATCTTAGCCGCTTCCCGGAAGTTGCCAGCCTCCGCCAGGGAATTGATCTGCTCCAATTTGATCTTATACTCTGCCTTGTCCAACTTTCGCACCCCTATCCTTTAAAAAGTCCAGAAATGGCATAATTCTCCATAATTAAAACAATCTTAGCATATGCTTTGGGCAATGTAAAGAAAATCAGAAGTTACAGGGCAAGACAGTTTCGGCGGCGAAAAAAGAACCGGACTTCGAAAAGTCCGGTTCCCCAATGCCTTATCAGATTGTCGGGATTCCCGTGAAAAGCCGCAAAAACAGGAGTTTTTACTCCTTCACCGGATCCAGGTGCCAGATCTCGTCGACGTACTCTTTGATCGTGCGGTCCGAGGAGAATTTGCCCGAACTGAACGTGTTCATCATGGCCTTCCTGGCCCAGCCGCTCCTGTCCCTGTAGGCCTCCTCGACCCTCCTCTGCGCGTCGGCGTATGCCCTGAAATCCGCGAGGATAAAGTACTTGTCCGGCGCGCCGTACCTGTTCGTCAGCAGGGAGTCGTAGATCGGCCGGAAGATCTCCGTATCCTGGTCAAACGTCCCGTTGACCATCTGCACCATCACCTGGCGGATCTCGCTGTCCGTGTTGAAGATGTAGTTCGGGTCATACCCGCCGTTGTGCTCATAGTTGATGACTTCGTCCGAGGAGAGGCCGAAGATGAAGGCGTTCTCCTCGCCGACCTCCCCGACGATCTCGACGTTCGCGCCGTCCATCGTGCCGAGCGTCGGCGCGCCGTTCAGCATGAACTTCATGTTGCCGGTGCCGGACGCCTCCTTCGAGGCCGTGGAGATCTGCTCGGAAACGTCCGCCGCGGCGAAGATGATCTCGCCATTGCTGACCTTGTAGTCCTCGATGAAGACCACTTTCAGCTTGCCCTGAAGCGACGGGTCGTTGTTGACGGAGTCGGCGACCGAATTGATCAGCTTGATGATCAGCTTCGCCGTCTTGTATCCCGCAGAGGCCTTGGCGCCGAAGATGAACGTCCTCGGGAAGAACTCCTTGTCCGGGTGCTCTTTCAGCTGGTTCCTCAGGTACATGACGTGCATGATGTTGAGCAGCTGGCGCTTGTACTCGTGCAGGCGCTTGACCTGGACGTCGAAGATCGAATTCGGGTCGACCTCGATGCCGTTGTGCTCGAGAATATAAGCCGCGAGGCGCTGCTTGTTCTTGAACTTGATGTTCATGAACTCCTGCTGGGCCTTCGGGTCATCCACGTAGAGCTTCAGCTTGGCGAGCTCGCTGAGATCCCTGGTCCAGGCGTCGCCGATCTTGTCGGTGATCCAGTTCGCAAGGAGCGGGTTGCCGTGGAGCAGGAAGCGCCTCTGCGTGATTCCGTTCGTCTTGTTGTTGAACTTCTCCGGCATCATCTCGTAGAAGTCCTTCAGGACGTCCTTCTTCAGGATGTCGGTGTGGAGCGCGGCGACGCCGTTCACCGAATGGCTTCCGACGATCGCGAGGTAAGCCATGCGGATCTGTCCGTCATAGATGATCGCCATGTTCCTGATCTTGTCCGGATTGTTCGGATACTGTTCCTGGATCTGGCACAGGAAGCGGCGGTTGATCTCCTCGGTGATCTGGTAAATGCGCGGCAGCAGCCTGGAGAACAGGTCGATCGGCCACTTCTCGAGCGCTTCCGCCATGATCGTGTGGTTCGTGTAGGCGCAGCTGCGGGTCGTGATATCCCAGGCCTTGTTCCAGCCATACCCGTATTCGTCCATGAGAAGGCGCATCAGCTCGGGAATCGCGACGGTCGGATGCGTGTCGTTCAGCTGGAACGCCGCCTTCTCCGGCAGGTTATCGAGCGTCCCGTAGGCCTTCAGGTGCTTGCAGAGGGCCTCCTGGATGGATGCGGAAATGAAGAAGTACTGCTGCTTCAGGCGGAGCTCCTTGCCCGCGTAGTGGTTGTCGTTCGGATAGAGGACCTCGGTGATCGTTCTCGCGAGGTTGTCCTGCTCGACGGCCTTGTCGTATTCGCCGCGGTCGAAGGAGGCGAGCTCGAACTTGTTGATCGCCTCGGCGTCCCAGATGCGGAGCGCGTCGACGACGCTGTTCCTGAACCCGACGATCGGAATGTCATAGGGCACCGCGAGGACGGAGCTGTAGTTCTCGTAGATGAACTTGTTCTCGCCGGCCTCCGGGTCGTATTCGATCCTCGTGTTGCCGCCGAACCGGACTTCCTTCGCGTGCTCGGGCCTCCGGAGCTCGAACGGGTAGATGCTCTTCAGCCAGTTGTCCGGGACCTCCTTCTGGAAGCCGTCCCTGATCTCCTGCTTGAACATGCCGTAGTGGTAGCGGATGCCGCAGCCGTAGGCGTGGTAGCCGCCCGCGGCGAGAGAGTCGAGGAAGCAGGCCGCGAGCCTTCCGAGGCCGCCGTTGCCGAGCGCCGGATCCGGCTCCTCGTCCTCGATCGCGTTGATGTCGAGGCCGAGCTCGTCGAGCGCCTCGGTGACGCCCTCGTATTCGCCCAGGCTCAGCAGGTTGTTGCCGAGAGCCCTTCCGATCAGGAACTCCATCGAAAGGTAGTAGACAATCTTGTTGCCGTTCTCGAGGAAATACTGGGCGGAGTTCATCCATCTGTCGATGATCTCTTCCTCGACGACGTTCCCGACCGCCTGGAAGATCTGTTTCGGAGTCGCGTCCGCGATGTCGACGCGGTAAAGCTTTCTGACACTGGCCTTGACGTCGTCGACAAACTTCTTTTTGTTAAAAACCTTCTTACTGTTCACTTTTCCTCCTCCGCAAGCGCAGGCTGCGCTGCTGACACAATATCCCCGGATGGCGGTTTAAACGCGCTCAACTCCGAGTTTCACGGGCTCCCCGTTGATCTTCCATTCCTTCTCATAGCCGGCCGTCTCACCGAAGATGATCCTGTCGGCCAGGACGTCTCCCCTGATCCCGTCGGCGTTCCTTCTCATGATCTCGGCGAGGCGCTCATTTCCCTCGGAAAAGACCCTGATACGGTCCATCACCTCGAATCCGGCCTCCTTGCGCATCGTCTGGATCTTGCTGACGATCTCGCGCACGAAGCCCTCCTCGATGAGTTCGGGCGTGAGGTGCTTGTCGAGAACGACCGTCACGCCGCCCGAGGAGAGGGCCGTAAATCCTTCGACCTGCTTCGCCTCGATGAGAAGCTCATTTTCGGTGAGGCGGATCTCCTCGCCGCCGTTCATCACGACGAAGGCGCCGTCCGCCGCGAGGGCCTTCACGACCTCGTCGCCGTCGGTCTTTGAGAGCGCGGCCCTGACCGGACCGATCTTGTCGCCGCCGAGCGAGGCACGGATCGCGTTGAAATTCGGCTTGACGATGCTGCCGGAATACTCGCTCACGTCGTCCTTCATCTCGATAGACTTGATGTTGAGCTCGTCCAGGATGATCTCGCGGTAGAACTCCGGAATCTCGTAGGGTGCCTTGATGAACATCGTGCCGATCGGCTGGCGGTTCTTGATGCCGCTCTCGTTTCTGGCGGCCCGGCCGAGCACGACGATGTCGAGAACATGCTTCATGTTCTCCTCGAGTTCCCTGTCGATCATAGCCTGGTCCGCGACCGGGTAGTCGCAGAGATGGACCGACTCCGGAGCCGAGGGATCGATCCCGCGGACGAGGTTCTGATAGATCTCCTCCGTCATGAACGGGATCATCGGGGCGGCGAGCCGGCATGCCGTCTCGAGGCACGTGTACAGCGTCTCGTAGGCGTTGATCTTGTCCTGCTCCATCCCGTGCGCCCAGAAGCGCGCGCGGCAGCGCCGGACATACCAGTTGCTCAGGTCGTCGACGAAGTCCTGCAGCGCCTTGCCTGCCTCCGTGACCCTGTAATCGGCCATGCAGCCGTCGACAGTCCCGATCGTCGTGTGGAGCCTGCTCAGGATCCATCTGTCCATGACGCTCAGGGCGCTGTAGTCGAGGCTGTATTTCGTCGCGTCAAACCCGTCGATGTTCGCGTAGAGCACATAGAACGCGTAGGTGTTCCAGAGCGTGCCGAGGAACTTCCTCTGTCCCTCCTGGACCGCCTTGCCGTAGAAGCGGCTCGGGAGCCAGGGCGCCGAGCTCGTCAGGAAGTACCAGCGGATCGCGTCCGCGCCGTAGGTCTTCAGGGCTTCCATCGGATCGACGGCATTTCCCTTGCTCTTCGACATCTTCTGCCCGTTCTCGTCCTGCACGAGTCCCATGATGATGCAGTTCCTGAAACAGGGCTCGTTGAAGAGGAGCGTCGAGATCGCGTGCAGCGAATAGAACCAGCCGCGCGTCTGGTCGACGGCCTCGGAGATGAAGCTCGCCGGGAACTGGCTGCGGAAGAGCTCCTGGTTCTCAAACGGGTAGTGGTGCTGCGCGAACGGCATGGCGCCTGAGTCGAACCAGCAGTCGATCACCTCCGGGACCCTGTGCATCGTCTTTCCGCAGTGCGGGCAGGTGATGGTCACGCTGTCGACGAAGGGCTTGTGGAGCTCGATGTCCTCCGGGCAGTTGTCGCTCTTCTCCCTGAGTTCGGCCTTGGAGCCGATCGGCATCTTCTCCCCGCACTCGTCGCAGACCCAGATGTTGAGCGGGGTGCCCCAGTAGCGGTTTCTGGAGAGCGCCCAGTCCTGGACGTTCTCGAGCCAGTCGCCGAAGCGGCCCTTGCCGATGCTGGCCGGGATCCAGTTGATCTTCGCGTTGTTCCTGATCAGGTCATCCCTGACCGCCGTCATGCGGATGAACCACGACTCCCTCGCGTAGTAGAGCAGCGGAGTATCGCATCTCCAGCAGTACGGATAGTCGTGCTCGAACTTCGGGGCGGCGAACAGGCTGCCGCTCTTCGCGAGATCCCTGATGATCTCTGGGTCGGCGCTCTTCTCGCCGTCCGCGATCTCCTTCTCCGACGGCTTCGCGCGCATGCCGGCGAACGGGGTCTCCTCCGTCATCCTGCCCTTCTCGTCGACGAACTTGACGAGCGGGATGTCGTACTTCTTCCCGACGCGGGAGTCATCCTCGCCGAACGCCGGAGCGATGTGGACGATACCCGTGCCGTCCGTCATCGTGACGTAGCTGTCGCAGACGACGTAGTGGGCCCTGCCCCTGAGAGAGGCCGCCTTCTCGCCGGTGCAGGCGTAGAGCGGTTCGTATTCCCTGTACTCGAGGTTCTTTCCGGAAAATGTCTCCAGAACCGTATAGGACGCCGCGGATCCCTCCCCGCCTTCTTCGCCGTTCGCGCCGTCTCCGAGCGCGAGGACATTTTCAACGAGCGCCTTCGCGAGGATGTAGACGCTGCCGTCCGCCGTGCGGATCTTAACATAGGTCTCGTCCGGGTTGACGCAGAGCGCGACGTTGCTGAGAAGCGTCCAGGGCGTCGTCGTCCACGCGAGGAAATAAGCCTCCTCCTCGGGCCCGAACGGCACGCTCTTCTTCTCAATGGGATCGTACTTTGTATTCTTCGCCCGGAAGCGCACGATCGCGGAGCGCTCCTTCACCGTCCTGTAGCCCTGGGCCACCTCGTGGGAGGAGAGCGGCGTGCCGCAGCGCGGGCAGTAGGGGACGACCTTGTACCCCTCGTAGAGCAGGCCCTTCTTGTAGATCTCCTTGAGCGCCCACCACTCGGACTCGATGTAGTCGTCGTGATAGGTCACGTAAGGATGGTCCATGTCGGCCCAGAAGCCGACGACGTCGGAGAACTCCCTCCACATCCCCTCGTATTTCCAGACAGATTTCTTGCACTCCTCGATGAAAGGCTCGACGCCGTAGGCCTCGATCTGCTCCTTTCCATCGAGTCCGAGCTTCTTCTCCACCTCGATCTCAACCGGAAGTCCGTGCGTATCCCATCCGGCCTTTCTCGGGATCATCTCCCCCTTCATGGCGTGATAGCGCGGAATCGTATCCTTGATGACGCGGGTCAGGACATGCCCGATGTGAGGCTTCCCGTTCGCTGTCGGCGGCCCGTCATAGAACATGTAGGTCGGGCAGCCCTCTCTCCCGGTGATGCTCTTGTTGAAGATGTCGTTGTCTTTCCAGAATTTCACGGTCTCCTGCTCGCGGTCCACGAAATTCATGTTTGTGTCAACTTTCCTGTACATAGCCGGCGCAGACGGGATATCCGCCTGCGATCCCCCTTTCCGTATGCCTTAAGATCCAAAGCAACGATCTGCCAACTGAAACTGATCCCATGTAAACATCTATTTTACTTAAATCCCATAGGCTGTGTCAAGCGTGCGCGGAAAACGCGTATATAGAGAATTCCGGCCGTCATCCCCCCGGGTTGGGTAATCTTTACCGAACAGCCGCGCCGGTTTTCCGTTTCTCCCGAAAAGAAAAAAGAGGACTGCCGCTACCGCGTCAGTCCTCTTTCGTCTTTTCAATTCAGGATTGCGATCCCCCGAAGCGTCTTTCTCAGTCCGCGACGAACTCCGGCTCCTCCCCGTCGAGGAACTCCTCGTCGAGAAGCGTATCCCCGTATCCGTCGTCAAAGAACAGTTCGTCGTCGCCTATCCCGTCCAGGAAATCCTCTCCCTCGTCGAAGTAGAACTCTTCCTCGTCTGCCCCGACTTCGAAGGTCTCCGGCCCGCTCAGGTCGTAATACCAGTTGGACCCGATCTGGACCGCCCCGCCGATATCTCCGCTTCCCGAGAAGGTATTGTAGCTGTGGCTCCTGAAGCCGTTCTTCAGGCAGTCCTCAACCGCCTGCTTGACGTAATCCGGCACGTTGCCGCCGAGTCTTCTCTGGTAGTAGATCGGGTCGGCGACCGCGGACGAGTAGCAGTACTGGCCGTCCGCCGTGATCTGGTCGAACGCGGTCGTCCCGAAACCTCCGAAGTTCTGGTCCGCCCTGTTCATCACCGCGGAAATCACCGCCAGCGCGCCGTCATAGCTGATGTCGTCCTCCTCGGCGACCACCGCCCAGATCAGCTCAAGCTGGGACGCCGAATAATCCGTCGGATCCGTGCGGTACATACCCGCGGGCGCGGCCTCCGCGGCGGGACCTTCGTCCTCATGCGCCTCATCGGCGTACAGGTCTCCGGTAAAGAAGTCGCTGCCGCCGTCCTCCTCCGTGTAGGGATCTTCATGCGCTCCGCCATCCGCGAAACCGTCCTCCGCGGGCGTATCCGCGAAGAACAGGTCCTCGTATCCGTCGTCATCCTGACCGTCGGAGTCTTCTTCCTGTTCCTCCCCGGTGAAGACATCTCCCTCTCCGCTGCCGTCGTCCGTCCCCTCATCGGGGAAGAGCAGCAGGTCGTCTTCAGCGAGACTGTCGTCATCCTGCTCCCCGGGCATCTCTTCGGCGAGGCTCAGAAGGTCGTCCCCGAGGGTCTCCGCGCCGTCTTCCGCCTCCGCCGGCGCGCTCTCCGTCTCCGGGGCTTCTCCGGCCTCTTCAGGTGCGCTCTCGGCCCCCTCGCCCGTATTCACGGTATCTTCGGACAGGTTCTCCGCTTCCTCGGAAAGGCTCTCCGGCTCTTCCGCCAGGCTCTCCGCCATACTGCTGTCGAGCAGGGTCAGGACCTGGTCCAGGTCGTCGCCCGGAACGATCGTCTCATCCGCGTCGAGCACGAACGGCGTGTCGTACTGGGTCAGGTTGTATTTGTCGATGATCAGCCTGATATTGGACTGATAATTCGGATTCGTCGCGTAGCCCCGGAGGCCGATGTCGATGACCGCGTCCACGTCGTTGACGCCGCGGAGCTCCGGATGGAGCCCGATCTTGAAAGCGGCGTAGTCGACCATGCAGGCCTCGATGTCCTGATAGACGCGCATGTCCTCGAAGCCGTAGACGATCTGTCCGTTCACGTACTGGGGAACGAGCCTGCTCACGGACGCTCCGGTCCACGGGCTCACCCAGCGGCTGTTCAGGAGGTCGACGTTCATTCCGAGAACGTTGTTGTCCGTGGCCTGGATGCCCGATCCGGTATTGCGGAACGCCATCCAGCCGCTCTCCTCGATCGTCTGGGCGATCAGGACGGAGCGGCAGAAGCCTATCTCCTTCCACTCCTTCTCGCTGGCCTTTGCCAGCGCCTCGATGATCACCTTCTTGGAGGCTTCGTCCCCGTTGTAGGCCTCGCGGCCGTCGGCAACAAGCTGGGAAGCCTGTGTGGACGGGCCGGAGGAAGCCCCGGTGTCATCCAGGTATCTGCACGCCCAGCACGCATTCTCGTAGTCGACGTTGGCGAGGATGATTCCCGTCATCGTCGATCCGGCGTTCACGGCCTTGCCGTCCCCCGCGTAGATCACGACGTGATAGACGACGCCGTTCCTCGCGTAGAAGATCAGGTCCCCGGGCTTCGCCTCGGACACCGGGATCTTCACGCCGGACTCAGCCTGTTCGTAGGAGAGTCTCGGGATGGAGATGCCGAAATGCGCGTAAACCTGCTGTGTAAAGCCGGAGCAGTCGGTTCCGTTCGTCAGGGAGTTGCCGCCCCAGATATACGGGTTGCCCACAAACTGCCTGGCGAACTGGACCACCATGTCGCGGCTGACAGAGGAATTGACCATGCTCGACATGAGCGCGGAGACGTCCCTCGTCGTTGTCAGCGTATATCTGTAAGCCTGATTCTCCAGCGGGTCAATCTTCTGGATCGCGAGCTTCATCTTGTCCTCGCCGGTCTTCCTGACGAGTCTGTCGACTTCCGCTCCGCTCTTCAGGAGGTTCGTCTTTACGAATCCCCGGACGTCCCCGGATTCAACGAATACCCAGGCGTCGGAACCGCTCTCGAGGATGTAGCAGAGGCTTCCCTCTTCAAGGACGCCGACGATCCTGGCGTCTTCCGTCCTGCCCTCGCGGATATTGATGAAGCCGTTCTTCGGGACGGCGTAGACTTTGGCGACCTGCTTGAAGCCGATATTCAGCGTCAGCCTCTTCTGGGCCTCAGACACGAAATAGGTTCCGCTGTAAAATGTCCTCGTCCCGCTCGCGTATCCCGTCACGTAGGAGGCGTAGGCGGAACCGTATGAGTCCTTATCGGCCTCCTCTTTCTCTTTCTCCTCTTCTTCCCGCTGGCGCTCCTTCTCGGCTTCCGCCTCGGCTCTCGCCGCTTCTTCCTCTTCCTTCAGCAGCTCTTCACGGAGCCGCTCCTCTTCTTCGTTCTCCTTGTCGTCAGCGACCTGCTGGGACAGGACGTCCTCATCCGCGGCCTGCCTTCCGGCTTCACTGTCGTCGCGGTCCTGGTCCAGCTGCGCGTCATCCTCTCTCTCGTTCTCAAGAGCCTCGTTCTGCGCCTCCTGCCGGGCTTCTTCCTCGAGGGACTCTTCGCTTCCGGATTCAGCGCTTTCACTCTCCGACGCCGCGTCCTCACTTCCGGACTCCGCGCTTCCGCTTCCGGATTCAGCGCTTTCGCTCTCCGACGCCGCGTCCTCGCTTCCGGACTCCGCGCTTCCGCTTTCAGACTCCGTGCCTTCGCTACCGGATTCCGCGGTCTCTTCCTCGGATTGCGCGTCTTCGTCCCCGGACTCCGCGTTTCCGCCCTCCGGCGCCGCGCCCTCGCTTCCGGATTCAGCGCTTCCGCCCTCCGGTACCACGCCTTCGCTTCCGGATTCAGCCCCTTCGCTTTCGGATTCAGTGTCCTCCTCTTCGGACTCCGTATCTCCCTCTTCGGATCCCTCTTCCGAATCTTCTTCGCTGTCCTCGGACATATCCTCTTCTTCGTCCAGTCCCTCTTCGGACGAATAATCAGAAGAGTCGCCAAAATCATCCGAAGAATACTCATCTTCTCCGGATTCGTCAGCGACCTCCTCCTCAAAGGATTCTCCGCTGCTGTCGGCTGCTACATACTGCGGGGTCGTACCGACCGCCGCGGTGGCGGTCCCCCCCACTAGCATGCCCGTCAGCAGTGCACTGACCAGCTGATTTCGTCTTTTCAAAACGAACCTCCCCCGCTTTCTGTTACTGCCTGTTTCTGTACACCGGCTTCCGTCTAGGGATGCCAAAGAATAGATTGATTATATCACCCTCACATGTGTAATGTGTGAACAACTCTTTCACTTTTTTCGCTTATTTTGGCGTTTCAGCTTTAAAATCTGCTTTTTATTGCGAATTGCCGCCGCGGTCTCCTCACTGATCATCTTCGTCGTCCGGACCGCGTAGAAGCCCCCATCCTCCGTCTCGTTGACCCTGATCTTGCTCTTCACGAAGCCGTGCTCAGGGCAGTGCCCGACCGCGATATGGTGGCCGCCGCTGTCGGTAAACCACTGGACGGACCTGCGGACCGGTTTCCCGCACTCAAAACAGTAGATCGAGCAGATATCCCTGCTGCCGAGCAGCTGCTCCCTGGAGTCGAACTCCCTGGAAATGAACTTCTCGTACCTGTCAAACCTGAACAGCAGCTCCTCGTCCCTGGTCAGCGGGTTCTGGTAGCTGTCGACCGAGAAGAACGACAGATACTTCTCCGGGATCCGCTGGAACACCTGGGCCGTGTAAACCGCGTCCTCCTTCGCGAAGTGGAACTCCGCCTCCTCCGGCAGATTCAGGTACTCCACCGCGTACCGAAGGGCGCGCCGCTCCTTCTTCGTCTCGAACGCGAGGGCAAACAGCTTCTGGACATCGTCGTACAGGACGGGCCCCGGAAGCAGGTCAAGCATGCCGTAGAACCTCAGGTTTCTCTGCAGTTCCTTGACGTCGGCGACTCCCCACGTGCAGAAGCGGAAGTCCTCGCCGCACCATTCTAAAAATGACTTAACAGCTTCACGAAAAGACACCCCCCGTCTCAGGTCCTCGTTTGTGAGGCCGATGACGGCAGACGTGCCGAAGTGAAGCCGCGTGTAATATGCAGGTCTTATGAGAGCGCGGAACGAATCCAGCTTCTCTCTTTTTTCGTTCAGCTTAACAGCGCCGATCTCAATAATCTCAAAAGGGAAGTTCTCTATCTCGCCCCTCTTTCCTCTCGGCGACTGGTTCCATTCCAGATCAAAAACGATATAGTTCACTTTGTTATTATATCCTTATTGTAAACCTCACCGCAACCACTACTTCTGGTGCCTGAGCCCGCTCAGCTCCGCAATATCGTGTAAAATCCGGCTTTTCGCCTTCTTCCTCCCCCCGCGGGCCCGGCTCGGGAGGAGCGATATTATGTCCTCTTCCCCGCCCTGGCGGAATGCGAATGCGGGCGGCATGACCTGACCCCATATCTGAATCCCGTGCCCGGCCTCAGGCCCTCCTGTACGTGCTCGAGGAGAACAGCGCGAGGATCGGGAAGATCTCCAGTCTTCCGAGCAGCATGTCGAGCGACATGACGAGTTTGGACAGATTGGTGAACTCGAAGTAATTCCTCGACGCCCCGACGCTGTCAAAGCCGGGGCCGATGTTGTTGAATGTCGCCATGACGGCAGAGAAATCCGTCGTCAGTGAGAAGTCCCCCGGATCTGCGGCAAGAATCAGGAAGCTCGCGATCACGATGATGACGTACGCCGCGAGGTAGTGGCTCACGTTGCCCACCGTCTGCTCGCTGACCCGCTGTCCGTTCATCCGGATTACGCGGACCTCGTGCGGATGGAAGATCTGATGCGCGTTCCTTCTGATGCTCTTCACGAGAAGCACCACTCTCACGACCTTGATGCCGCCGCCCGTGCTGCCGGCGCTCGCCCCCACGAACATCAGGCACAGCAGGAGCGCCTTCGAGAAGCCCGGCCACAGGTCGAAGTCCACGGTGGCGTAACCGGTCGTCGTGATGATCGACGCCACCTGGAACGACGAGTGCCGGAAAGTCGCCTCGGGGCCCATCGACTCCGGAAGCTTCCCGTAGATATTCAGGCCGATAAACAGGATGGACGCGAACACGATCAGGAGATACCAGCGCAGCTCCTCGTCGTGGAACACGTCTTTGAAATGCCTCATCAGCAGGAGGTAGTACACTCCGAAATTGACGCCGAAGAGAAGCATGAACACCGTCGTGACGTACTGGGCCGCGGGCGAGTACGCCGCCATTCCGGCATTCAGGACCGCGAAGCCGCCGGTTCCCGCCGTCCCGAACGCGATGCAGAAGGAGTCGAAGAGCGGCATCCTTCCGATGATGAGAAGGAGAAGGATGTCAAGCACCGTCAGCCCGCAGTACATCGCGTAGAGGATCGCGGCCGTGTGGCGCATCCTCGGAACCATCTTGTTGACCGAGGGTCCCGGGGACTCGGCGCGGAGGATGTGGAGCATGTAGCCGTCGTTCTTTCCGCTCGCGGGGATAATCGCGAGGAAGAACACCAGAACCCCCATGCCCCCGACCCAGTGGCTGAAGGACCGCCAGTAGAGGAGTCCCTTTCCGAGCGCCTCGACGTCGGCGATGACCGACGCCCCGGTCGTCGTGAAGCCCGACACGATCTCAAACAGCGCGTCGACGTAATTCGGCACTCTGCCCGAGATGAAAAACGGCAGCGCGCCGACAAGCGAGAGCACGATCCAGGCCATTCCGGTGCAGACCAGCCCCTCGCGGGCGAAGAAGCGCCGCTTTGCGTTCCGCGTCAGATAGGCCATGGCGAGCGCGGAGACGGCGGCGATCACCATCGACCAGCCGAATCCGCGGACGGAGGGCATATCCCTGTGCCAGACCGCTATGAGAAGCGCCGGCACCATAAACACGGTTTCAATTGCGAGTATCCAGGCGTGAACCCGGATCATTATTCTGTAATTCAAGGCGTCCACTCCCGGTATTACAAGAAAATGTCATTGAGCTGCTGAATCACCGTCCCCGCGGACGACACGAGGACGATGCGGTCGCCGGTCTCGAACGTCGAATCGCCGTTCGGTATCACGAGATTGTTCCCGTGCGTGATCGAGGCGACCAGGATATTGGGCTTGATTTTAATGTTCTTCAGCGGTTCCCCGACGTGCTTCGTGCCATTTTCGACGATAAACTCGATCGCCTCGGCCTGTCCGTCAGCGATCGCGTGGACGGTCACGGCGCCTCCGACCTGCTGGCCCATCGCCCTGACGTAGCGGGTGATCGTATTGCAGCACAGCTCCTTCGGGCTCACGATCCCGCCGAGGGACAGCGTGTCGAGAAGATCCAGGTTCTCCGCCCTTCCGAGCTTCGTGATCACCTGCGGCACCTCCTTGTGTTTCGCGTACATCGAGAGGATGATGTTCAGCTCGTCCATCCCCGTCATCGCGATCACGGCGTCGGCGTGTTCGATCTTCTCCCTCTCGAGCACCGCGGCCGTGGACGCGTCGCCCTCTATGATCGTCGCGCCGGGGAACGCCTCCGCGAGATGCTCGCAGCGCTTTCTGCTGCTCTCGATGATCTTGACGTTCGTGTTCTCCCGGAGCAGCATCTGCGTCAGGTAGTAGCAGTTTCTCCCGCCTCCGATGATGATCACGTCCCGGATCTTGGGCGGGGCCATCCCGATGCTTGTCAGCAGCGCGGAGAGATTCCGCGCCGGCGCAGTGACGAACAGCCGGTCTCCCTTCCTGATGACGAAGTCGCCGGAGGGGCTGAGACATTTTCCTTCCCGGACGGCGGCGCAGATCAGCACGTGGGTCTGGACGACGGACCCGATGTCCGCGAGACGGACGTCCGCGAGCGGGCTCTTCCTGTCCACCTTGATCTCAACAATCTCGACGAGGCCGTTCGCGAATGTCTCGCGCTTCAGGAAACCCGGATACCGGAGCAGGCGGTCGATCTCGCGGGCGGTCTGCCGCTCGGGGTTCACCGTCAGGGAGAGCGCGAACAGGCGCCTCATCGAGTACGTGGACTCGAAGTAATCCGGGGTCCTGATTCTCGCGATCGTGTGCAGATTCGGGTTCATGCCGTGGGCGGTCATGCAGCAGAGCAGGTTCAGCTCGTCGGCGCCCGTCGAAGTGATCAGGAGGTCCGCGTCCTCGACGCCGGCATTTCTCAGGATCTCCATCGACGCGCAGTTTCCGACGACCGACATCACGTCGTACCTCTCCATTGTCAGCTCGAGCGCCTCCGGATCGTTGTCGATCACGGTGAGGTCATGTCCCTCGGCGGACAGCTGTCTCACGAGCATGGATCCGACTTTTCCGTCGCCAGCTATGATTATCTTCATAAAATGATCCCCTTTTTTCGCGGCCCCGGTATCCCGGTATCCGCGGTGCCGGCCCGTGCCGGCGCGGCCGTAATCCTTACCGTTTCAGCAAATTCAGGCAGCACCGGCATTAAGCCGGGCTGCCGTCTTCTTTCAACTTTTTTCATGTGTGCGGGCGTCCCGCGCGGCCGGAAGGGCCGCGCCCCGCTCAGCGCTTCTTCCTGCGTCCGAGGACGAGCAGCAGGACCACGGCGACCGCCGCCAGGAGAAGGATGATGACCCACTGGAGAATCGGACTCGTATCTCCGGTCTTGCTTCCTCCTGACTGCGACGCGTTCCCGCCGGAATCCGTTCCGCTGTCGGTGCCGCCGCCACCGCCGCCACCGCCGCCGCCGGGACTCTCGCCCTTCTTGTAGTTCACGAGGTTGATGACCTGCGTGTACTCCTGGGACGTGTCCTCGGAAGCGCTGATCGTGAACTCATAGGAGTCCGCTTTCTGGTAACCTGAGGGCGGGGCGTACTCTACCAGCCGGTACTTGTGCCCGACCTCGGGGCAGAATATTTCTTTTGAACTGTTCGCCGGGTTCCAGACATTGACATGCGACTCTTCCTTCGAGACCCAGCCCGCGATGGCCTTCTCGGTCTCCGTGTCGTAGATGAGGAGCTTCGCGCCGGCGAGGAACTCCTTGCTCGAATCCGTCTTGTTGATCTCAAGCCTGACCGGGCGCTCCCTCCAGACGTAGATCCCGCTCTGGAGCCTGCCCACGGTGTCTTTTCCGCTGTCGACGACGGAAATGTCGGGCTTGTTCTCCTTGTTGATGCCCGTCCGGATGATGACCGGATGCGTCGAGCGGTGATAACCCTTCGGCGCGCTGTCCTCCCTGACGACGAAGTAGGTGTTTATCGCCAGCCCGGAGAAGACGACTTTGCCCTTGTCGGCGGATTCATATGAACCTGCCTGGGTCAGCTCGTCGTAATTGACGACGCCGGCTGCCAGGTGTTCCGCCGCGGTCTTGTAGGCGTCGCTCGAGCGGTCGGAAGCCTTGATCTTATAGATCGTGTACTTCGCGCCGTTGACGGCCTGCTTCAGGTTGTCGTACCTGACCTTGTGGAACTGGAAGGACGCCTTCCGGTAATCGTTGGTGAATACGGCTTCGCTTACCTTCTTTCCGTCTTTCTCATAGGTGATATCCACGTCCAGCGTCCCGTCCTCGTCCTCAGCGTCGATCGTCGCCGTATAGACGCCCGAATCGTAGACGCAGTCGGCGGAGCCGGCCTGTTCCCTGATCGAGAACTGCCAGGACCCCGGGGTCGCGAGAGAGAATTCATTGAGATCCACGGTTCCGGCGCCCTCGATCTCGGCGCTGTACTCCTTGCCGTTCCTCAGGTTCTTCAGCACGAACGTGTAGGTTTCCGTACCGCTCGGCGTGCCTGCGATCTTCTTGACCGCCGAGATCTTCTGCGTCTGCTGCTCCGGCTGATAGGTGTTGGCGAAGGAGGCCGCCCCGGTCTTCTTTCCGTCTCTTTTCCACGTCACCGACGGGACCAGCTTGCCGTCCTTATCCGCGACCTTGACCGTCGCCGTATAGATACTCCCGTCATAGACATATCCGACGAGTTTCTCGGACTGGTCCTCGCTGACCTCGTAAGTAAAAGTGCCGGTATCGGTGTAGGTCACCTTAAAGGACACGGTTTTGTCGCGGTTGTAATAAGTCCTGCCGCCCTCTTCCGTTATGTAGAAGCCTTCCTTCTTCTTCGCGACGTTGTCGATCCAGGCCTTCGACATCGTGTACTCGAGGTTCCGGTCCTGCTCGTCGTCCGCCCGGGCCGTGTCCAGGGGTTCAAGGTGCAGCGTGAACACCGAATCCCGCTTCTGGCCTGTTTCGCCGAAGTATTCGAGGAATTCCTCCCTGACCTTCAGCGTCTTCGTCACGTCGATGGAGAGAGTCACGGGTTCAAACTTGTTCTTTGGATCCGTGATCTTTATCTCCTGCTCGTACTCCTCGGTCGTGACGGGGTGGTTCTCCACTTTAAACGTCACGTCCTTCGCTTTCCTGTATCCTTCGGGGGCCGTCACCTCCGTCACCCTGTACTCGCGGCCTCTCTGCAGGCGGACAAACGACTTGCCCGAGGTGTCCGATGAATCCCAGGACACGGACGCGCCGGATTTCACGTCAATGAGCTTCATCTCCGCTCCGGCGAGCAGCTTGCCCTGTTCGTCGACCTTGCTGATGACGACCTTTGTCGGAAGCTGGTACCAGTAGTTGCCGTTGTCCGTCTTCTCCACGAAGCCTTCCGTGACCCAGTTTCCGACGCACGTTCCACTGCTCGGCATATGCCCGACGCGGATCACCGCGGCCGCCTTCGTCGGCTGGAACTGCGAGAGAACGCTGTCCTGCCTGATTGCGTAATAGGTATTCGGCTCAAGGCCGCTGAATGTGATGACGCCGGACTCAAGTACGGGCTTTATGCCCGTCTCCCTCAGCTGCCCGTCTTTCACCATCTTCTTGA
>CACYEN010000093.1 GCA_902773435.1 uncultured Lachnospiraceae bacterium | reverse complement strand
TACACGTCGAGTTCTCCCGCCGCCCTGCCCTCGGCGTCCTCCGCCCCGATCGAGGAGAGGAACCGCCTCTCGAGATATCGGATGACCCTCCTGTTCACAAGAAAACCGCCGGCGCTGTTCTCCCTCATCACGGGGAGGAGCAGGTTCTCCCCTATGCCGGTCTTTCCGACAACAGCCCGCGACTCGATATCGGATGGAATAAAACAGGTTCCCTTTCTCACGGCGTCCTCCGGCGAAAGCGGAGCGTACTCCCTGCCGCCAAGAACCATGGCGCCGCGCTCCAGCTTCCTTCTTCCCGTCAGGAATTCCGCCAGCTCCCGGTTCGCGCGGTTGTCCATGTCGTAGAGTCCCACGATCTCGCCGCTCATGATTCTGCATGAGAACCTGTCGAGGCATTCTCCGGAGATTCCTCTCATGAGGAGAAGCTCCTCCCTCTCCCCGGCGGCGTCTTCCCGCTCTTCGGAAGCGGCGCCCTCACGCGGGATTCTCTGTCCGCTCTCCGTTCCGGTCATCCATTTTACGAATTCCGACCGGTCGTAGTTCTCCGGATAGAACGTCCTTACGTTCCTTCCTCCCCGGAACACGGTCACCCGGTCGTCGAGATAGAGAAATCTCGGAAATCCGCCGCCTATGCAGAGGATTGTAAAGCCCATCCTCTTCATGCGCAGAAGACAGGTCTCGATGAGGCGCATATCGCTCTGGCCGATTCCGTCGAACGCGCCGTCGATGCAGATGAGGGGAACTTCATTTTCGACGGCGCGCAGCAGCTCCGTCACCCGGACCTCCCCTTCGCTCAGCGTCCGCATCTTCTGGTCCGCCCTGATGCCGGGCCCGTACTCGGAGAGAAGGAAGCTCACCCTCTGTTCCATGTTCTTCCTGTGGACGAAATGCTTCACCTTCCTGCGCTTCGAGAGGAGGCAGATATTCTCCGCGACCGTAAGTTCGGGCGCCACGCAGGGATCCCGCCCTATGTACATCAGCTCGTCGCAGCCGTCCAGTGTCCGGCCGGACCGGTACCTGACGCCCGCGACCTCAACGAAGCCTCCGCGGATCGCCTCCCTGCCGGCGAGCAGTCTTCCCAGGACGGACTTGCCGGACCCGTCGATTCCGAGGACCTCCATCATCTCGCCGCGCATGACGCGCAGGCACAGTCCCTCCCGGGCGATCAGCTCCGACCCCGTCCGGAGATTCCACACGACAAGCTCCGTGTCCCTCCGATTTCCGCTCACGTATCCTCTTCCTTCCTCGGCAGGATCAGTTCGACCTCCGTCCCGACGCCCTCGGTGCTCGAGACCCGGATGCCGCAGTCCTCTCCGTACAGCAGTTTCAGCCGGTTGTTGATATTCCGCATCGCGATGCCGTCGCCGGGCTTCCCGCCGGCCGGTTCTTCCCCGTCCGTCCCGCCGCAGATCTCCGCCGTCAGTTCGTCGAGACGCCCGGCGGACATTCCGACGCCGTCGTCCTCGACAAGAATGACGATATTCCGGGCGTCAGCTTCGATATGGATCTCGATGTGCCCCTTGCCGATCCTGCCCTCCATACCGTGAAAGATCGCGTTCTCAACGATCGGCTGCAGCGTCATCTTCGGGATGGGGACGTCGAGGATCCCCTTCTCCCCGCTGTGTATGAATACCTGGAAATCAAACTTATTGGAAAAGCGGTACTGCTGAATGTGCATGTAGGTCCTGATGTTGTCCAGCTCCTCGCTCAGCTTCACAATATCCGTGCGCTTGCTGATGTTGTACCTGAAGAATCTTGACAGCGATTCCGTCATGTCCGCGATCACGGCGTTGTCGTCGAGAATCGCCCTGGCCCGGATATTTTCCAGCGTATTGTACAGGAAATGAGGATTGATCTGATTCTGCAGCTGGGCGAACTGCATCCTGATCTCCAGCAGCTCCCTGTCCCTCTCGTCCCTGACCCTGATCGCGTCCGCCTCCTCCAGTTTGAGGAGCCTTCCGGTCATGGCGTCGAGTTCCGCAGCGGTGTGGAACCATTTTTCGTCAGAATGCTCTTCCCCGCTTTCCCGCCCGGACTCCCTCCGGTCGAGACTGCTCCCGACCGCGCGGACAAACCGCTCCGTCCTCAGGATATGTATAAGGCAGAAGACAAGCGCCCCCGCCGTGATGAAGAGTGCAGCCGCCATCAGAACCTCCGTTCTCAGCGATAGAGTTTCCTGTACTCGCTCGGTTTGAGCCCCACCGTCTTCCTGAATATCCTGCTGAAGTACTTCGTGTCGGAGTAGCCGACCTCCTCGCTGATCACGTTGATCGACAGGTCCGTCTCCCTCATGAGGCGCTTCGCCTCCTCGATCTTCAGCCGGATGAGGTATTCGCTGAATCCGATCCCGTACTCCTTTTTGAAGACCGTGCTGAAGTAGGCCGGACTCATCCCGACCTCATCGGCGACCTGCTCGAGCGTAGGGCTCTCCATAAAATGGTCCGCGAGGTACTGTTTCGCCAGCCTGACCGGGGCCTGGCTGCTCCTCCGTTCGCTCTCGATCACCCTTCTGAAGTATTCGTCCAGGACGTCCTCGTAGGCCTGAAGCATCCTCGCCTCGGTCGTGCTGCGGTCGAGCACCGTCTCGACCGACGTTGAGAACGCCTTCAGCAGATCCTCCCCGACGCCGTTCTCCCTCCAGCTGTCCCTGATCATCTTCGTAAAACTGAGGATCAGGGTGTAGAGCCTGTTCGGGTCCGCCCGGCGATACATCCGGATTCTGTCGGAGTGAACCTGGAAGTCGCTCTTCACAGCCTCGGCATCCCTGGCCTCCACCGCCCGGAGCACTCCTTTCCTCTCCCTCTCCGGGAGGATCTCGTCGACCCCGGCTGTCCCTCCCTCGGGGGGAATGTACTCCAGCACCCTGTCGATCCCCCTGCGTATCCGGCTCTTGGTCGCCTCGATCGCCTCCGCGATCGTAGCCTTCGACTCCGAGATATCCGACTTCTCGGACCCGACCCCGATCGTCACGGAGAATCCCGAGAACTTGTCGAGTTCGCGCCGGAGC
>CACYEN010000092.1 GCA_902773435.1 uncultured Lachnospiraceae bacterium | reverse complement strand
TTCCGCCGATCGGGGAGGAGGAGCTCGCGGGGCTCACGATCAGCGTGGACGTCCTCACCGAGGCGGAGCCGGTCAGTTCCGAGGACGAACTGGATGTGAAGCGCTACGGCGTGATCGTCGAGAAGGGATACCGGCGCGGACTCCTGCTTCCGGATCTCGACGGCGTGGACACCGTATCTTACCAGGTCAGCATCGCGAAGAGAAAAGCCGGAATCCGGGACAATGAGGCCGGGGTGAAGATGTACCGCTTCGAGGTGATCCGCCATGAGTGAGGCAGTCTGCCGGGTCTGTCCGCACCACTGCGGGATTCCGGACGGGGGCTACGGGATCTGCGGGGCGAGAAAGAACGAGGGCGGACGGGTCGTCTGCGCGAGCTACGGAAAGCTGACCGCCCTCGCGCTGGATCCGATCGAGAAGAAGCCGCTCGCATTCTTCCGGCCGGGCAGCATGATCCTGTCCGCCGGGAGTTTCGGGTGCAATATGTTCTGCCCCTTCTGCCAGAACCACGAGATTTCGAGGATGGGAGCGGACGATCTCCCCGGACTTCGGGAGGTCTCCCCGGAGGAGCTTGCGCTGATCGCGGAGAGGGAGCGCGCCCGCGGCAATATCGGGGCCGCCTTCACCTACAATGAGGCGCTCGTCGGGTACGAGTACGTGCGGGACGCGGCGAAACTGATCCGCGGCGCGGGCATGGTGAACGTCCTCGTGACGAACGGGATGGCGGAGCTGCCCGTGCTCGAGGAGATTCTTCCCTATATGGACGCGATGAATATTGACCTAAAGGGCTTCCGGCCGGAGATCTACCGAAGGCTCGGAGGGGACCTTGAGACCGTGAAGGCATTTATCACCCGGGCGGCGTCCGGGTGCCACGTCGAGCTGACGTCCCTGATCGTGCCCGGGATGAACGACAGCCCGGAGGACATGAGGGCGGAGGCCGGGTGGATCGCCGGGATCAGTCCGGAGATCCCGCTCCATATCACGAGGTATTTCCCACGTTACAGGATGAGGGAGAAGCCGACGGATATCGGGGTCCTGAAGAATCTGAAGAGGATTGCGGAGGAGAGCCTTGCGCGCGTGTGCCTGGGGAATGTGTGAGGGGGCACGGCAGTACCGGGCCGGGACGACGGTTGGAAATCGATACGGGTTATCGCAAAAAGGTGTTGACGCGTGTTCACTTAAGTGTTAACATCTATCATAATTTAACAAGGTAAACCGTTGAAGCGGAGATAAAGGCAGTGATGCCCGTACAGAGAGCCTGGGATGCTGAGATCCGGGCGGGAAACAAGCTGTCAAATGGACCGCGGAGGGCGCAGTCAAAGGAACCGGCACGGGTTCCGAGTATTCTGCGACGTCAGAGGCAGACGTTAACAGCCGGGGATATGAAGGTATCCCGCTAAGAGCACGGTCTCTTCCGTGAAATAAGGGTGGCACCGCGGATAGTGAATATTCGTCCCTGACAGAGTGATTTCTGTCAGGGAATTTTTTATGATATCGCCGGTCCCGATGGACGTGCTGATGGGCACGCCTGCGGTCATGACAGTTTTATGATATCGCCGGTTCCGAAAGGAGGTAACCAATGAACGAACACAGCCTGAACATCCGGCCCAGCCTCGCCGAAGCCATGGAGTACGCCGCCGAAGGCGCCTTCGACATCCTCCCGGTGAGCTGCGAGATCCTCTCGGACTTCACCACGCCGATTGAGACCATGCGCGTGCTGAAAAATGTCTCCACCCACTGCTACATGCTCGAATCCGCCACCGCGGATGAAAAATGGGGCCGCTACACATTCATGGGCTTCGACCCGAAGATGGAGATCACCTGCATAAACGGCGAGATGAAGGCCGGGGACATCCGCATGAGGACGGACCGCCCCTCCGACGTCCTGCGCCAGGTTCTCGAGGGGTACCGGAGCCCGCGCCTCGACTACCTGCCCTCCTTCACGGGCGGCCTGGTCGGCTACTTCGCGTTTGACTATTTCGGCTACAGCGAACCGTCCGTGAGATGCGAGGCGGAGGACGCCGAGGAATTCCGGGACCTCGACCTGATGCTGTTCGACAAGGTCATCGCGTTCGACCACATGAGGCAGAAGCTGATCCTCATCGTCAACATGCCGCTGGACGATCCTGCGACCGGCTACAACCGGGCGGTGAGGGAGCTCAGGAGCCTCGTCAGCCTGCTTAAGACCGGGGAGAAGAGGCGCGAGCCCGGGGGGCAGCTGACGGGCGGCGTGACCGCGCTGTTCAGCAGGGAGGAGTTCTCGGGGATGGTGGAGGAGGCGAAGAGGCATATCCGGGAGGGGGACATTTTCCAGATCGTTCTCTCCAACCGGCTCAGCGCCCCGTTCGAGGGAAGCCTCCTGAACACCTACAGGGTTCTCCGGACGATCAACCCCTCCCCCTACATGTTCTACTTCTGCGGGACCGACGTGGAGGTCGCCGGCGCTTCGCCCGAGACGCTGGTGAAGCTGGAGGACGGGGTGCTGCACACATTCCCGCTCGCGGGGACGAGGCCGAGGGGAAAGACCGAGGCGGAGGACCGGGCCCTCACGGAGGAACTGCTCCGCGACGAGAAGGAACTGGCCGAGCACAACATGCTGGTCGACCTGGGGAGGAACGATCTCGGAAAGATCTCCCGCTTCGGCAGCGTGGAGGTGGAGAAACTCCACTCGATCGAGCGATTCTCCCACGTCATGCACATCGGGTCGACGGTCAGGGGGGAGATCCGCGACGGAAAGGACGCGTTCGACGCGATCGAGGCGGTGCTCCCCGCGGGGACGCTGTCCGGGGCCCCTAAGATCCGGGCCTGCCAGCTGATCGGGGAGCTGGAGCGGAACAAGAGAGGCATCTACGGCGGCGCGATCGGCTACATTGACTTCACGGGAAATATGGACACCTGCATCGCGATCCGGATCGTGTACAAAAAGAACGGAAGGGTCTTTGTGAGAAGCGGGGCCGGCATCGTGGCGGATTCGGTCCCCGCGAAGGAATATGAGGAGTGCCTGAACAAGGCGCGGGCGTCGCTTCTTTCGCTGGAGCTCGCGCAGGGGGAGGACCTATGATTCTTCTGATCGACAATTACGACAGCTTTTCCTACAACCTGTTCCAGCTCGTCGGGGAGATTGATCCCGACATCAGGGTCATCCGGAACGATGAGATGACGGCCCTGGAGATCCGGGCCCTGAAACCGGACCGGATCATCCTGTCTCCCGGGCCAGGCAGGCCGGAGGACGCGGGGATGATCGTCGAGGCGGCGGGCACGCTCGGCCGGGAGATCCCGCTGCTCGGCGTGTGTCTGGGACACCAGGCGATCTGCGCGGCGTTCGGAGCGAGGATCACCTACGCGAAGCGCCTGATGCACGGAAAGCAGTCGGAGGTGACATTTGACACGGGGTGCCCGATTTTCCGAGGATGTCCGGAGAGGGCGCCGGTCGCAAGGTACCATTCGCTCGCCGCGGACCCGGAGACCATACCCGGCTGCCTCCGGGTCACGGCCTCGACCGCCGACGGCGAGGTGATGGCGGTCAGCCACAGGGAGTATCCGATCTACGGAGTACAGTTTCACCCGGAGTCCATCATGACTCCGGACGGCAGAACTATTCTCAGGAATTTTATCAAGGAGGTCTGAGCCATGATCAAAGAAGCGATTGTAAAGATAGTGAACAAGGAAGATCTGACGTTCGACGAGGCGTACGCCGTGATGAATGAGATCATGAGCGGGGAGACGACGCCCACCCAGAACGCCGCTTTCCTCGCGGCGCTGTCGACGAAGAGCGCCAGGGCTGAGACCACCGACGAGATCGCGGGCTGCGCCTCGGCCATGAGGGACCACGCGACCAGGGTGGACACGGGAATGGAGGTGTTCGAGATCGTCGGGACCGGCGGAGACAACGCCCACAGCTTCAACATCTCGACGACGGCCGCGATCGTCGCCGCAGCCGGCGGCATGAAGGTGGCCAAGCACGGCAACCGCGCGGCGTCCTCGCAGTCCGGCACAGCGGACTGCCTGGAGGCTCTCGGCGTGAATATCAACCAGAGCCCCGCAAAATGCCTGGAGCTGCTGGACGAGGCCGGCATGTGCTTCTTCTTCGCCCAGAAGTACCACAGCTCGATGAAATACGTCGGGGCCATCCGAAGGGAGCTCGGCTTCAGGACCGTGTTCAACATTCTCGGCCCGCTCACGAATCCAGGGAGCCCCACCATGCAGCTCCTCGGTGTGTACGACGAATACCTGGTCGAACCCCTGGCGCAGGTCCTCATCAACCTGGGCGTGAAGCGGGGAATGGTCGTCTACGGCCAGGACAAGCTGGACGAGATCTCCATGAGCGCGCCGACGAAGATCTGCGAGATCAACAACGGCTGGTTCAAAACCTATGTGATCACGCCCGAGGACTTCGGCTTCACGCGCTGCTCGAGGGAGGACCTGAAGGGCGGCACGCCGGAGGAGAACGCTGAGATCACGCGGGCGATTCTCGGCGGCGAGAAGGGCCTCCGGAGAGACACCGTCCTCATGAACGCCGGCGCCGCGCTCTATATCGGCGGCAAAGCCGGGAGTATAAAGGAGGGAATTGCCCTCGCCGCGGAGATCGTCGATTCCGGGAAGGCCGCGGAGACGCTCGGGAAGCTGATCGAGGTCAGCAACCGCCCGGACCCGGCGGAGGTGTCCGAATGACGATTCTTGACCAGCTCGCCGGACACGCGAGGGAGAGGGTGGAAGCCGCGAAGCGGATCGCGCCGGCCGATGAGGTGAGGCGCCGGGCGCTCGCCATGCCCCCCGGGGATTTTGAGTTTGAGAGGGCGCTGGGGAAGCCGGGGATGTCATTTATCTGCGAGTGCAAGAAGGCGTCCCCGTCGAAGGGGCTGATCGCCCCGGATTTTCCGTATCTCGAGATCGCGAGGGAGTATGAGGCCGCCGGCGCCGACTGCATATCGGTTCTGAC
>CACYEN010000091.1 GCA_902773435.1 uncultured Lachnospiraceae bacterium | reverse complement strand
GCGTGGAGGCGTCCAGATCGCAGACGACGCCGCCGACGGCGCCGGCCAGCACCGCCCTCAGGCAGCCCGCGGGCGTATCGGGCCGCAAGGCCAGCAGCGCGGCGGCGACGCCGCAGGCGACGTGTGTCCTTCCCATCATGGCGTGTTCGGTTCCTTTCGGTCGTATCGTTGGCGATCGGGTTCCCGGACCGGGCCGCCGCGTTTTCGCTCGCGGCCGCCTGACGGCGGACGCTTCGGAAAAACCCACGCACCTTCCGGCGCCGCGCTCCGGGGCCGCGTTCCATGTCTCCGCGGGCCCGCTCCAGCGGAAGCAGGGAGATCTTCGCCAGTCCCCTGCGCTCACCTCCGGGCACCCTATGATTATAGCATGCAGGCATTACGAAAGCATTACAGGCCGAACGGGACCCCGTTTTTTCACGCGTACCGTTCCACGGCATCTTCAGAAAGGATCGGCCCGGCACAGCGGACCGGTCACGGTCCCGGAGGAGGACGGCATTCCCCGCCCCGGGCAAAATGCTTCCTTGACATCCGGCCAAAAGCATGCTATCTTGCTTGCACAAGCGTCTATTTCGATCGATCCGGGAGGAGATTGCATGATCCAGGATATCCGGCCCCACAGGCTTTACAACCAGTTTATTCCCGGCCGCGAGCCCCGGGATGATTCCCTGCTCTTTGTATTCAGAAACGGCAGTCTGATGGCAGACGTTCGCGAAGGCCTGCGGATCCCCGCCGTGAGCGAGGCGCGGGATGCGCGCCCTCTCATTTATCTTTTCCGTCTGGACGAGACCGACTGCTTCCTCTGCCCCGACGAGAACGCGGCACTGCCGGAGTACCTGACGCCTGTTCCCGCGCGTGATATGCGGCGCATCTCCGCCGGCGCGCAGGAAACGGTTTTCGCCGCCTGGACGGCCATGCAGCTGGCCGGCTGGTATCGCGATAACCGCTATTGCGGACGCTGCGGCGGGAACACGGAGCAGGCCTCGAATGAGCGCGCGCTGGTCTGCCCGCAGTGCGGCCGCCGCATCTACCCGCGCATCATCCCCGCTGTGATCGTCGGTGTGACCAACGGCGACAGGCTGCTCCTGACCAAGTATCGCGGCCGCGACGTCACCTGGTACGCGCTGGTGGCCGGCTTTACGGAGATCGGTGAGACGCTGGAGGAGACGGTCGCGCGTGAGGTCATGGAGGAGGCCGGTCTTCGGGTAAAGAATATCCGTTATTATAAATCGCAGCCATGGGGGATGGCCAGCGATATCCTGTCCGGCTTTTTCTGTGACGTAGACGGAGACGCCAGCGTACGGCTGGACCGTCATGAACTGAAGTCCGCCCTGTGGATACCGCGCGCGCAGATCAAGGGACAGCCGGACAATCTGAGTCTGACAAATGAGATGATGCTTCTTTTCCGGGACGGCAGGGAGCCACATTGACAAAAAAATAAACGGATGAACGAAAAATAATAACAGATTTCACGGTATTTGTGAAATCTGTTATTGTATTTTTGGTGTTTTTCTACTAGAATAGAGTTACAAAACTACAGTTTGCTGTATTTTTTCAGGGACTGTGGCCAAGAAGATATTATAACAGGGAGGACCTATCATGAAGCAGAATGAGATGCTGGCGATGATCCTGGCTGGCGGGCGTGGAAGCAGACTGCTGGATCTCACCAACAAGGTGGCGAAACCGGCTGTTTATTTCGGTGGAAAATACCGTATCGTGGATTTTCCGCTGAGTAACTGCGCAAACAGTGGGATCGATATTGTAGGTGTGCTGACACAGTATGAGTCAGTACAGCTGAACAGCTATGTGGCAGCGAGCAGACAGTGGGGTCTGGACAGCAAGAACAGTGGTGTGTTCGTGCTTCCGCCTCGTGAGAAGGCAGATGCAAACCTGGATGTATATCGCGGCACCGCAGATGCGATTTCCCAGAATATCGATTTCATAGACAATTATAATCCGGAATATCTTCTGATTCTTTCAGGAGACCATATCTACAAGATGGATTATGACAAGATGCTTGACTTCCACAAGCAGAACAAGGCGGATGCGACGATTGCGGTTATCCCGGTACCCATGAAGGAAGCCAGCCG
>CACYEN010000090.1 GCA_902773435.1 uncultured Lachnospiraceae bacterium | reverse complement strand
GCCTTCGACTCCGAGATATCCGACTTCTCGGACCCGACCCCGATCGTCACGGAGAATCCCGAGAACTTGTCGAGTTCGCGCCGGAGCTTCGTGAAGAGCGCCTCGATTCCGGAAAGTCCCGCCGCGGGGCTCTCCGCCGGGTAATTGATCACGGAGATAATCCCCGATTTCGCGAAGGAATTGACATATTCACAGTTCCAGCCGCTCTCCGTCTCCTCGACGGATGCGAGCAGCATCTCCATCAGGCTTTGGGGTATCTCCCCCTGCCCGGTGGAATCCACCTTGATGAGGAGGGCGCGATACCAGCTGTTCACGAAGTTGAGGTCGATATCGAGGGACTCCCTCCCTCCGTCCTCCGGCCCGAGTTCGCTCTCCCGGATGATGGAATTCAGAAAATGCCTTCTCGCGCTCTGCCTCTGCTCCTCGCTTTCCTTCCGTATCTTCCGCTCTTCCTCCTCGCTCTTCCGGGTCTTCGTCTTCTCGGCGACAATGCGGTCCAGCGTCGCGGAGAGTTCGTTCCGGTCGATCGGCTTCAGCAGATAGTGCCGCACCCCCATCGACAGCGCCTGATGGGCGTACTCAAAATTCTTGTATCCGCTGATGATGATGAATTCGGTCTCCGGAGACAGCGCCATGGCGCGGCGGATCATCTCCAGGCCGTCGATCCCCGGCATCCGGATATCCGTGATGACGATATCCGGGTGGAGCTCCTCCGACAGTCTCAGGATCTCCAGGCCGTTGTCCGCGGTGCCGGCTACCTCCATACCCTTCTCGTCCCAGCGGATCATCTTCTGTATCATGCTTGAGATCAGCTGCTCATCGTCCGCGATCAGTACTTTCAGCATGGCGCTTTCCTCAAAATATGGGCTGCCGCGGTCCGCGGCAGCCCATACCCACAGTGTCGTCTCAGTGCTTCTTGAATTTTCCGACCTTGATGAGACGGTTCGGCAGCTTGGGCAGCTTGCCGGACGTCATCTGGACCGCCTCCTCCTCACACGCCTCTATGCACTTGCCGCACTTCGTGCACTCAAACTCGTCGATCATGTGGATGAAGTTCGGCTTGCCCTCGATGCAGTCGGCCGGACAGACGTCCAGGCAGTCGCCGCAGCCCGTACACGCCTGCGGATCGATGTAGATGTGGACGAACGCCGTGCAGACACCCGCCGGACATTTGTTCTTCTTGTAATGGGCTTCATACTCCGGCCCGAACTTCTCAATCGCCGTGAGGGCGATCTTCGACGACTCCTGCCCGACCGTGCAGAGCGTGGAGCAGGTCATCGCCTCGCCGATCTCCTTCGTGAGATCGAGCTGGGAGCTCTTGCCGCGGGCCATCGTGATCTCCCTCTGCATGAACTCGAGCTGGATGAGGCCCTCGCGGCAGAAGACGCACCTGCCGCAGCTCGCTTTCCTGTACTTCAGGAGCTGCTTCGCAGTTTCGCTCACGATACAGTCCTTCTCGCTGAGGACGCGGATGAGTCCGGTCGTCGCGTCCTTCGCCTTCATCTCCTTCGCCTCATCCGGCGTACAGTATCCGTATCCGAGATATACGGCTTTCGCCCCTTCGAGAGAGACGAGCTCCGGGACCGGCGTATCCCCGGGCACCTTCTTCAGGGTCTCCCCGTCCGTCGATACATAGACGCCGCTCTCACTGCAGCCGTCGATGAGGTCGGCGAGCTCCGCCGCCGTCACGATGTGCAGCAGGAGGTCGCCCTCGGATTCCCTGACGTTGATGATGTCATTCACAAGGACAATCTTATACTCCTCGGCCAGGGGACGGAGAGCCTCCGTCAGCTCCTTCTCCTCCTCCGGGATATAGAGAAACTTCGCTGCCGCCCCGACAAGCGTCCCCGCCGCGAAGATGCCGGCGAGAACCCTCTCCGGGTCCTCCCTGAGGAGGCCGAGAAGCACGCGGTCGACGTCCGCGTTGTTGAGCCCGGCGTGCACATACGCGTCCCCTTCCTTGGCGCACGCGGCGTAGATCCTGTCCGCGAGCGGTTCGGGACACAGCCCGTACTCCGTGAGCCCGGCTTCTTTGATTCTGTCCAGAAGGGCAGCGAATCCCATCGCTTTCGCGCTTTCCACTGTCTGTCTCATGCTTCGGCCTCCTTCGAGAATTCACCCCAGCTTCTCGGCTGGGAGATGCACAGTCTCAGGTCACACTGCAGGCATCTCGTCGCCTCGCACCTCGCGAGCGATTCGTCAAAGCCCTGGTCCATCGGGCCGCAGTCCTTCCAGTTCTCCACGCGCTCCGGAACCGGGACGACCCTCGGGTCAGTCCTCTTCAGGTCGCCGAATCCCTGGATCACGCCGATGTACGGATCCTTCACCTGTTCAGGTGCAAGCTTCTCCTCGATATTGCCGTCTCCGCCGAGATAGACGTCGATCGCGGAGATCGCGTCCCTCGCTCCGGCGATTCCCTGGATCACCGATGTCGTGCCGGTGAGCGAATCGCCCGCTGCCCACACGCCCTCGACGGACGTCTGGCCGCCCGGCCCCTTGCCGGCCACGTAGTTGCCGTGGGTCAGCTCCAGCCCGAACACCTCCGGATCCATCGGGATCGTCGGTCTCTGGCCCGTCGCGAAGATAACGGTGTCGCAGGGGATCACTTCCTCCGTCCCCTCGAGGACGTCGAACATCATGCGGCCGTTCTCCTTGCGGAAATTGCCGACGCTCTTGATCACGACGCCGGTCACATGGCCGTTC
>CACYEN010000089.1 GCA_902773435.1 uncultured Lachnospiraceae bacterium | reverse complement strand
TCCGTCTCCCTGGAACGGGAAGGAAAGGCTGGGATTTGATGCTCATTCGGATTATCCGCTCGGCGGGGTGGTCTGGCTGAGGCAGAGTGAAGAAAATCACATGTCGCCTGTCAATATTCATGAAATGGTATGGCCTGTCTGGCATCAGTTTATTGGGCAGTGCAATACCGAGTTACAGATAAGATCCCGGGAAAGGTTTGAGAACCTGCTGTTACAAAAATATCCGGTGTGGCTGTTGAAAAATCGGGGTGACAGCGATTCCGCACGACTGGCCAGGAATACTTTTGAGAGCTATTTAAAGGGAGGGCCGGACAATTGACTGTGTACAGATGCCGCCCGGGAGTTCTGCTTGTCGAAATCTGCGGAGAGTATCTGCTGGTAGCAGCCGAAGAGGCAAGAAGCAGCTGCCCATATGTCAGACAGATCAACAGAAGTGCCGCTTTCCTGTGGAAGAGGTTAATGCGGACTGCGACAGCTGAGGATCTGGAGAATGCCATATTTGAAGCTTATAAGGTGAGAAATGCAGATGTCCGGAAGGACATTGCCGCGTTTTTGAAAGATATGACGGAGAGCGGATACATCCTGGGTGAAGACGGTATAGATAATAAAAACGAAGGGGATAAAAATGATTAAGATCTTAGCATTCATAATTAGTATTATTATTTCTCTGATGGGCTTTTCAGATAAAACAGCAGACTTGTTCGCGAAATTTAAAATGCAGTGGGAAGCCGCTAAAATACTGCTGAATGACAGTGACGGCAGCGGTTCCGGAGAAGTGAATGAGTATGAGGTCTATGAAGACGATAACAACCTGGTAATTATAGTTCCGGAAGGGCAATCGGTCGGCGGCTTTGAAGACGATGAATGACAAAGATGCAGCGTGCTTTCTGGCCTTGCTTCAGGCGGGCATTGCCGGAAACAAGGCAGTGCCCCGGGGAAAAGAAGGCGATCCGGGTGACCGGGATAAGGTTTTTCATCTGGCCGAAATCCACGCGGTATACCCGATTGCGGCAGAAGCATTTATGGAGTCTGCCGGTCCTGCCGGACAGGTTCCGGAGTCCATGGCTGAGATCAGAGAAAAAGCACGTTCGATTGTCATACATCAGGCTCAAAAGACGGCGGATTTCCTTCTCTTCTATGAATATCTGAAGAAACAGGGGCTTCATCCCCTCGTGATGAAAGGAATTATATGCCGTAATCTCTACCCGCAGCCGGAACAGAGAGCTTCCGTTGACGAAGACCTTCTTATAAACCCGGCTCAATTCCGGCGCTTACACAAAGCGATAACTGATTACGGACTGTCGCTTGCGGATCCGAAGCAGGACCTTGAGACATCCGACGAAATTTCCTATAAGGGCAAAACAAATCATTTATATATTGAAGTGCATAAGACCCCCTTTCCCCGGAACTCGAAGGCTTATGGGGATCTGAACCGCTATTTTGATAAGGCATTTGAGCGTGCGGAAGAAACGGAAGCATCAGAGACCATTTATGGTACGAAGTTTTACACGCTGGAGCCGTCGGATCATCTGCTCTACCTGATACTGCACGCGCTTAAGCATTTTCTCTACAGTGGCTTTGGCATCAGGCAGGTGTGTGATATTATTCTGTTTTCGGAGCGGTACAGAGATCAGATCGACTGGAGCAGGATATGTGCCGAACTGGAGGAATGCAGGGCTTTAGAGTTTACTTATGCAATTTATCGAATTGCGGACAAATACCTGCTTACGAAAAATCATATCAGGGAATATCTCAGCGGAAGGGACTTTGACGCGGTAGATGAGGCTCCGCTGCTGGAAGATATACTGGAAGGCGGGTTATACGGTACGGTGACAATGAGCCGTGTTCACAGCAGCAACATGACGCTGCATGCCGTGGAAAAGGGCAATTCTTCAGAAAAGAAGAAAAGGGACGGCTCAACTTTGCTCTATTCGGTTTTTCTGCCTTTGAAGAAGATGGAAAGCCATTATCCATATCTCAAAAAAGCACCACTGCTGCTTCCTGTCGCCTGGGCAGAGAGAATTATCTCTTATACGCGGGAGATCAAAAAACAATCATCCGACAACAAGATCACGGATACAATTCGACTGGGCCGGGAGCGGGTAAGATTATTGGAGAAGTATCACATTATATAAAGGTTTGAAGCGACAGGCCATTCTGTGTAAACTATACTTGTGCGGAGGACGGTTCCCCGTTCTCCGCACTGCTGTCTGCAGGACAGCACAGACGTCCCGAAATAAGGAGAGAAACCCTATGAAGAGAACGACGGGGCCGCGCGCCCTCGCGCTCATAATCTCCGCGATCCTGCTCCTCGCAGGCTGCGGCAGGGAACAGGCGGCTGATGAATCCGAGGACCCGAAGCTGCTTCTCGGCTTCAGCCAGCTCGGGAGCGAGAGCTCCTTCCGCATCGGAAATACCAGGGATATCGAGGAGAAAGCGGAGGAATACGGCATCAGCCTGATGCTCGAGAACGCAAACCAGAAGCAGGAGAACCAGATCGCCGCCATCCGCAGCTTTATCGCCTACCGGGTGGACGTGATCGCGTTCTCTCCGATCGTCGAGGATGGGTGGGACAACGTGCTGCGCGAGGCGAAGGACGCCGGGATCCCGGTCGTGCTCGTGGACCGGACGATCAGGACCGAGGATGACTCACTGTATGAGAGCCTGATCGGGGCGGACTTCTACGAGGAGGGCGTGATGGCCGCGGAGTACCTGCTTCGGAAGGCCGACGACCTGGGGAAGGACAGGCTTAATATTGTGGAGATCACCGGGACGGAGGATTCCACACCCATGAAGCAGCGCCACGAGGGCTTCTTCGACACGATCGGCGGCGACAGCCGCATGAACCTGCTGGAGAGCGTAAACGGCGACTTCCTGCGCAGCCGCGGGGCCGAGTGCATGGAGTACCTCCTTGAGACGTACGGGGACGACATCGACGTGATCTACAGCCACAACGACGAGATGACGATGGGCGCGCTGCCGAAGATCGAGAACGCGGGCTACAGGCCCGGCGAAGACATGGTCATCATCTCGATCGACGGCGGCCAGGAGGCGATCGATATCCTGAAGGAGGGAAAGATCAACTGCATCGTGGAGTGCACGCCCATGCTGGGCTCCATCCTGATGGAGACCGCGATGAAGCTGAAGGCGGGCGAGGCGGTCGAGAAGGTGACGCACCCGGTGGAGCGCACCTTCAGCGACTACGACGATATCGGCAATCTGGAGCCCCGCGGATACTGAAGGCGGGATCTCCCGCACCCCCTCACTGGACTTAAGGTGGCGAAATGTTGGAAAACACGAGCAGCAGGAGTATCGTCGGCCGCATCAACAGCATGATCTGGAAGATCATCTTTCTGCTGGGGATACCGGTGGTCATCTCCCTCGTCCTGATACTGTACGTCTCACATGAATACAGCGCCGCGATCGAGCGCATGGGGACGATTGCGGACCTGAAGCCGGTGATCCAGGAGCAGATTCCGGAGACGGTCTGGAGCGCGGTATCTGGCCGCGAAGCCCTGGAGGACAGCGGCCTCGATGAGGTGCTTCAGGATGTGGACAGGACGATCGACCGGGTCAGCGGGGGGACGACGCCGGACAACAGGCTCTCCCTGATCGTGGCCGGCAGGACCATGGATACGCTGACGCAGTACGTGGACCGGATCAGGGAGAATATCGGAAGCGGCGTCCCGGTCGTCGAGAACGAGAAGATTCTCGCGGAGATCCGCGACGTCGCCACGCTCGTGGTCAGCATGCTGAACGACTACATCACCGAGGAGATCCGGACGGCTTCCGCCATGAGCAGGCTCATAGGGCGGATCGTGCTCCTGGCCGCCGCGGTCGAGCTGTTTCTTCTTGTATTCGCGATGATACAGAGCCGGCGCTTTGCCAGGAGCACGTCCCGGTTCGTGCGCGGGCCGATCGAGCAGCTCGAGCAGGTCACGGCCAAGCTCGCCAAGGGAGATATGAGCGCCCGCCTTCCCATCACGCAGGTGGGGGAACTCTGGAACCTGACCGGTCAGGTCAACATCATGGCCGATAACCTGGACGACATGATGCGGCAGCGCAAGCTGGACGAGAGGAATCTCAGGAAGGCCGAGCTCAGGACGCTTCAGGCGCAGATCAATCCTCACTTTCTGTACAATACGCTGGATGCCATCGTGTGGAAGGCGGAGGCGGGGGACGAGGAGGAGGTCATCAGCCTGACGAGGGCCCTCAGCGATTTCTTCCGGATCAGCCTCTCCTCCGGCGCGGACTGGATCTCGATCAGCCAGGAGAAGAAGCATATCGCGGGATACCTGAGCATCCAGAGGACGAGGTACCGCGATATCCTGAGCTACGAGATCGATATCCCCGATGAGATCGGGCAGTACTATATCCTGAAGCTCCTTCTGCAGCCGCTGGTCGAGAACGCCCTCTACCACGGCATCAAGTACAGGAGGGGCGGCGGCGTGATCCGGGTGACGGGGCGCAAAGAGGGGGAGGACCTGGTCTTTGCGGTCAGCGACACGGGCAGGGGCATGGACGCCGAGACGCTCGCGAACCTCCGGAAGCACATGGCCGAGCAGCAGCCCGTGCACACGTCCGGAACGGGCGGGTTCGGGCTGGTCAACGTGAACCTGCGCATCAGGCTCTACTACAATGTGCCGGAGGGACTCAGTATAGACAGCGGGCCGGAGGGGACGACGGTTTCCTTCAGGGTTCCCTGCAAGACGGTGGAGGATCTGGAACATGATGAAAGTGTTTCTGGTTGACGACGAGATCGTGATACGGGAGGGGATCAGGACGTCATTTCCGTGGGACAGGACCGAATACACCCTGGTCGGGGAGGCCCCTGACGGGGAGATGGCGCTGCCGATGATCCGGGACACGAGGCCGGACATCCTGATCACGGATATCCGGATGCCGTTCATGGACGGTATGGAGCTGTGCAGGGCCGTTCGCAGCCAGATGCCCTGGATCGGGATTATCATCCTGAGCGGATATGACGAATTCGAGTACGCGAGGACGGGGCTCCAGCTCGGCGTGAAGGAGTACATCCTGAAGCCCGTCACGGCGGAGGAGCTCAAGCAGGCGCTGGACCGCGTGAGCGAGAACATGAGGCGCGAGCAGGCTGAACTTGAGGGAAATATGAGGCTCCGGAACGCCGGCCGCACGGACCAGGCCTTCCTCCGGGAGAAACTGATCGGAGCCCTCTACTCCGAGGACACCAGGAAGGAGGATGCCCGCGGCATCGTGGAACAGCTGCGGAATATGGGCATCAACATCGCGGCGTCCCGGTACGCGGTTATCGACGCGGCGTACGAGCCGATCGACGAGGGGTACACCGCCCTCCTGGAGCTCGCGGAGAGCAGCAACGGCCTGGTGCACGCGTCGCCCTGCAGGACCGGCGGGCGGTACCTCGTGCTGGGTGACAACGAGCGGGACACGGAGGAGCGGGCCTACGCCTTCGCCACCTCGATCCAGACGGAACTCGAGCGCCGGGGGGCCACGGATCTCCGCATCAGCATCGGGGAGATCGTCGACGCGCCCGAGCGGATCCTGGACAGCCTGAAGAGGGCGAGACATATCCGGCACGTCCTCACGGGGCAGGACCGGCACGGCCCGGTCATTGTCGGCGTGCGCGAATTCAGCGAGGATTCCATGGACAGGAGCGCGGCCGTGATCACCGCGAAGGCGAGGCTCTATCTGGCGGACCATTTTATGGAGAACAGCCTGATGCTGCAGGACGTGGCCTCCGCCGTGGGCATGAGCAACAGCCGGTTTTCCACGGTGTTCGCGCAGGAGTGCGGGCAGACCTTTACCGAGTACCTGACCTGGCTCCGGCTCGAGAAGGCGAAGGACCTGCTTAAGGGGACCGACCAGCACACCTACCGGATCGCGCAGCAGGTCGGCTACAACGACGCCCACTATTTCAGCTACATGTTCAAGAAACAGACCGGCATGACACCGGGGGAGTACCGCCAGCAGAATCAAAACAAACCCTGATAAAATGAAATCGAACATTTTCGGGAGGAGACCGGAAAAATCCGAAATAAGATTCAACCCGAAAAAAACTGCCTCTATTTTCATTGCGGACGTGGTGCTCTATAGTATTATTCAGCAGTAAATCCGAAACCACGGGATGGTTGAAAAGGAGGAACGATTTATGAAGAAACTGTTTGCACTTTCCATTGCCGCGCTTGCGGTCAGCGCCTGCATGCTTGTCTCCGCCGGGGCCGATGACCTGATCAAGGTCGGTATCGTGAACAACCCGCCTTCAGAGTCCGGATATCGTGAAGCGAACGTTAAGGACTTCGAGAGTGTTTTCACGGAAGAGAACGGCTACGATGCGAAGACATACTACAGCATCAAGAACGACGAGCAGCTCGCTGCGGCTCAGGGCTTCATCACTGACGGCGTTGACTATCTTCTGATCTCCGCGGCTGAGACGACAGGCTGGGACGAAGTCCTGCAGTCCGCTCAGGAAGCCGGCATCGGCGTGTTCCTGTTCGACCGTATGATCGACTGCGACGAAGAGCTTTACACAGCTGCCGTCGTCTCCGACATGCGCCAGGAAGGTGAGACCGCTGTGGCGTGGCTGGAAGGCCTCGGACTTGACAGCTACAACATCATCCACATCCAGGGCGTCATGGGCAGCGATGCTCAGATCGGCCGTTCCGATCCGCTCGATGAGAAGTGCAAAGCCGAAGACAACTGGAAGCTGGTTGTCGAGCAGACAGCTTCCTGGGATGAGGCTGAGGCGAAGGCCATCACCGAGTCCGTCATCAACAGCGGCGAAGCGTTCAACATCATCTACGCCGAGAACGACGGTATGGCGAAGGGCGCTGTGGCGGCTCTTGACGATCACGGCATCTCCCACGGCGTCGACAAGGACGTCATCGTGATGGGCTTCGACTGCAACAAGTGGGCTCTCCGCGAACTCCTTGCGGGCAACTGGAACTACGACGGACAGTGCAGCCCGTTCCAGGCTCAGGTCATCAGCGACCTGATCAAGAGCGGCGAGGCTCCGGCAGAGAAGAAGATCATCTCCGTTGAGAAGGGCTTTGACGCGACGACCATCACTGAGGAAGACGTTGATACATACGGCCTCGGCGAATAAAGAAGCGGAAAGTTTCTGATGAGATGAAATGAAGACTGCGCGGCGTGAACAAGTGAATCTTATTCACCGGTTCATGCCGCGCTTTATGTTGAAAAGGCAGAAGGTTATGAACAGGGTTTTCCCGGCGTCATAGCCAGGAAAGGAGCTATCCGGATGCAGCAAAATGATACCGTTCTGAGTATGAGGGGAATCTGCAAGGAGTTTCCCGGAGTCAAGGCACTTCAGAACGTGGACTTCACTCTCCGCCGGGGGGAGATTCACGCCCTGATGGGTGAAAACGGGGCAGGAAAATCCACGCTGATCAAGGTCCTGACCGGGGTGTATACCAAAGACAAAGGCAGCATAACCATGGAAGGGACAGAAGGTGAAGCCGATATCAGGTCGCCGCAGGACGCTCAGAATATCGGGATCAGTACCGTGTACCAGGAGATCACGCTCTGCCCCAACCTGACAGTCGCCGAAAACATGTTTATCGGCAGGGATCCGGGCCTGATCTCTCATAAGAAGGAATATGAGAGGCGGTCGGAGGAGATGCTGAGGAGCCTGAACATCCCGGCAAGGGCCAGGCAGGAGCTCTCCAGCTGCTCCCTCGCGGTGCAGCAGATGGTTGCGATCGCCCGCGCGGTGGACATGAACTGCAAGGTCCTGATCCTCGACGAGCCGACATCCTCGCTGGACGACAAGGAAGTCCAGATGCTCTTCTCCCTGATGCGGGACCTGAAGAGCAGGGGTGTCGGAATCATCTTCGTCACGCATTTCCTCGAGCAGGTCTACGAGGTGTGCGACCGGATCACCGTTCTCCGCAACGGGGAACTGGTCGGAGAGTACCCGATCGAGGAACTGCCCCAGGTCCAGCTCGTCGCGAAGATGATGGGCAAGGAGCTGGACGAGCTCGAGGATATGGAGACGTTCGGCCAGAAGCCCGTCCCGCAGGATGAGACGGTCTACGAGGCGGAGGATCTCTCCAGCACCGCGTCAAGGCCTTTCCGGTTCAGCATTCGCCGCGGCGAGGTGAACGGCTTTACGGGTCTTCTCGGATCCGGCCGAAGCGAGAGCGTCCGCGCGATCTTCGGCGCGGACCACGTGACCGGCGGGAACGTGAAGGTGAAGGGAAAGAGCGTCAGGATCCAGAAGCCGATCGACGCCATGAAGAACGGGATCGGGTATCTCCCGGAGGACCGCAAGCGCGACGGCATCATCGCGGATCTCAGCGTCAGGGAAAATATTATCCTCGCGCTGCAGGTCATGCGCGGATTCTTCCGCCCGATGTCGAGGAGCGAGGCCGATAAGTTCGCGGACGAGTACATCGCCGCGCTCAACATCAAGACGGCGAGCAAAGATACGCCGGTCGGGAGCCTCTCGGGCGGCAATCAGCAGAAGGTGATCCTCGCGAGATGGCTGCTCACCCATCCGGACTATCTGATCCTGGATGAGCCGACGAGGGGAATCGACGTCGGAACCAAGCTGGAGATCCAGAAGCTGGTCCTGAAGCTCGCGCAGGAGGATGTCAGCATCACGTTCATCTCCTCAGAGGTGGAGGAGATGCTGAGAACCTGCAGCCGGCTGATCGTCATGAGAGACCGGAGGATCGTTGGAGAGCTGAAGGACGACGAGCTGACACAGGCCAATGTCATGAAGACGATCGCGGGAGGTGATGGGCAGTGAGTAAGACAAAGAGAAAAGGAAACGGCGTCGGCCAGCTGCTGATCCCGCTGATCGCGATCCTGCTGCTGGTGGTGTTCAACCTGATACGCGACCCGTCATTTTTCAGTATCGGAACGACAGTCAACAACGCCGGAACCACGGTGCTGTCGGGAAACCTGATCAGTATCATCAACGGCGCCAGTGAGCTTGCGATTCTCGCCATGGGCATGACGCTGGTGACGGCGGCCTGCGGCGGGCAGGATATCAGCGTCGGCGCCGGAGCGGCGATCGCGGGAAGCGTGTTCGTGCGCGTGCTGAAGAGCGGCAGCTCGATCACCGGCCTGACCGTGCTCCTGGCATTCCTGGCCTGCTGTGTCGTATCCATGCTGTTCAGCTCGTTCAACGGGACCCTGGTCGCGGTCTTCGGAATTCAGCCGATGATCGCCACCCTGATCCTCTACACCTGCGGGCGCTCCATCGCCTACTGGATCAACGGCGGCGCGACCCCGACCGTCTCGAGCGGAATCATCAGCTCGATCGGAAGCTTCATTCCGAATGTGCCGATCCCCACACCGATCTTTATCGTGGTGATCATGGCGATACTTCTGAACCTGGCTTTCCGCTTCACCAACCTGAGCCTCTACACCCAGTCGGTGGGCATCAATCAGGCCGCTTCCAGGCTGAACGGCATCAATCCCACGTTCATCAAGATGCTGAGCTTCATCATCCTCGGCATCTGCGTGTCGGTCGCCGGCACCATCGGCGTGTGCCGCCTGAGCCTGATCAACCACGAGACCCTGCTGCTGGACGTCGAGATGGACGCGATCCTCGCGGTCGCGATCGGAGGCAACAGCCTCGGCGGCGGGCGGTTCCGCATCAGCGGCAGCGTTCTGGGAGCCTACATCATCCAGATGCTGACGACGACGCTCTACGCGATGAAGGTGCCCTCCACGGACGTGAAGGCGTACAAGGCGGTCGTCATCATCCTTCTCGTCGTGATGGGATCCCCGGTAGTCAAGAAGAAGGTCAGCGGCCTTATCGCGCGGAGGCGCGCGGGGAGCGCCGGCAGTGAAGGAAAGGAGGCGGCATGATGAACAGCAGCGGAAATGCGGGACGTCGCCGCGAGCCGATGTCCAATACCATTCTTCTCATGACCATCACGATCTGCATCTTCTTCGCGATGTATATTCTGGCGATGATCTTCCTGAAGGGCGGGTTCCTGCGCTTCCAGCAGATCTTCGACCTGCTGAATGACAACGCCGCGCTGATCATCATCTCGTGCGGCCTGACCATCGTCATGATCGGCGGCGGCATCGATATCAGCGTCGGCGGCGTGATCGGCCTCGTCGTCATGAGCTGCGTGCTCTATCTGAACGGGGGAGGCAGCATCTTCCTCGCGGTGCTCCTGGCGCTCGGGATCGGGGCCGCGTTCGGGGTCGTGCAGGGCTTCCTGGTCAGCTACCTCGAGATCCAGCCCTTCATCGTGTCCCTCGCCGGAATGTTCTTCGCCAGGGGCGTGACGACGATGCTGTCGGTGAACCCGCAGAAAGTGACGCACGAGGGCTTCAAGGCCCTGATGAGCTCGAAGATCGAGATTCCCCTGCTCGGCTATACCGCCAAGAACGGGAACCTGATTCCGGCCCGCATCGAAATCGGCGTCGTGATCGCCCTTATCTGCGTGATCCTGGTCTTCCTGATGCTGCGCTTCAGCCAGCCGGGCCGCAACCTCTACGCGGTGGGCGGCAACAGGCAGAGCGCCCTGATGCTCGGCATCAACGTCAAGAGGACCATCTTCCTGAGCCATCTGTGCAGCAGCATCCTGGCCGGAATCGCGGGATTTGTCTTCATGATGCACACCGGCGCGGGCAACGCCACGAACGCCGCCGGAGCGGAGATGAACGCGATCGCGTCGTCCATCATCGGCGGCACGCTGCTGACCGGCGGCGTCGGCAATGTGATCGGAACATTCTTCGGAACCATGACGCTGAGCACGATCAAGAAGATCGTCGTCACGAGCGGCCTCAAGGATCCGTGGTGGCAGAGCATCACGACCGGAGCCATGCTGTGCCTCTTCATCCTCCTTCAGAGCGTGGTGCTCGGGAGAAGGAAGAAGCGCGCCGGGAAATGACGCGTATGATGGGGACAGTTTCCGCCTGAGCCCCGGGAGAGGGGCGGAGCGGGAATGAGATAATGACATAAGAAAACACAGGCGCCAAAGTCACACACGTGGCTTGCGGCGCCTGTGTTTTT
>CACYEN010000088.1 GCA_902773435.1 uncultured Lachnospiraceae bacterium | reverse complement strand
GGCTGTCCGGTTTCCGGTGGAGCTTCTGTCTCTTTCAGTTGTCCGGTTTCCGGTGGAGCTTCTGTCTCTTTCAGTTGTCCGGTTTTCTGCGGCGCTTCTTTTTCTTTCGGCTGTTCTTCCGCTTCCTGAGGCACCTCTGTTTCCGGGGGTTCTTCCGCTTCCCGCGGTTTGTCTTCTGTCTTCGGTCCTTCGACTGTCCTCACCGGCTCTTCTGCTCTCTTCGGCCCTTCGGCTGTCTCCGCCGGCTCTTCTGCTCTCTTCGGTCCTTCGGCGCGCAGAACGCTTCCCGGAAGAAATATCTCCTGCCTCGTATTCTCTTGTCGTCCTGTCCCGTCTCGTCTCAGGCATATCCATTACCTCTTGGTAGTCGGTACCGCTCCTGTTAAGATTCCGCTCGTGCCAAAAAGGACTGCTCCGGCCGTGCTGCCTCCGCTTCCGGCTTCTTTACGCGCGAAACAGCAGGCTCAAAAACAGATGCATATATCAGGCGATGAATATATCAAACTTATGATAAATGCATTTTTCCGAAAATGCAACGAATGCCCCCTCCTTCCCAAAGCAGCAGATATCGGAGATCCCGTCATCCGCGCGGAGGTTTGTCCTTTATACCGGGTCGTTCTCTTTTCCGTCATTAAAGCGCATCATCATCTCATTTGTAAGGGAAAAATCGTCCGGCTGGCCGATCACCTCCCCGCGGGGTACCCATACGCCTTCGCGGAGTTCATTTTTATCGAGACGAATCTCAGTGCTTCCGTCCACATCACAGTAGAATCCGGCCAGAATATCATCCGCGATCCCCCATGGCTGGGATTTATAGTAACGGATGTTTTTGACACGGAGCCCTACCTCCTCCATCACCTCGCGCTGAACAGTCTCCTCGAGCGTCTCACCGATCTCGGTGAACCCTGCGACCAGCGCATAAAATGACACCCCCCTGCTGCGGTTATACTTCGTGAGAAGAATCCTGTCCCCGTTCAGAACGCCGACAATCACGGCCGGGACCACCCTCGGGTAAATGACCCTTCCGCAGGACGGACATCTCATCGCCCTCTCTTTCGAGTCGTGAACCGTGGGATTTCCGCAGGTTCCGCAGAAGCGGTTGTCATGGTACCAGCCTGCCAGCTGCATCGCCGTAAATGCCGCGTAAATCAGATACCTCGGCCCAAACCCCATCTTCCTGAGTTCGCGGATCTTCACGAAGGAAAACTCCTCCGGCGGGGTTTCCTCGTACGGAGCGAGGAAGAAGCATTCTTCATCAATCGAAAACAGGTAGGTATACTGAAGTTCCACGGGACAATCCCTGTATTTCGGGAGTTCGAGCGATGTCTCGAGGAACCGGATCGCAACCTCTCCTCCCTTGATGAAGAAGATATAGCTGTCCGCCTCAGGCACCGCGGAGGGATCATAGGCGTTGATCAGTTTCTTTGGAAAAATGTCCTGAATCATCAGTTACCTCCGGTTTCTCTTGTTGCGCGTGTTTTGATCCTTTGCTGCAAAGTACTGCTTTACGCGAGAGTTCTCTGCGTTTTATACTGATTCTCAGTTTCTCATTTTCTGCCCCCGATGACAATAGTCCGGAACGAACTCTTATAATTCGTCTCTTTTAAATTACGTCTCCGACAATACAGTCTCTGCTGCTGTCACCTGCAGCGGGTCCGAATTACATTTTCCAGTATTTCTCTGTTTAATGGTATATTAGATGTCTCATAAGTGTTAATCAACCGCTGTCCCGGAAAGTATCCGTTCAGTTCATAGAGTCTGATTTTCATAAGATTTTTCTTCACGTAATCCGCATTGTCCAGAAGGCCCAGATGCTCCCAGATAAGCTCTGTCCGATCGCTGACACGAAGAATCGTGAAGTCGGGATAAACCCGCTTCTTTTTCATCGGGTCCGCATAGTCCGACGATATATCATTCAGGAGGAGCGGGCATTCATAGCGATATGGGACACCCGTCTGGAGAAGCAGGTTGGCAATGATCACCTCCGATTTCGAGCACACTTTCTCCTCGTTATCCGTGAGATAATATGTCCCGCCTTCCTGAAAATCCGGCTTGTTACAGGGCATATCAAGCCACTTTCTGGTAAATACCCGGTCGGGATCGCGAACAGGCCGGACATGCTTCTGCTTCTCTTTATGCAGGCGCTCATACTGAGTTTCTGCAGCTGCGTCCGCCTGATAAAATCGGTGAAGTTTCCGGATCAGTTTCAATTCGCGTTCCGCAGCCCGCAGAATCTTTTCGTCATATTCTTTCTGGGCCAGCCTGTCGATTAATTCATCTTTCGCTTTAATATAGTGAGCTTCTGAGCTGTGTCCCGGCAGATACGAATAGAACTGGCTTCGGCCTTTGTTGAGAGATGCTTTGAGTTTATACTCCGGGGCATTGACCAAAGCTTTTCTCCTGTCATTGATGAGCTTCAGAAGTTCCTGTTCCCTTGTTGAGATCATGTACTTAAGGTCTTTCATTCTGTCCTCCTTATGAAGTGGATTGTTATTGGCTTTTATTGGTTTTATTGGCTTTCTAAATCAATGAATGACTCGCTTCCTCCTGCCGGTTGCTCTCACTTGCCAGGCAGGCGACCGAAAAACCCTGTTTCTTTTATATGGGTGGCCTGACCGCTTGCGCAGGGCCACCCAGGCAAATGATTCTTGATTTTCAGTGGCTCGACCGTAAGTGCCGGGCCACCCAGACAGATGTTTCTTGTCTCTCGGTGGCTTGACCGCGTGTGCCGGGCCACCGGGGCGCACAATTTTTGTTTTTCGGATGCCCGGCTTCCCCCACACCCATTCCCAAACAAGCGGATATCAAAAACAACCACCCCCGACAGCAAGCGATGCTAAAAACAAAAAGAATCGACCGCAGGATTCTCCTGCGGCCGACCATCAAAACACTGTAAAATTCCCTGCATGTCTTCCTGAGGGATTCATGACCTCCCCCGGTTTCTTAGCCTGTATCTTAGCCTGTTTCTTAACCTGTTTCAGGTCGCAAACTACATGATCATGATTGCCATCATGATCATTGGCGTGACGTGATTGCCATCATGATTTTTATCGTGACGTGACTGTCAGCAAAATCATTGGCGTGACATGACTGTCATCATGCTTCTCCACTTCCGAAGCCGACTCAGCCCACCGGCACCGCCTCCGCGCCCGAGAGCTCATCCTCATAGATCATATCATCTTCATCAAACTCGACGTCCTCGTAGTCATAAGACTCCTGCTCCACCTCGATCTTCGCCTCCGCGTCCGCGATGCCGTAGGCGTCATAGACTTCCTGAAGCCGTGCGCTGTCGCAGTCGGACGGAGCATAGATGTCAAACGTGATGTAGCTGTCATCATCCTCGATGATCGCGTGAATCATCGTCAGGTCGCTGTACGCGGGATCTTCCTCAGCGCTGCCGTATTTAGCGACAACCCAGCAGGCCCCGTCAGCCGTCTGCACTTCGCTGCGCTTGAGCGCGTTCGCTCCCATGTAGACAAGGCCGTCGACGTATTCATCCATCATCGCCTTGATATCATCCGTCTCAGACTTCACATACATCTCCATGTTAACGAAGACGCCTGCCGCGGACGTGCTGCCGTAGGCGATGAAATTATCTTCCTCTTCCTCGTAGTCGCTGTAGTCCCCGTAATCTTCCGCGCCGGACTCGGTGTCCATGTACCAGTCGAGGTCAGAATCCGTCAGATCCGCCCACTCGACATCCGACTCCTCACCCTCTGCCCACTCGGCGTAGGATCCGGCGTCCATGCCCCAGTCGAGATCGGACTCCGTGAGCTCGATGTCATATTCCCCGTCTTCGAGATCGATGAAATCAGACATGCTCTCCGCGCCCGACTCGTCATAATCGAAGTCGTAGTCATCATAGGCAGCCATGTCATCCGCTGTCATGATGTAGGGCTCATTCTCCCACACGTAGAAGAACTTTGAGCCCACACGGCTGTCCTCGAACTCATACTTGTGGAAGCTGATCTCCGGCTTCGTGTCCTCCTCCGAGAGAGAAACTTCCTCTCCTGCCGTGGGGGAGATGCCAAATGCATCGCGCACCATCGTCAGATATTTGTCCTCGGGCGTGCTGTCGATTCCATAGGCGTCGAGACCGAGGGCGTAAGACGCGCTCGATTTCAGCATGACGCCGTCGCCGGCATTTGACACGGTCAGCATCTGCGCATAGGGGGTCATGCCCTTTCCCGTAAATGACAGAAGCACCCACGCGCTGCTGTCCGTGTGGCGCGCGGATTCCGCCTTGATTCCCACATAGCCCATGTTGTCGGTCACAGCCTGGCGGATCTGCGCCTTCAGAACGTCCTCCGGAGCCCCGGAAGCCTTCAGGATCTCGTAATCCACGGAAATGTTATTCGCGTAGGACGAAAGCGTCGAGTAGGTGGCGCCGTCGGTATCCTGGACATTTTCGATGCCTTCCCACACGTTGACTTTGACGTTGTCTCCGTAGGGATTTTCCATCTCCTCTTCGATCAGGCTCTCGGATGTGCTGACATAATCCTCTTCAGCGAAGTACTCCGCCTCATCGATGTCGGCCGGATCCTCGGAATATGACAGAACCTCATCCTCTTCCATCTCATCGATATCCGCTTCATCGGCGGCTGCATTCTCTTCCGATACCGCGCTGGCTGTTTCGGGCGCTTTGCTTTCATTTTCATTCTTGGCTCCGCCCCCACAGGCGCTGAGCAGCATCGCGGCGCTGAGACACAGGATCATGGTTTTCACTCTGTTCTTCATAATCTCATCTCCTGCTTTTATAGGTGACGCGCCGCATCCGGCGCAGTGAAATATCAGTCGTATTATTACACAGCTTTGTGTTTGTTCGGTGAACGCGTCCGCGCCGCGTTCAGCTCGCAGTAATTATTCGCTCCCGCTCACCGGATCTTCGTGCACACAAGATACCCGACAGCCAGAATCAGCGTGCCCACCCCCGTGATGACAACATACCGCAGGTAGCGTTTTCTCGCTTCTTCTCCCACATTTTTCGCGTAGAGCCGAAGTTCCGGGGACTTCTCCATGTCGATCTCGGGCTGCTCGACAGGCTCGTACCCGTTCCGGTCCGCCTCCCCTGATATTTCGTCGCGGAAATAATACTTCTTCTCCACGTACCCGAACTTCCAGATCCTGACGAGCTGTATGTCCGCGAGAATGAGCAGCGGCACCCCGAAGAACAGCCAGATCACGAGCGCCGACCAGAAGATCGTCCCCGCGAGGCTCGCCCCCGCTGCCGGATTTCTTCCGAGCGCGTGCGTCACGATCTCCATGAAGACGTCGATGCAGAGCACCCCGATCATCAGAATAAACAGGATTCTGCATATGAACGGAATAAGAGGCTCATGCGCCGACCGCACGATGTTTCTTCTCTTCCTGTCCGCCCTGTTTCTGTCCCGGCGGTTGAGTTCCTCGTCCCGCTCCGAATTCATCTGTGATCTGCCAAATAGAGCCATTGTCGTCCTCCCACCTTCTATCGGAACTATCGTCCGCGCTGTCCGTACCGCCCGCGCCGCAAGCGTCACTTCCCAAGGCCCATCCGCCTCATTTCTTCATAGATCGCCGGGATCGCCTCCCTGTCCTCCGGGCTGATGAGGCCGGCGACGATCTTCCTCAGTGTTTTCTGATGGCGGAACCGGATCGGCGCCTCCAGCAGCACCTCCGAGAAAAAGGTCTCCCCCGCCGCCCCCTCAACCCTGTAGGCGAAGAGGCCTTCCTCACCGAGCGGCACATAACGCATGCGCTCTGTCCCGGGTTCCGCGCCCGGCGGCACGAGGCCGGCTGCGCCCCACTCCCTGAAAGCGGCGGTCATCGCCTCCCGGAGAGAGCGCTTCCCAGGAACCTGCACCGTCCCTCCCCTGGCCAGGAACTCGCCGGCCGGCACGGCAGGTTTGTTCTGCACCGCCCTGCGCTCCACGGCCTGCAGGGCGCCGTCGATCCGGATGAGCTCCTCCTCGGTGATAACCGCCGACGTCACGACGCAGGGGATGCCGAGGTCTTCGAAGAGACGCATTTTCACTGTTGTGACCACAAGCGTCGGCTCCAGCGAAAGAACCGCCCTGCGGTTGTGGACGGGCTCCACCGCGACGATCGTCATCCGGGTTCCGAACAGCTTGTACAGGTTGTCGCGGAGATACCTGGTGAGCCCCGCGTTCAGGTGGCTGATGACCACCACCCTGATCCGGTCCCGCTCCGCCCGCTCTCTGCGCTCGACCGCGGAGCAGAGCATCGGGAGAAGCCAGTTCTGCTCCTCCTGGCGGATGCGCCTGCCGCTCATCTCCTCGAGCCGCTCCGTGAGATAGCGCGCCGCGTCGCCGTAGATCTCGTAGTTCTTCTCGAGCTGGTCGGTGGAAAAGACGCTCTGCCCCTGCGTCGAGAGCTGTCCGTCAAAGAAGGACTTCGTGCTCAGCAGGAGCTCGGACCGGAATATCCGGTCCCCCGGAAATGTAATCCCGAAGAGCGAAGCCAGCTCCTCCTCGAGCCTGTCCGCCGCGGCCCTGCACTCCTCGCCGGCGAGCTCCGCCGCGTATTCGTCGTCCTCGAGGGAAAGGCCCAGGATCTGCAGACGCTCCAGATAATTCGTCAGCCACACGTAATCCGCGTCCTCGATCTCGAGATCCCAGATCGGTCTGAGCCGCCCGAGCAAAAGGTCGACCGCCCGCCGGCAGACTCCGAAGCGATGCCCCGGCCCCGCGTTGTAGAGGCGGTGTCCCTCGATCGTCCTCGCGTAGATGAGGGAGCAGGCAAGTTTCATGATGACCATCCCGTAGTCGTCAAGCTTGATCCGGCACTCCCCGAGCGCGCTCACAAGCTCCTGCCGGATCTTCTCCATCACGTCCCGGTCGAGCAGGTGATCCCCGAAGCTTAAGCCCTCGCGGGAGTCAAAATCCCAGCTGATGCTGTAGATATGGACCAGGACGTCCCTCTTCTTCATCTCGTCGTCTTCAAGCAGAAGGAAATTGTTCTTACGCTTGATCTGGATCCTCGGCTCATATTCGGAGAGGCGGAGGCGGATTTCGCGGATGTCATTTTCGAGAGTGGTCCTGCTGATGAACATGTCGTCCTCGAGAAGGGAGAGATCCACCCAGTCATCGGACTCGAGCAGCCTGATGATGAGGCGGATAATCCGGTCCTCCTTCGTGTGTATCGCATCCCGGTCCGTGATAATCTCATGAAAAAGCCCGCGGTTCTCCACCTCGAGCCGGTACCCCTTCCCGGACAGGGCGGTTATCCGGATCCCGGATTCCGCCAGCAGGTCGTTGATCTCGGAGACCGCCCCCCTGACCGTTCTTGTGGACACGCCAAGGCGCTCCGCGAGTTCTTTCCCGGGAACCACGGAGTGCCTGCCGTTCATATAGATCAGAATCAGTTTCTGTCTTGAGTTCAGCTTAACCTTCTGCGCCATCGGCCCCCCTCTGAAGGCCCGCTGTAGTATTCGACGCCGCCGGTCAGTCCCACGGATGCAGCACGACCTTGATCGCCTCTCCCGACCGCGTGAGCTGTATGCCCTCGTTGATCCGGTCGAGCGGAAGGATATGCGTGATGAACCTGTCCGAGGGGAATTTCGGGTCAATCGCGAGCTGGAACGCCCTCTTTGACTGGCTGTAGGATGCGCCGAAATGTCCCTTGATCCAGATATTGTTGTAGTGAATCAGGTTGCAGTCGAGCTCGGTCATCGATCCCTTCGGCACACCGCCGAAGAAGACGACGAGCCCGCCCTTCCTGACCATGTGGATGCTCTGAGTCTGCGTCGCGTTCGCCGGCGTCGCGGAGATGACCTTGTCCGCGCCGCGTCCGCCCGTCAGGGCCTTCACCGCCGCGATCGGGTCCGTCTCGCTGCTGTCGATGATCTCGTCGACTCCGAACTGTTTCGCCATCTCCAGGCGGTGGCGGTTGATATCGATCATGATCACTCTCTGGGCGCCGCGGATCTTCGCGATCTGCGCCATGAAGTCGCCGATCGGGCCCGC
>CACYEN010000087.1 GCA_902773435.1 uncultured Lachnospiraceae bacterium | reverse complement strand
GGGCTTGCGTTTGTCGATGAGCTCCAGCGTGCGTTTGAAGATGATCTCCAGCCGCTTTTCAAACGGATCACCCGCCTTGGTGACGATGGAGCCGTATTCCGTCGGCACAAACCGCGGCGGGTCATATCGGACAAAACCAAAGCCGACAATGGCATATCCGGGGTCAACGCCCATAATCATCATAATGGATTCCCTCTTTCGACGGGCCTTTCACGGCATATCTTACCATGGAAGGCTCATATCATCTTGTTATTATAACATAAACTGTAGAGCATATTCAATATGTAATTTGACTTTTTTTCATGAGTTATGGAGAAACACCTGTTCATTTGTGTTCCAAAAACAAAAGAATCCGCCGATTAACTCCGGCGCGCCGTTTGAATCATGCGGTTCAGCGGCACTTGCGGGAAAAATCGGCGGATTTTTTTAATGAATCATTCTGTTATTTTGCCTCTGCGGGCTACTTGACCGCGCTTTCCGGCTTTCGGAGATAGGGCAGCACGTCCTCGGTGTAGGCACGGAGCAATTCGCCGACGCTCCACGCCTGCGTAAAGCAGCCGCGAGAGGTGCAGGTGAAGTCGCCGTCGAAAATTTCGGCCACACCGTTCAGACAGCCGTCATTCATGTGGTCAAGGAAGCGTGAGCAAATCTCCTTGGCGCGGCGAATGGCCTGCGGCGAGTGGTTGTAGACCTTGCAGTAGGCCGACAGATAGCCGCCCATCAGGAAGCCCCAGCTCGTGCCCATGTGATACGCGCCGTCGCGGTCGATGAGTTTGCCGATATATTGGCCTTTATATGCCGGATCAGTATAGGAAAGCGAACGAAGACCGTAGGTGGTCAAGAGGTGTTTACTGACACAGTTCACCACAGACAGTTCTTTTTCGCGGTCGAGCATCGTGTAGGGCAGCGATACCGCGTAAATCTGGTTCGGACGGATTCTGTCCTCGCAGGGATCGGCCACATCGTAGAGATAGCCACCATCCTCATTCCAGAATTTCTGTACAAAGGATTTTTTCACTTTTTTCGCAAGCTCAGTATAGTGAGAACCGTCCTTTTCAAATTTGTCACAGAGCTTCTCCATGACTTTGAGGGCGTTGTACCACAGGGCATTGATCTCGACGGGTTTGCCGTGGCGGGGTGTGACCACCCAATCGCCTACGCGCACGTCCATCCATGTGATCTGATCCTTCTCGCTGCCGCCGTGAACAAGGCCGTCGGCATCCATGCCGATGGAGAAATCCGTGCCGTTCTCATAGGCGTAAATAATCTTTTTGAGCACGGGGAAAATCTCGTTTTTGATGAATTCATCGTTCTCCTCTTTGCCGGTGTAGTGCAGGTATCGCTCAACGGCATAGAAATACCAGAGCGACGCGTCCATGGTATTGTACATCGGCTCATCCTCCGCTGAACCGGGGAACACATTGGGAATCAGGCCGTTCTTTTCGTACATGGCAAAGGATTTGAGAATCTTTTCGCAGTCGTCAAAGCGATGGGTGCAAAGCGTCAATCCGGTCAGGGAAATCATGGTGTCTCTGCCCCAGTCCGTAAACCACGGGAAGCCTGCCAGAATGGTTTTCAGCCCCGTGGAACGGCGGGTGACAATGAATGCGTCCGCTGCCCATGTCAGGTGTGTGGAAAAAATATCGCGGTTGGGATTGCGCTTGATAATCGCCATCATGCGGTCGGTGTAGGTTCCGACAATCTCAAAGCCGTTTTTGGCGGTGATGTCCTCGTCTTCCGTGGAGCAGACTACAAAGAAGCGCTTCACCTCGCCGGGATTGACCTTTATGACCGCGTCAAAGGGCGTGTATTGGGTATCCAGTCCCTTGAAGCCCATGCGTGAGTCAATGGCGAGCAATTGGTTCTCCTCCGCGATGAAGGTGGGGGCTGCCATGCTGGTGGGTATCATCGAACGGTCAACATATTCGCCCTCACTGATATAAAATTTGGCATTGAAGGACGCATCGTCGTCACGGCCGACCAGCATCGTCCGGCCATAAACCGATGAGCTGAAATGCCGTATATCGCCGGGTGTATTGACCCTGTCGATGGAACGCATGGCAAATAGGGGCGTCAGCTTCACCGTGACCGGCTCGGCCGCGCCGCTGACAGTATAGCAGATCGCCGTGGTATTCTTGCCGTATTCCATGGCGATTGTCTTCTCAATGGAGATTTCGTCGGTCTGGTAGCAATAAGTCGGCACAATGTCAAGACGGAATTGTTCGAGGAAACGGCAGCCTGTTTTTTCTTCGCCGATATATTGCTGGCAGGCCAGATCAAAGGTACGGTCCCCCGCAGTGATGGTTTCCTGAATCTTGGAAAGAACATTGACGCGGTCTACCGGAGGATTGAGCGACGCGACGAGATAGCCCGTGTGAATCCGCGCGGTGTCTCCGATGACCGTGCAGCCCGAAAATCCGCCGATACCGTTCGTCAGCAGCCATTCACGTTCATAGCCCTGCTCAAGGGTACGCCAGCTGCTTTTGCCCAAGGTGTATTTTGTGTGCATGATAAAAACCGTCCTTAGTAAAAATCTGTAAAATCAATCATTTGCGATCATGATTACAGCGATTATACCATAATCTGACGGACAACTCAACCAAAACAGGGTGATTTTTGGGTTTGTTCGTTTAAATTTTACAATTTGCTTGACTTTTGATTGGTATATGATATAATTTATTTGGAAACAGTTCATTAGTAAACTATTTCCAAGCGAACTGTTTCTTTCAAATGATGAACTTGAAGGCAGGCAAAGCAGCATGGATTTTGATTCTACACTGGTTTATTCTCACAATTTAATCAAGCTCTATGATTTAATCCGTGACGATCTGCTCAGGCAATTCGACATCAATCAGCTTGAAAGCGAAATACTGGTCTATCTGGCGTTTCACGAAGCGTTTGGCTCCGAACAAAAGAATACCGCCAGCGATATCGCGGAAAGCAGGATCATCTCTAAATCCCACGTTTCCAAGGGCGTGTATTCGCTGATGAAGAAGGGCATGATTTCCGGCGAGCAGGATCCGCGCGACCGCCGCGTCGTTCATCTAAGGCTCACAGAAAACACCAATCGGGAGCTGATTATCCGCGAGGTCAACAAGATGAACGACAGATTCAACGCGCTGGTTTCCCGCGGCATTTCTCACGAGGAACTGAAACAACTGGTGGCGATTGAAAAAAAACTTGCCGAAAACGCGCGGCAGGCCATTGAACGGCAGCTTTATCTCACCGACAACGACAAGGAGGACGCTTATATGACGAAGCAGTTAGAAGCCATTGAAAGAATCGAGGATTTCAACATGCAGGGCATGTATGACGGAAAGGTCTTCAATTGCTACGAGTTTTTCGGCGCGCATTTGCTGGGCGACGGCCGATGCCTTTTCCGCACCTATGCGCCCAATGCCCAAAGAGTCACTGTGACGGGCGATTTCAACGGCTGGCAGGAAACGGACATGGTTCGCTGGTACAACAGCGGTGTATTTACCTTTATCGCGGACGGCGCGCAGGCCGGGCAGAAATACGAGTATGTGATCTACACCCAAAACGGCGCGGTCCATCACAGCGACCCCTACGGATTCAGCATGGAACTGCGCCCCAAGCATGCCTCTGTCATTGTGGATATGAACGAATACGAATTCCACGACGCGGAATGGATGCGGCAGCGGACGCTCAATTACGACAGGCCGCTGAACATTTACGAAATGCACCTTGGCTCATGGCACACCAATCCCGACGACCCGAACGGATGGTATTCCTACGCCGAGATTGCTGACCGCCTGATTGAATATGTCAAAGCGCACGGCTACACCCACATCGAATTTCTGCCACTGGCCGAGCATCCGTTTGACGGCTCCTGGGGCTATCAGAACACCGGATTTTTCAGCGCGACTTCCCGTTACGGCACGCCCCGCGATCTGATGGAATTGGTGGACAAGTGCCATCAGAACGGCATTGGGGTAATCATGGATTTCGTCCCCGTACACTTCGCGCTGGACGAATATGCTCTGCGCAATTTTGACGGCTCGGCGCTGTACGAATATCCCCAGCAGGACGTGGGACGCAGCGAATGGGGAAGCTGCAACTTTATGCATTCCCGCCGCGAGGTCGCCTGTTTCCTGCAATCGGCGGCGGAATTCTGGCTGAAGGTGTACCACTTCGACGGCCTGCGCATGGACGCGACCGCGTCGACGCGGATTCCGTCGCAGTGCATGTGCTCAATCCAGTAGAGGGCGTTCGCGATGAGGAAGTTCTTGACCTCCGGGCGGCCGTAGTTGAAGATCTTGGTCCCCCACTCCGGGTGCTCGCCCTGCCTCGGGTCACCGTGCTCGTAGAGCGCGTAGCCGTCGAACTCCGCGAGTCCGCACTCGTCCTTCGGGAAATGGGCCGGCACCCAGTCGAGGATCACGCCGATTCCCTTGCGGTGGAAGTAGTTGATCATGTAGGCGAAGTCCTCAGGCGTCCCGTAGCGGGACGTCGGGGCGAAGTAGCCTGTAACCTGGTAGCCCCAGGAGCCGTCAAACGGATGCTCGGCGATGCCCATGAGTTCGATGTGGGTGTAGCCGAGATCCTTGATGTAATCAGCCGCGCGCTCCGCGAATTCGCGGTAGGTGTAGAATCCCTCCACCCGGCCGTCGCACTCGGGGTGCTTCATCCACGACCCGATGTGACACTCATAGATGATGACCGGATCTTTGGAGACGTCGAATGACTCGCGCTTCTTCATCCAGGCGCTGTCGTTCCACTTCAGGGAATTGATGTCCGCCACGATCGAAGCGGTTCCCGGCCTCAGCTCCATCTGGTTCCCGAAGGGATCCGCCTTGTAGAGCCTCTGGTCCTTCGCGCCGATGATAAAGTACTTGTAGAGCGCGCCGACCTCCACGCCCGGTATGAACGTCTGCCACACACCGATCTCGTCCTTCCCGCCGATGACGTTGGCCTGCTCATTCCATCCGTTGAAATCCCCGATCACGGATACGCTCTTCGCGTTTGGCGCCCAGACCGCGAACCATGTTCCGGCGACGCCGTCGACGACAGCGGGGTGCGCTCCCATCTTCCTGTAGAGGTCATAATGTGTCGCGTGCCCGAAATAGTACTGGTCCATGTCAGTGAATTCGTATCTGTTCTCCATAATCCGAGCTCCTGTCGTTGGTTTTTTGATATGGTCCGGCATCGATGCCCGGCGCGGGCGCGCATCTGAAGCTCCCGGCCGGAAATGGATCCGTTTTCATTATAGTCTGAACCTCACGGATATGTAAATGCGGATTCCGATAAAGATCCCGCCATTCCCTCTCACAGATGGTATTTCTCATCCGCGGTGTACTGGTCCGCGAGCGCCTCCGTCACGCCGCCCATCCGGATGATCTCCCGGTAAAAATGTCCGCTCTTCTTCACCTTTCTTCTCATGGTCCCGCTGTCCACCGACACGAGTCCGAACCGCCTGCTCATGCCGTCCAGCCACTCGAAATTGTCGATGAGCGACCAGTAATAGTAGCGCTCGACGGGTATCTTCGTCCTCGCGACGACGGCGAGGTGGTCGTAGATGTAGAGCGAGCGGAAGGAGTCGTCGGTGTCGCAGACCCCGTTCTCGAGGATCCAGACCGGCTTCCTCACGATCCCGTAGAGTTCCCGCATGCACTCCTCGAGCCCCTGCGGGTAGATCTCCCACCCGTAGTCGGACTTCGGATCCTGCGGCCTCGTCAGGTCGTCGCCGAGTTTCCTCAGGTGGGACCTCGTGTAGTAGTTGATGCCGAGGTAGTCGCAGTAGACGCCCCTCCGGAACTTTCCGAGGTTCTCGAGCGGGAAGGAGAACTCCCCGGTCAGGAACGCCCTAGCCGCGGCTCCCTGGAACATGAAGCGCTCGAGCGTCTTCATCCTGGCCTCGACGGGATTCACGGGATCCATCACTCCGAACGCCCGCATGTGGATCGCGCAGCCGACTTTCGTGTCGTCGTAGCCCATCGCGCCCCGCATCCTGTGGATCTTCTCGTAGGCCCGGATGTGACATCCGGCCATGACGGAGAGGACCCGCCGGGCCTTCACGAAATTGGTCTCCCCCGGGGGGAATCCTCCGCCGCCATAGCCCATGAGGGAGTAGACATTCGGCTCGTTGATTGTCACGTAGTCCGAGACGAGGTCGCCGAAGTAATTGACAGCGATTCCGACATACTTGAGGAAATACCGCACGTTGGAGGGCTTCGAGAAGGCCCCGAGCTTCTCAAACCACATCGGGTTCGAGAAGTGGTGCAGCGTCAGGAGCGGCCTGATTCCGCGCTCGATCATGTAGGAGATCTCCTCGCGGTAGCGGTTGACCGCGCTCATGTCGACCCTGTCCTTCTGCGGCTGGATTCTTGCCCACTCGATGCTGAAGCGGTACGTCTCGATGCCGAGTCCCGACGCGATGTCGATATCTTCTTTCCAGTTTTTCCAGTGCCCCGAGGCCTCCGTGATCGAGACGGCGGATGCCTCCGGGTGGAGCTTTCCCCGTCTCTCCCACTCCCGCCAGCTGTGGGGGACGAAGCCCCCCTCGATCTGGGCCGAGGCGGTCGCCGCCCCGAGCATGAGTCCGGGAGGAAGTCTGTATCCCTTCATCTGTCATTTCCTCCTCTTAAGCGTCAGCGCAGGAACCTGCTCTCCGTCACCGAGTACACGCCCCTCGGGGTGCAGCGGATCTCCGGGATCACGGGCAGCGCCATGAAGGACAGCGTGATGAACGGCTCCATATTCTTCGGCACGCCCATCTTTCTCGCCTTCGTCGTCATCCGCCTCACCTTGCGGTTCACGTAGCTGTGGCTCTTGTCGGAGATCAGCCCCATGATCGGGAGCTCCAGCGTGTCGAAGACCTCCCCGTTCTCCACGATCGTGAGTCCCCCGTGCGTCCTCTCGAGCTCCCTGACCGCGAGCAGGATGTCACTGTCATTCGTCCCGATGACGATGATGTTGTGGCTGTCATGCGAGACCGACGAGGCGATCGCGCCGCTCCGGAGCCCGAATCCCCTGACCGCGCCGACGCCGATGAACCCGGTCGCCTTGTGGCGCTCGAAGACGGCGATCTTGGCGAGGTCGCCGTCCGGCTCGAAGTACTCATTTCCCGGGAGAATGACCTCCTCGGTCTCGGTCACGATCTCCCCGGGCAGCATGCGGATGACCGGGAACGGCTTCCCGTCGAGCTTTATCTTCAGCTTCTCCGGATCGAGTGTGCCGAGATGAACGGTATCCATCAGCTTGTCCGGGCAGGGCGCCGGCTTCACCTTGAGCATGCTGTCGATGCGCTTCCCGTTGTAGAACACCATCTGGGCGTTGAAATCCTTGAGCGAATCCCAGACGACGAGGTCCGCGTCGAATCCCGGCGTGACCGCGCCGGTCCGGCGGAGGCCGTAGCACCTCGCGGGCTGGATCGTCGCCATCTTCACGGCCGCGATCGGGCTGATGCCCATGCTGACCGCCTTCCGGACGTTGTGGTCGATGTCGCCCTCCCTCGTAATGTCCTCGATGTGCTTGTCGTCGGTGCAGAAGCAGAAACCCTCGGTGTTGGTGTTGTTCTCCACGATTCCCTTGACGATCGCCTCGAGGTTGCGCGCGGCGCTGCCCTCCCGGATGTGGCAGGTCATGCCCATCGAGCGCTCCTTCATGATGTATTCGTAGGACGTCCCCTCGTGGTCGGTCGTGATTCCGGCGATGACGTAGGCCGCGAGCTCCTCGTCGGTGAGCCCGGGGGCATGACCGTCCTTCACTTTCCCGTCGAACGTCTCCAGCTTCTCGTTCATCGACAGGTCGCCGTCGATCACCGAGCGGCAGTCCATCACCTCGCCGAGGCCGAGGACACGCCGGTTCTGAAGGTAAGGCCTCATCTCCTTCGCGGTGAGGGTGAAGCCGTTATCGTCGATATTCGTCGCCGGCACGCAGCTCGCGATCATCACGTAGACGTGGGCCGGCGAATTCTTCGTCTGCTCGAGCAGGTAGTCGATGCCGTCGGTGCCCGACACGTTGGCCGCCTCGTGGGGATCGACGATAAATGTCGTCGTCCCGTGCTGCGCCGCCTCGGCGATCAGCACCTGGGGATTGACCATCGTCGACTCGAGATGGAGATGGGCGTCGATGAAGCCGCTCGTGACGTACTGGCCGTGGAGGTCCAGTTCCTCCTCGCCCTCGAAGTCTCCGATGCCGACGATCATTCCGCTCTTGATCGCGATGTTGCCCTCCTCGACGCGGTCCGTGAAGACGTTGACGATTTTGGCATTTTTGAGGACAAGATCCGCCTTTTCCAGCTTCCGGGCAGCCCTCGAGCAGCCCAAGTACTTATCAAGCTTCATATAATCCTCCTTGCATAAATCAGAGATGACCGCGCGTACGGTCACGACCGTTCTTATATGGTTTCCTCAGAAAAACAGCCTCATGGCGTTATCCCAGGTCACATTCTCCACCTCGCGCTCCGAGACTCCCTTGATCTCCGCGATCGCCCGCACGACCTCGGGGAGGTTCTTCGATGTGTTCCGCTCCCCCCTTCGGCTCTCCGGCGGGAGATAAGGGCAGTCGGTCTCAAGAAGCAGTGTCTGAAGCGGCATGCCCGCGACGACCTTCTTCAGCTTCTTCGACGTCCTGTAGGTCAGCACCCCTCCGATCCCGAGGAAGAAACCCATCTCCGCGTAGATCTTCGCCTGCTCGAGCGAGCCCGGGTAGGCGTGGATGACGCCCTTCTTCGCGGCGTCCCGTCCTCTCCCGCTGCCGTACATCTCCCGGACGACGTCCATCGTGTCGGCAGCCGCCGTCCTCGAGTGCACGATAATCGGCTTCCCGCAGTCGAGCGCGAGACTGATCTGCCGTCTGAAGCAGCTGATCTGGACGTCGTGGGGCTCCACGTCCCAGTGGTAGTCGAGCCCGATCTCGCCGACCGCCACGATCTTCGGGTCCTCAATCATCTCCCTGATCGTCCGGACCACCTCGTCCGTAAGATCGCCGACGTCGTCGGGATGGATGCCCGCCGCGCCGTAGACGAAGTCGTACTTCGCGGTCAGCTCCCTGACGGCGGTCAGGCTCCTTACGCTCGCCCCGACGTCGATCACCCTGCCGACGCCGGCGGGAGGGAGGCTCATGAGGATTTCGTCCCTGTCACCGTCGAACGCGCGGTCGTCGTAGTGGGCATGTGTGTCGAATATCATGCGGCTCCTTATGTGTCCCGAAACAGGCAGGGGGCGGCTCTTCGCTGACATGTTTCCATACACGAAAATGTGTCAACGAGAACCGTCCCCTGACACACTGGCCCCACAGCCCCGTAAGTAGTATTACAGTATTCTTTTGCTCAGTTGATCGCGGACCCCCCGGGCGTCTCCGGCTTCTCCGGCACCATGACCGACAGCGTGCCGTCCGGCATCTCCGCGCAGAGGATCATCCCCTGGGATTCCAGTCCCGCCATCTTCCTCGGGGCAAGATTCTCGATCACCATGACCTTCTTCCCGACCATCATCTCAGGCGTGTACTGCGGCCTGAGCCCCGACAGGATCTGGACCGTCCTGTCGCCGAGGTTGACCTGGCTGCAGAGGAGCTTCTTGGATTTCTTCACCGCCTCGCAGCTTATGATCTCACCGACGCGGAACTCGCACTTCGCGAAATCTTCATACGCGCACTCCGCCTTGTGCTCATAGGCGGGTGCCTCCTCCGCGCTCTCCTCCGGCTTCTCCGCGGCCTCGTCCGCCTTCGCCTCAGCCTCCTCGAGTTCCTTCAGCGTCGGCAGGCCCGCCGCGCGGCGCTGGTCGTCGATGCGCTCCAGCACCTCCTCGAGCTTCAGCCTCTGGAAGAGGATCTCCGGGGCTTCCGTCACCCGGTTGCTCCCGGGATAGTTGCCCGTGTGCGCGAGGTCTTCGTAGTCCGGCGCCTCAGCGCCGATCTGGGCGAGGATCTTCGCCGACGTCTCCGGCATATAGGGTCCGAGCAGCGCGGCGCCGGTCAGGATTCCGTCCAGCAGGTTGTAGAGGACGGTCTTCAGGCGGTCCGCGTCGGCTTCGTTCCTGGCGAGCTTCCACGGCTCGGTCTCGTCGATGTATTTGTTGCAGCGCTTGAAGAGGTTGAAGATCTCCGTCAGCGCGTCGGCGACGCGGAGGCGGTCCATCTTCTCCGACACGCGCGCGGCGGTGCCGGCGATGACGGCCTTCAGGTCGTCGTCGACGCCCTCCCCGTCGGACACGCCCGCGTTCTCGACGGCTCCGCCGAAATACTTGTTGCTCATCGCGACCGTGCGGTTCACGAGGTTCCCCATCGTGTTCGCGAGCTCGGAGTTCCACCTCTCGACCATCAGGTCGTAGGAGATAACGCCGTCATTTTCAAACGGCATCTCATGGATGCAGAAGTAGCGCACCGCGTCCACGTTGAAGATCTCCGCGAGGTCGTCCGCGTAGATGACGTTGCCCTTCGACTTTGACATCTTGCCGCCGCTCTGGAGGAGCCACGGATGTCCGAAGATCTGCTTCGGAAGCGGCTGGTCGAGCGACATCAGGAAGATCGGCCAGTAGATCGTGTGGAAGCGGATGATGTCCTTCCCGATGAGGTGAAGGTCCGCCGGCCAGTATTTCCTGTACTCGTCGGTAGAATCGCCGTCGGCGTCGTAGCCGATGCCCGTGATGTAGTTCGCCAGGGCGTCGAGCCACACGTAGCTCACGTGTCCGGGCGCGAAGTCGATCGGGATGCCCCATGAGAACGAAGTCCTCGACACGCACAGGTCCTGCAGCCCCGGGAGAAGGAAATTGTTCATCATCTCGTTCTTGCGGGACTCCGGCTGGATAAACTCGGGATGCGTGTTGATGTAGTCGATCAGGCGGTCGGCGTACTTCGACATCCTGAAGAAATAGGCGGGCTCGGAGGCCGGCTCGACGTCGCAGCCGTCGAGGGGGCATTTTCCGTCGACGAGCTGGGACTCCGTGTAGAAGGACTCGCACTCCTTGCAGTACATTCCCTTGTACTCCCCGAGGTAGATGTCGCCCTTCTCATACATCTTCGCGTAGATCTTCTTGATCTGCTTCTCGTGATAGTCGTCCGTCGTCCGGATGAAGTGGTCGTAGGACGTATTCATGAGGTCGAAGATTCTGCGGATCTCACCCGCCGTCCGGTCGACGAACTCCTTCGGCGTCATGCCGGCGGCCTTCGCGCGGTCCTCGATCTTCTGCCCGTGTTCGTCAGTTCCCGTCTGGAAATGGACGTCATACCCCTCCATCCTCTTGAAGCGGGCGATAGCGTCGGCGAGGATGATCTCATATGTATTTCCGATATGCGGCTTGCCCGAGGCGTAGGCGATCGCCGTCGTGATGTAGTATTTCCCCTTGTCAGCCATAGATGAAAGCCCTCCTTGAATACTTTATGATAACGTATTTCATGCGGAAAGTGAAGTGCGAAAGCCTAAAAACGCGGGCGGAGTCAAGCCGTCAGTCCCCGCCTGTTTTCACGATGTAAGTCTCCGACTCCCCGCTGCCCTCACTGTAGACCACCTCGCCGAGACTCCGGATGCCCGGTTCGTTCAGGTACTCGTATTTTTCCCTCTCCAGCTTTCCGACGTAGATGTAGGCGACGTCATATTTGTCAAGCAGTTCCCGGACGCGGTCCGCGTCGCGGGAAGTGTACATCTCCTCCGCGTCCGCGGTCCTTTCGCTGATCCCGTCGTAGCCGTTCCTCCACAGCCACTCGTGCACGAACCACCCGGCCGGGGTCGGCAGGCCCGTGCTGACCGATACCCTGCAGTAATCCGAGTAGCTGTCCCCCGGCGCCTCGAGGATGACGGGCTGCCCGCCCACCTCGGTGTTGAGCCAGTTCACGGCCCCGTAGTCATCGGGAAATTCGTCGCAGATAAACACCGACGCGTCCGGGCTCGTCCTTCCGGACAGGTCGAAGATATTTCCGAACCAGCGCTGCACCCCGCTCCCTGTGTAGCCCGTCATCAGCAAGAGAATGACGACTCCGGCGGAAGCCGCGATCTTCGCGGCCCCGCGCGCCATGAGGCCCCTGATGAGGACGTAGCCCATCATGATCCCGAAGAGGATAAACGCCTGGTAGGTCAGCTTGAACATCGTGTTGGCCCGGTAATTGTCGTCCCCGTAGATGTCTTTCACGTAGACGAGCTCCGGAAGGAGCACGAGGCCCGCCGCGCAGAGTCCGAAGAGAAGGGCGGCGAGGTCAGGCAGTGCCAGGCGGGGGGCTATGCGCGCCCCGGCCGCCGCCTCTGCGGAACCGTCCGCTCCGCCGGGGCTCTCATCCGACCCATCCGCGCCGGCTTCCGCCGCGCCGGCCGCTCGCCTCCTCCGCTCAAGGACGAGGGAGAGAATATAGGCGGCCAGCGTGACCAGCGGAAATCCCCACAGAATCATGAGCTGCCAGAGGGCTGAGTGGCTGTGCGTCAGATGAATTCCCTCGGTAAATGGCCTGAACGTCATCGTAAACGGCAGCGCCGCCGCGTATCCCACGGCGAAGGCGACGGCGGCCTGGCCTCCCATGACCAGCAGGAATCTGCCGAACCTTCCCCTGTACAGGCCGAGATTCACGAAAAAGAGGATCGACCCGCAGACGACGTAGTAGATGGCGAAATCGGCAGCATTTGTCCATCGGAACACACCGGTGAAGAGGCCGGTCAGGAGGACCTCCGGGCAGAATACCTCTTTCAGAAAGGACGCGTTCCCCTCCCCTCCTCCGGTTCCGGGGTCCGCCAGCCTCCGTTCCTCCCGCTTCTGCGCCCAGGCGTAGACGACCGCCGTGATCGCGATCACGAAGACCAGATTAACGTAGTGGGCGTGGAGGTCCCCTAGAATCGACGAGTACGAAGGAAATTCATGGATCGTCTTGTCGGGGACGTCCGGATTGTATCCGATGAACCGCGTCGAGTCCGGGAACCAGTAATCATAGGCGGTCCCGCGGACGGAGGCGGCGATCTGTCCGAACAGCCCGTAGACCAGGTAGTGGCCGTTTCCGGCGAAAGCGACGGCGAGGCCTCCGAGAAGGCCGCCGGCGGCGGGAAAGAAGCGGCACTCCCCGGCGGAAGCCGTCCTGTCCCTCACCATCTGGCAGACAAGAGAGAACGGCAGCACGAAGGAGAACGCGGTCACGAGAGCGCGCATCGCGTTATAAGCGATCCCGGCGTTCGTCCCCGTCAGCTTCATGAGAAACGCCGCCATATACTGCCCGCCGTAGTAGTAGTTGACCGGCTCGCCGGCGTACCACGGGTCCGCGAACGGAAGCTTCGTGCTCCGCGCCATCGACGTCAGGAACGCGTAGTCCATATACTTCTCCGTGCCGTAGGCGCCCGGGTCAAACCCGATGACGTACATCGCAAGCAGCATGAGGAAAAGAAGCGTCAGTTCCTCGGAAAGAATGAGTTTCCACGAAAACGGGGCTCCCCCGAAGGCATCCTGTCCGGGGACTTTTCTCCGGATAAACAGGACTATGTAATTCAGGGCGGACAGCAGGATCACGATGAGGGCGGAACACCTCCCGTCGAACGGAAGGATCTCCGCGACCGCGAGGCACCAGAGAGCCCAGGCGGAGACCAGGAGGCCGATGATCTTGGAGAAGATCCATCCCCTGTCCGAAAAACCGCGGAATATATATAGTGTAAGCGGCATGAACCCGACCCCGAGAGAAGCGAGGGCAAGCCACCATACGAGCACCGATAGCATAGACGTGTGTCCTCCGTCGCATGAAGTTACCTGATATTATCGCACGGCGCGGATGAAACAGCTACCCCTAATCTTCCCGGGCGTCTGACTTCTGGCTCTTACAGATGTTATTGTAGACTAACCTTTCCCGCTGACATTGATCTTTCTTACAATTTATGCTATCTTCATAAGGGAAATTTATGTTTTTCCAAGAAAAGGAGATGATGATATGGCAAAATGGGTATGCAATGTATGTGGTTATGTTCATGAAGGAGATACGCCCCCGGAAGCATGTCCGGTCTGCAAGGCTCCGGCGTCCAAGTTCACGAAGCAGGGCGACGACCTTGTATGGGCGGCCGAGCATGTGGTCGGCGTAGCCTCCGGCGCCCCGGAAGATATTATTGAGGATCTGCGCGCCAACTTCAACGGCGAGTGCTCTGAAGTCGGCATGTATCTTGCGATGAGCCGCGTGGCGTTCAGAGAAGGTTATCCGGAGATCGGCGAGTACTGGAAGACGGCGGCTTTCGAGGAGGCCGAGCATGCCGCGAAGTTCGCGGAGCTTCTCGGAGAAGTCCTCACCGACAGCACGAAGAAGAACCTCGAGATGAGAGTCGAGGCGGAGAACGGCGCGACGGCCGGCAAGACGGATCTCGCGAAGCGCGCGAAGGCGCTGAACCTGGACGCGATCCATGACACAGTTCATGAGATGGCCCGCGACGAGGCCAGACACGGCAAGGCATTCAAGGGCCTTCTGGAGAGATACTTCAAGTAATGGCTTATCTGGATAAAATTGGTATGGAGAGGGAGCGGCTATGAAGCCGCTCCCTCTTCTTCACGGCCGTGAGTGGATACCCCGGCACGCCATATGACTACCGCCTCCGGTTCCTTTCCAGATACCTGAAACACAGCGGAAAGAGGAACACGATATAAAACAGCTGGACGAAACAGGAAATCGTTGTTCCCGCGAACCCGGGTATCCACGTCCTGATCAGCGGGGAGAGAATCAGGCTGACCGCATAATAGCTCAGGGCCCCGGTGGCCGCGCGTGTCAGTTTCAGTGCCGGCGGCACTTCTGTCGAGAAGCCCACGTAACGGCGTTCCAGAATCCAGCCGATCAGAAAGGCAAAGCAGTATCCGACGCCTTTGAAGGTGTCATTTGCCATCTTCGCGCCGTCCACAATCAGTTTCCCTTCCGCGTCAAAGTCCGCGGGATAGGGCTTGAAGGCGGCGTAAAGCGCCAGGGCAATGCCAAGCCCGATACCGATACAGACCACGAGGCCGTCTTTCTGGGGATGGGACTCTATCCACTGCGTCAGCTTCAGCGTCAGCCACATAACAAGCAGGCCGGCTCCCGCGCCGACCAGCACGTCCTGGGGCGTATGGACGCCCAGAAAGATGCGGCTGAAGGCGACAAGCGCCAAAATGATGCCCAGCGTGACGCGAAGGATCGCCGGCAGGTCCTTCCGCATGGCACTGCCGCCGAATACGGTGGCGGCGTTCATGGTATGTCCGCTCGGAAACGAATAGCCGGTTGCGGTGGTTATCGCGTTTCCGTGCGGAACGATCAGCGCCTCCCTGATCCAGGGCCGGTACGCGCAGACCGTCACCTTCAGAGCGCCGTTTACAAGCCTGTTGCCGCTCCAGCCCATCATGAGGAAGGTGCCCAGTTCCTTGCTGACACACCAGTACAGGAGCGCCATGATGACGATGACCGTATTTATCTCGCCCAGGAACGTCATTTTGGACATAAAATCCGTCAGGATCCCGCCCGCTCCGTTCCTGAATTCCTGCAGGAACAAAAGAATATCAATATCCATGATTCCTCCTGAAACTGTTTTGCTTTTTCAATTGCAGGTTTCCCATGCCGCCATTTTTATCGTTTGTTCAGCCGATCACGGGGAAAACGGTTCCGTGTTGACAGAGATGTTTCCGATTCCTTACAATATCGTCAGAAAAATCTCTCGGAAAGGCGGAAGCAATATGAAGACAGCTTTATTAAAACGGCTTTTATCCATGGTCCCGGTCTGCGCGCTGACCGCCCTCGCCCTCCTGGTTCCCGCCGCGGTTTCCGCGGCCCCGGATGAGGGACACATATACGTTCACAATCCCGAGGAGGATCCCATGGCGATGAAAGACATCGTCGTAAATCCCGACGCGGTCTATGGTTATTCCCCGGACCCTGAATCGAGAAGACTCGGGGAGTATGCCTCCTATGACTGGTCCGACAAAGCCCTTGTCGAAAGTTCCCGGGAGGACCGTATCGCCTACCACAATGACATCGAGGAGATGGCGGACAAAGTCTCCGGCCTCGTCGAAGAAGGCCGAAGCGTGGAAGAAATCGCCGTCGAGATCAGCACCCTGCGGAATGAAATCAGGATGCGCGCGAATGAAGGCGATCCCGAAAGACTGGCAAAAGTCAGGGCGAGCAACCTGAAGGAATACGGGAACGAAAACGGTCCGACCCCTGAATTCCTCTATGACAAGTATGGTTCCTGGACTGCTGTCCTGCTTAAAGCCTTTGCCTCCAACCGGGGAATGGATGCCTGCCTTGGCCTCTATGACGACTATTATGAAATGAACGATCTGATCGATGAGCTGGTATTTAATATCGGCGCCGCGGAAAGCTACATAGTCAGGCCGGGCGACTCCCTCTCCGGCATCGCGGGACGCCTGCTGGGAGACCCCGGGAGATGGGCTGCGATCTACGAAGTCAATGAAGATTCCATCGAGAATCCCGACGTCATCTTCACAGGCCAGGAGATCACAATTCCTCTCTTCTGACCGCCCGGGCGCCTTCTATCTCCGCAGGATTCTCTGGGAGGATCCCGCGGGATAGATGCAGGGGATCTGGCTTTCCTCCGTCTTGTGCTTTATGTAAGAATAAGCCTCTTTGAGCGTCAGCGAATTGTTCCTGTCGGCGTCAGCCGCCATATACCCCGAGTAGGCGGTCAGCTTGTAGAAATGGAATCCGGCCCCCCGCACGAATGCCTTCGTGAAAATCCCTCCGTCGGCATCGTAAGAGACGGTCCTGTACCTGCACGCCGTCAGGACGTAGAACTTGTTCTTCCGCAGTTCCCCTGTCTTTCCGCCCGCTCCGCCGGTTCCGGCTATATTCATGTCCGCCGCCTGGAACGCCGCGATCGCCTCCTGATTGAAACGGCCGGGGTCAGAACACACCGTGTAGGAGGCGGGCCTCTTCCCGTTTATCGCCTTGCTGAAGACCGAACCGCCGCTGCCGCAGCTGTCCAGCATCACAATGACCTTGCCGGGGACCTTGGAAAGCTGAGCCGCAAGGTCCTTAAATAAAAGATAATCCTCCGTACAGCAGATCCCGTCGTTTCCGCCGTGACCGCTGAAGAAGAACAGGGAGACATCGCCGCTCTTCGCGTCAGCGAACGCCGATTTTATCGCCGACAGCATGCCCGCCTTTTTCGCCACATTCTTTCGCGCGACGATCCTGCTGTATCCCCTTCTCCTCAGCACGGTCTTCATCGCGTCGACGTCCTTGGGGGGACCGCCGAGATCCGCATCCGTTCCGGGATAATCCCCGTTTCCGATCAGCAGCGCCCGGTATGTCGTTATCGGACTGTTTGAAACCTGGCAGAGTTTGAATTTCTGGCAGCGGAATGTCGTCTGCTGGAAGACCCCTATGCTCTCCCCGTCTTCAGCGATCTCGCTGATTACGTCCATGTTCAAGCCCAGTTTATTCCGGATGTAGCAGTAGCCGCCTCCGGCGTCGAGGAATTTCCACAGCTGTCCCGCGGTCCCTCTGTACGTGGAGAGCTGGACGTTCTGGCAATTATTCGGCACACCGCCCGCAATCTCGAGAGCCTTCTCTGATCCCTTCCCCAGGATTTTGTAATAGCCGCCTCCCACCGGGGTAATCCTGAACTTCTGGGCATCCGAATCGTTGAACCCCCAGAGCTGGATATTCGTGCCGTCTGCAGTGCCGTTCCCGTCGACATCGACGGCCAGTTTGGTGTTGAGCGCGGTGCGAATGACGTAGGTCCCCTTCGCGAGCGCGACGTCGGCCCCCGCAGCCGCGGGGAGGAACACGAGCGCCGCGACAAAGATGACGGCCCCGAACAGACATTTCATTTTTCTCATCGTATTCACCTCCCGCTGTCTGAGACAGATTCCCGGAAACGCACTCTCAGTCTTTCTTCCCGACGATCGCGAGAATCCGGATAAAGATATTGACGATATCGACATAGATATCCGCGGCGCTGTCGATGGCGTTGTCCAGCACCTTCGGATAGGCCTGCGCTCTCGCCCAGTCAAAGCCGATATATCCCGCAAAGATCACGACCACGACGTAATCCATAATGCTGAGATTCGCGTGGAAGACGAACGCCGCCAGCAGGTCGACGCCGAGCGCGCAGAGGAGCGAGATAAACAGCACCTTCCCGATCCCGAGGAAGAACTGCGGGAAGATCATCGAGACCGCCATCATGGTAAGCGTGACAATCGCGGTCAGCACAAATGCCAAATGGATGGAATGCTCGTCATAGGCAGTGATAAAATACGTCAGGATCAGGCCCATGCCGACCGCGAGCATCGTAAATCCGAGGAAACTGATCCCGGGATTCTTGGACCTGAATACGACAAATGTTCCGCCGAGGCCGAGAACCAGGTAGGCGATGATGACCGCCGCGTAGTGCATGCGGAGGATATAGCCCGTGAAGCTGTAGGCCATCAGCGCGTTGATCGCGAATCCCCAGAGCAGGACCAGTCCGATTACCATGTTGTACGTCGTCCCGCTGAGCTGCATCCCTTCAAAATTATCGAGGCGCATCAATTTATATTTTTTGCTCTCTTCTCCCATATCAGTCAACCTCCCATATATTATGATTGCGCGTCTGTCTGCACAGGTATTTCCATATCCCGCTTCCCTGCGGAATGATGGAAAATACGGATAAAAAATTATAGCATTCGCAAATAATACTGTCAATTTTCCGGGAACCGGATGCGTGTTGACAGATGCGCCGCCGCGTCCGTACAATATCAGCATAAATGTCTCTCAAGAGAAGGAGTACCGTTATGAAGACAAAGGAAGAATATCTCGCAAAGGCGCGCGAACTGCGCGACGACCCAAACGTACATTACAGCTGCGCGCAGGCGGTCCTTGTGACATTTGCCGAGGACTTCGGCCTGACGGCCGAACAGGCTTTCAGGATCGGGGCGAACCTGGGAAGCGGCATGAAGATCGGCTCGGTCTGCGGCGTTGTGACCGGCGGACTCATCGTCATGGGACTGGCCGGAAAGGACAGCCAGCAGGAGGCGGCGGCATTTTCAAAGGCGATCAGCGACCTGCACGAGGGGAACCTGATGTGCAGCGACCTGCTTCGGATCAACGCGGAGAGGGGCGGTTCGAGAAAGCCTCACTGCGACGGCATGGTCTATGAGACGGTGGAGCTTCTGTGCGACCGTTTTCTCTGATTCACCGCCGTGGAACCGAGCGGCTGAATTCCGGGTTTCGGGGAACAGAGAGTCAGAAGGAGGAAAACCCGCATGAACGATGAACACAAAACTTCCGGAGGGGTATGTCTCGCAGCAGGCGTCCTGATCTTTCTCTTCTCGGCTGCACTTGCAGGTTTTGTATTCGGCAGCACATATTTCAGGGAGGTGTTTTTCACTCTGATGAGGCTGATGCCCAGATATCCGCAGATGTCTTATGTCATCATCTTATTCGGCTGCTGTTTTATCGTCTCGCTGCCTGTGCTCCACGTCCTGAATGCGTCCGCCAATCCCGGGAGACGCGGCTCTCCGGTTCTTCAGGCTTTTGTCATCTCGGCCTTAAACGCCGCGGTCGGCGAACTTTTTCTGTACCGTCCGCTCAACTCTCTGATTAAACCCATGGTTTTTGATCTTCTCGCGCAGGCGGACATGGGGCGTCAGCTGAGGGAATTCCTTCGCGCGTTCCTCCTGTTCGGCGTTCCGCGCACCATTCTGCTTCTCCCGCTCGGCTGGCGCGCCGCCGAGATCCTGTTATCAGGCGGCGGGGGAAAGAAGAACGACGCGCTCAAGAAGGAGATGTTTGACGCCTGATCCGGTTTCAGGCTTGCAGTATGCAAAGAAAAGGGAGATGCCGCGGCATCTCCCTTCTGTCTGTCCGATTATTCTCTTTTCAGCTGCCGTCCGCTCAGCACACGATGACATGCGCGAATGGGAAGGAAACCCCCGACTGCCCGCTGAATACCTCGGCGAGCGATTCGAACAGCTCCCCGCTGTCAGTCATCCTGACAGCTTCCTCGACAGACTCGGCACCGGAAATACCTGATTCCGCGTCCGGGAAAGGAACCGCTCCGGCAATCTCTTCCACCGCCGCCTCCATCGACGAGGCTGCTTCCTCCGCGGCTTCCTGTATCTCACCGGCCGCCGCCTGCGCTGCTCCGGCAGCTGCGCCCGCTGCCGCGGCGGCTGTATCCAGCGCCGCGTCCGCCGCTTCTTCCACGACTGATACGGCTTCTTCCACCGTTGAAGCCGCCCCGGCCGCCTGGTCTTCCGCTGCTGTCAGGGCTTCCCCCGCGGCCGCTCCGACTGCTCCGGCGGCTGCCGCCGCTCCCTCAGTCACTGCATCCGCTGCCTCTTCCACGGCCGACTCAGCGGCTTCCACCGCTTCTTCCACCGCGGACTCAGCTGTCTCCGCCGCTTCTTCCACCGCGGACTCAGCTGTCTCCGCCGCTTCCGCCACCGGCTCCTCCGCGATCGAAGCGGGCGTCTCCGGCATCTCAGCCTCGGAAGCCGGCATCACGGGCGCCGCAGCTGCTGCTGCCGCTCCCGCGTAAGCCGCGTCCTCCGCGATCTCCGCCCCGGATACCGGGGCCGTCTCCTCGACGTCGGGTGTCTCGGCCATCGCCGCGATCTCCGCTCCGGATACCGGCGGGATCTCCTCGACGTCGGATGATGCCGCGGCCTCCTCGGCGACGGACATCGGTGTCTCAGGCACTGCCGCCGGGGCTTCCGCCACGGACCCCGTGCCGGCCCCTGCGGGAAGCACGGCAGGCATCACGTCTTCCGGCGCCGCCTCGGTCGACGACTCCACGCCGGGAACCTCAGATTCCACGGCTGCGGGTACCGCTATATCCTCGATCACGGTCACCGCGGATTCGGCGGCCGACTCCGCGACGCTCTCCACCATGGAGGACGCCTCGTCCTCAGGGGTTTCCCTGGACGTGTTCTTTATGAGATCCGGGGAATCGCCGAGAGCGGTAAACCCGAAGTCCTCAATCGTAGTGCCGAGCTCCGGATGATACTCCAGGAACGTCCTGAACTCCTCGTAGCAGCCCATCACGCCGCTGTTGAACATCTTCCGGATCTCTTCGTTGGCCTCCATGCCTTCGAGATTCGACTCGAAGGAACTGATCTCGACCGCGTCGCCCTTCTTGTACTCGGGAAGCGAGATCCCGCCCTTCATGACGGTACTCACCGGATATCCGAAGATCTCGACCTGGTTGTCCTGGACGATCTCGGCGTTCTCGATATCGCCGTAGGCGAGGTTCAAGTATGTCGTGTACTCGACGTCGACTCCCACGCTGTCCATCGCGACGGAATCGCGGTAGCAGAGCACCAGGTCGTCGTCGACCGTACCGAGCGCGAATGTCTTCTCGTCGTCGATATCCCTGATTCTCGCGACGGAAACGCCGTCACTCTCCTCGGGGTTATTCGCCTTGATATAATTCACGACGGCATCGATCGATTCCTTCTGGATGTCGATGAGATCCTTGACGCCGACCGTACAGACATCGGTGAACCCGTTGTTGGTCGCCGCGGTAATCTCGCAGTGGCCGCTTCCGATCGCGGTCACAAGGCCGTTCTCATCCACGGACGCAACCGCGTCGTCCGAAGAAGTCCAGGTGACGGTCTTGTTCTTCGTCGTCTCCGGAAGAATCTCAGCCAGAAGCTGGCTCGTGTCGCCGACGATGAGATCCAGGGAGTTCTCGCTCAGATGAATTTCATGGGCGATGTAGTGCTCCCTGTAATACCTGACCGCGAAAATCGTGATCAGCGCGGCGGCAAGCGCCAGGAGGCAGATAATAAGCAGCGCCTTCTTCCTCTTCGGTTTCTCCGGGGGAACGTCTCCCCCGTCTCCCGGCACAGGAGACACGACCTGGCCGCCATCTTCCGCGTCGGCCGGGACACCGTCTTCGACAGGTTCGGTTCCCGCTTCCGGGACAGCGCTCTCCGCTGCGGCAGCGGCCTCAGAACCCTCATCGACGATCAGCCTGTCATCACCCATCCCTGCTCCGCAGTTCGGGCAGATCGTGACGTTCTCCTTCAATTCAAATCCGCATACTGGACAATTCATCTGCACACCCTCTTCCGGCAATAGTTAAAGTTATAGCTATTGTTATTATTGCATATTTCCGGCAATAAAACTACTTGAGATTTTGAGTAAAGCGCATGCCTTCGGGCAGTTCGCCCGCCGCACTCACATTCCTCTCCGGCCGCGGGCGGGGGGCCGGCACAATGATTTGTACCTCCCGGACAGACGACATACAAAATAAAGTGGAGATCAGCCGCTGAAAATGATCTTTCAGGAACTCCCGCTTCATTTTTGTGCTGTTACTCAAAAAACTTCGACCCGGATGAATTCCGGAAGGCTGACCTCCCCGGATGCCGGATATCTCCCAAAAACGAGGAGTGCCCCGACGGTTTCCCGCCGGGGCGATTATTATGAAAAATCGCTGTGAGGTTTCGCTCACATCTTCGTCACCTTATACAATTCCCACTCTCTTTTCGATAAAATAATAGCACATTTCCCGACAGATGACACGGGAAATGTGCTCGTTTTCTAAATTTAGTGTATGTATTCCAGTTTGAACCACCAGAATTTGTGCATTCTGCCCATGACAAGGGGTTCGACGCCTGGTCTCAGACCTCATCGCTGCCGAACAGCCTGCCGAGCAGCTGCGGCACCTTGTCGAGTATCGACTCCGCCGTATCCTCCGTGATCCCGTACTGACTGAGATCAAGGCCGTTCTCGAGCGCGTCCTCATAGATATTCCTGATCTGCTCGGAGACCTTGTCCGCGTCGAGATTCAGGGAAGTGATGCTCATGATCGCGCTCACGATCCTGTCGATATTCTCCTCAGAGAGGGAGAGCTCCATCTGGGAAGCGATGTCAGTGACGGCGTTCCGGATATCCTCCTCCGTCTCGAGCTTGTTCGTGAGGACGACCGCCTTGACCGCGGCGATCAGCTGCGACACCTTGTCGCTGTCCCCGACCAGGTCGCCGATGAGACCGGCGAGGTCGAGTTCCTCCGCGGCTCCGAGAATCACGGACGGATCGAGGGCCTGGCCGCTCATCTTGGAGTAGGCGGACATGGCGCCGACCAGAGCTGTCGTGCCGGAGATCGGCGTGGGGGACGCCACGACGACGTCGGCGTCCTGCATACCGCAGGTCGCGAGGGCGTTCTGATACATCCTGTCCGTCACATGGCTGATGTTGTTCGTCACGACGCGGATGCCGTAGCCTCTCTCCCTCTTGACGATCTTGCAGGCCGAGACGGCCTCCGAGCCCACGCGCTCGCTGCCGAAGATGTCGTCGAGATAGCGGTGTTCCTCGTCATTCGTCACATATACCGACGTGTCCTCATTGACCGCGTCGGGCTCCACTTCAAGCACCTGAAGAAGCTCGTACTGCTGATCCTCCGTCAGATCCGCCCCGAACGCGACATACGGCGCGTCGAACTCGGCGAGCGCCGCGACGGGCGAAAGCACTGTCATCAGGGCCGTGCAGGCGGCGACAAGCAGAGCGATCTTTGCGTACTTCATGTGTCAAAACTCTCCTCTCAATGTCTGTTAACGCATCAATCGACATTATACCGCACAAAATTGTAAAAACAAGGTAAAAACTATAAAATGTTTCTAAATTGTTACAAAATGTAAAACTTTCGTGTCTTTACGCCCCGGTTATCGTCAATCTCACACATAAAACGCGCGTAATACAGGCCTTTCAGAGGAGATCCGAGAGGGCGTCGGAGAGGGCTGCGAACTCCCCGAGCGTCAGCCTCTCGCCCCGGATCCCGGGGTCTATGCCCGCGGCGGCAAACGCGGCCGCCGCCATCTCCGCGGACACGCCGGGGATGCCCCCGGTGATCCCGTTCATGAGCTTCTTCCTCCGCTGGTTGAACGAAGCCCGGATCAGGGAGAACAGCAGCTTCTCGTCCCTGACGCGGACCTTCGGCTCCCCGTACTTCCTGAGATGGATCAGGGAGCTCGTGACGCCGGGCTGCGGAATAAACGCGGACGGAGGAACGTCCCTCACGAGGACCGGATCCGAGAAGTACTGCACGGCGAGCGAGAGGGCGCCGTAATCCTTGCTTCCCGGTCCCGCCTGCATCCGGAGCGCCACCTCCTTCTGGACCATGAACGTCATTCCCCGGATCGGGGCCCCGCCCGTGAGCAGGCTGAGAACGATCGGCGTTGTGATGTAGTAGGGCAGGTTCGCGGCGACTTTGATTGGTTTTCCGCCATTCTGCTCCTCCGCGATCCGGCTGATATCCGTCTTCAGGATATCCCCCTCCACGACGGTCACGTTGTTCCAGCCGCTCAGGGTGTTCTCGAGGACGGGCAGCAGCGACCGGTCGATCTCGACCGCGCAGACGGCCCTCGCGGCCGACGCGAGGTACTGGGTCAGCGTCCCGATCCCGGGGCCGATCTCAAGGACAAAATCGTCGGGCCCGATCTCCGCGGCGCGGACCGTGTCCTCGAGGACGCCGGGATCGACGAGAAAGTTCTGCCCGTATTTCTTTCTCGCGGAGATGTGATGGCTGCGGAGAACCGCGGCCGTGTAGGCAGCCTTGCCGAGATATGGTTCCATACGCGGATCCTTTCTTCTTCGTAAATGGGGTTTACGCCCAAAGACAGGGGACGGCCTCTGCCCCGTTCCGGTGAGGAACGGGCGGGTCGTCCCCTGTCTCTTCTCTGTCTTTCCGAGGTTCTCGGAAGAAAACCGTCAGAAGCTGAAGTCCTTCTCGTGGAGAACCGTGCGTCCGTCCTCCCGGTCGACCTTGCCGAAGCGGAACTTGCGGCTGTTCCGGTCGATGGCCTTGCCGACCATGTCGCGGACCATTCCGACCGTCACCGGCTCGGCGTCCTTCTGGTTGTCGCCAATCATCGTGTAGAGCGCGAGCGTCGCCATCTCGTCGAGCTTATACCCCGACTCGTCGGCATAGAGCTTGCCGAAGGCGACCAGCTCGTCGTTCGTCAGGACGGGCACCGTGATCGTGCTTGTGAACTTGGCGGCAAAACCGGGGTGCCTGCCCAGCATCTTCGTGAGGTCCGCCTTCTCGTCCTCAAGGATGACGATCAGGTCGTCCGTGCGGAACTCCATCGCCTGGTTCAGCCTGGCGACGGTGTCGTCGCTCAGCGCGCCCGCGGCCTCGATAATCAGGAATCCGCCGGCCAGCTTCTTGACAATCCCCGCAGGGTCCTTCCCGTTGAAGTCCTCGGCGACGATTCTCGCCTCCCGCGCAGCCTTGATCCCGAGATGCATGCACACGGCACGGATCAGTCCCTCGGCGATTCTTGTCTTGCCCGAGCCCATGCGGCCCATGATCAGGACGTTCCCGCTTCTCGATGTGCGGTCACCGCAATTGTTGTGGATGTCCGCGATCGCCGACGTGACCTGGTAGTCGATGCCGGGGATCTCCGCAAAGAAGGACAGCGCCTTCTTCTCGGCGTCCGTCAGGGCCCTTCCCTCGACAGGTACCGGGACCAGGTAATCCGGCGCGCTCATAATCTGGTCGATGATTCCGGCGCCCTCGCCATGGGTCTCGGGAGCTTCCGTCTCGGAGAGGTTCATGAGCACTTCGGGCGGCTCTTCCGCGGGGATCTCCGCGGCCTCGCTCTCAAGAAGCTCGGCGGCTTCCGCCTCGTCCACCGTGACCTTTCCGTCCCCGGTGACCGGCACTTCCGGCGCCTCGGGGTCGTAGACCCCTCCGTTGGCCTCGATCACAGTCTTTCTCGCGGCCTGCTCCGGCGTCACATTGATCTTCGGTCCGGACTCGCCGGCCGCCTTCGCGGCGCGCTCGGCAAGCGCCCGGTCGAGCTCGTCGCCGATGTGGAATTCCCTTGTGAGACCCAGGGACTCATCCGTCTCCCTCGCGAAGAGGCTGTTCTCGACGTCCTCCCGGCTCTCCTCTCCTCCTTCGGCTGCCTCCTGCTCCGCCGCTTCGGGGGCAGGGGCTTCATTTTCCGCAGGAACTTCTTCAGCCCCGGCTTCAGCCGGAACTTCCCGGTCCGTCTCCGGGACGGCATTCCGGATCTCGTCCGCTCCCGGGATCGCGATCTCCTCCGGGATTTCCTCCTCCTTCTCGACACGCCTGCGCTCGATCTCCGCCTCGGCTTCCTGCCGGTCGGACTCGAGCGTATCCGCCATGACGTAATTGCCGGAGGCAACTTCCGTCGCGAAGGCATTTCCCGTCTCGGCGAACAGTTCCGCGAGGTCGATCGTCTCGGAGTTCATCACGGACTGGCCTCCCGCGGCCCCGGCGCTCTTCTCCTGCGCGTCCGCGGCAGTTTCAGCCGGCCCGGGTTCCCCGTCTCCGGAGATCCTGTCCGCCGCCGCCGCGATGGTCTCAAATGTCTCCTCCTCTTCGTCGGAGACCGTCCTGGCTTCCGCGCCCGCGGCGCTCTCCGCGCTCTTGCGCCTGCCCGAGAACACGGCCCGGAGCCCGCTCGCGATGCGCTTCTGAATGGACTCCTGCGCGGGTTTCTTCGCGGCACCTGCGTCTTCGGCGGCTCTCTCGGACCCGCCGACGTCGCCGATGCTGATGCCCGCGGCTGTCTCCATCTTGGAGATCGCCTCCTGCGTGCTCACCCTCGGCCTGGACTCGTCGTCCTCATCCTCGTCCTCATCCTCGTCTTC
>CACYEN010000086.1 GCA_902773435.1 uncultured Lachnospiraceae bacterium | reverse complement strand
GGTTCCACTCCAGAACGCAGTCCGTTCCGGCTTCATCAAGAATTGACTGCGCTTCACGGATCGCGCGCCCCACCTGAGCCATAACCGGATTTCTTGTTTTCTCCTCCCGGTCGCCGAGGCTCAGATAGGCGGCGTCCGCGCGGAAGCGATTATCTTTCATGAATTCAATAAATCCGGGAAACCAGACCGAAGGAGAAGCAGCCGCGACACCCCGGAAGCGGTCGGTCTGGTACCCCGCCCAGAGAGCGAACAGGCCGGCGAGAGAATAGCCGCCAATATAAATCTTCCTGTCCGCGCCTGTGCCGGATATATCGTCCGCACTCGAACCAGATATGTCATCCGCGCCTGAGCCCGGTATTGATGCCGCCCCGCATAACGACGGTATCACCTCTGTCAGCACTTCTTCAAGCAGGGTTTCGGCGCCGTCGCCGAAGTCTTCATTTCCGAATACGGCCGGCGCAGGCCAGGGCGAAAGGTCGTGATTCCAGCTGTTTACCTTGACGGCGGCAAGACAGAAATCCTTCTCTCCCGTCAGCTCCCGGATATAGGCTGCTTCCTGTCCGATCACCTCCATGTCGTGGTCGTCGACCATCTGAAGGAGGAGTATACCCGCATCCGGATCCCCGATAATATACTGTTTATGATTCATCATTCGTGTCCTGCCTCACGCACTGCAGTTCTTGCTGTCACCCTGCCTGCCTCACGTATCGCGATCCATGCTGTCGCTCTGTCTGCCTCACGCATCGCAGCCCCTGCTGTCACTCCCACTTCTTCCACACATCCGGCTGATATCCGACAGTCGCCTGCCGGCCGTTCCTGACAATCGGCAGTTTCAGGACAGACTGATTTTCCAGTACCTTTTCCGCCCGGTCCTCCTCGGCGATATACGTGACCAGCGCCAGCAGGTCCTTATCTTTACAGTCGGGGTCAAGCATCGCGTCCAGTCCCCCGACGGCTTTGCAGACGCTCTCGAATTCCCCCTTCGAGAGCCCCTTCTGCTTCATGTCAATGTACTGGAATTTGATATTCCGTTCCTTGAAGAAGCGCTCCGCCTTCTGGGAATCCTTTGATTTCTTTGTCCCGAAAATCTGTATATTCATCGCGTTCCTCTCCTCAGATCAGGGTGTGATCGCATCTGAACCTCATACCAGGATGTGATTACATCTGAAAAATGACTTCCCGCCCCAATTGCCCCAATTATTCCATGAGCTCGGATACCGCAAACAGGACGGCATTTCCGCTTATTCTGACGCGCCCGTTTCCCGCGGGCGCGCAGTAGAGGGTCCCCCCTCTCTTCGACGCCTGACAGGCGACGATCTCCTTCTTCCCGAGAACTTCCGCCCACATCGGGGCCAGTCCGCAGTGAGCCGAGCCGCAGACGGGATCTTCGCTGATCCCGCATTTCGGCGCGAAGCTTCTGGACACACAGTCCGCCGTCTGCCCCTTCGCGGTCACACTCTGCAGTCTCCCGGGAAGCTGTTCTATTGCTTTGATGTCGGGGTCCATTTCCCGGATGATCTTTTCATCATCGAAGACGCAGACCAGGTCCATTCCGAGAAGCGCTTTTGACGGGCGGGTTCCGAAGGCCTTCTCCATTTCGTCCGTCACGGGGATTTCCCGCAGCTCGCACGCCGGGAAATCCATCTCGTAGAGGTCGCCCTTCTTGGTAACAGCGAGCTTTCCGCTCATCGTATTAAATTCCACTGTATTTGATTCCGCGCCTGAAGCGGCATCATAATAATTCAAAACGACGAAACCCGCCGCAAGCGTGGCGTGGCCGCACAGGTTGATCTCGTCCTTCGGGGTAAACCACCGGAGGTGATAGCCTTCCGGTTCTTTCACGACAAATGCGGTTTCCGAAAGATTATTTTCCAACGCGATGTTTTTCATCAGCTGCTCTTCCGGCCATGACTCCAGCACACAGACCGCCGCCGGATTGCCGCTGAACACCTTCTCCGTAAACGCATCCACGAGATATTGTTTCATGTATCAGTTTCCTCCCGGTTTCTCCGGTCTTCGTCCGGGCCAAAAATTATTTATTTCTGCCGTCCCTCTGCAGTGAAATGTCCTGTTTGATATCAGCCGCAGCGGTTCTATTTATTGTACTGCCTGAGACAGCTGTTTACAATCTGCCACTTTTCGGCGGCAGAGGAGATCGCAGGGCGGACAATAAAAAACCGCCTGCCTCCCGTCAAGAGGCAAGCGGTTCCATCTTCCATCTGTCCTTCAATCTGCCGGTTTCCGTGCAGCCGATTTACTTCTTCATCCAGCCCGCGCCGGCATTCCAGGCCTGCGCGACCTTTTCTCCCGTCGAGTAATAGCCGTTGCGGAACTGATCAAACATCAATGCCCTCAGTTTCAGGGGATCCACTTTTCCGCTGTCGTCGAGC
>CACYEN010000085.1 GCA_902773435.1 uncultured Lachnospiraceae bacterium | reverse complement strand
GGACTGCTTGTGGTAGTGCTTCCAGGCCCATTTCCCCGTATGCCCGTCAGCCTCGGTGATCGTCCCGTCCTCCGCGATGTCCGCGTCGACCAGCGTGACGTACCCATCGTCGGATTCCGGCTCCTCGTCGAGCAGCTTAAAGATGCGGTCCGCGCCGGCGAGCGCCATGACGACGGAATTCGCCTGCTGGCTCAGCTGGTTGATCGGCATGTTGAAGCTCTTGTTGAATGTCAGGAACGAGGCGATCTTTCCGATCGTGAGTCCCGCCATCCCGTTGAGGGCGAGAAGGCCGCCGACGATGGCGCAGATGACGTAGCTGACATTTCCGATCTGGGCGTTGATCGGCATGAGGATCGTCGCAAACGCGTTCGCCCTGTAGGCGCTGCCGTACAGCTCGTCGTTGAGCATGTCAAATCTCTCGATCGCCTCGTCCTCGTGGCAGAAGACCTTGACGACCTTCTGGCCCTGCATCATCTCCTCGATATAGCCGTTGAGCGCGCCGAGGTTCCTCTGCTGGGCGACGAAGTTCTTTCCGGAGGCGCCGGCGACCTTCCCCGTCACGAAGACCGTGAGGAGGGACATCGCGAGCGTGATCAGGGTCATCGGCACGCTCAGGATCAGCATGCTCACGACGACGCTGACGATCGTGATCACCGAGTTCACGAACTGCGGGATCGACTGGCTGATCATCTGCCTCAGCGTGTCGATGTCGTTCGTGTAGAGCGACATGATGTCGCCGTGGGTATTCCGGTCAAAGTACCGGATGGGCAGCGTCTCCATGTGGGTGAACATGTCGATGCGGAGGTCCCGGAGCGTCCCCTGGGAGACGTAGATCATCAATCTGTTCTGGATGTAGGCCGCGAGGACGCCGCAGGCGTAGAACATGGCTACCCTGAGGATCGCGCGGAGAAGCGGACCGAAATCCCGGCTCCCGCTCCTGACCATCGGCGTGATGTAGCTGTCGATCAGCGTTCTCGTGAACATCGTCCCCTGCACATTTGCCAGCACGCTGACAAAGATCAGGGAGATCGCGATCCCCATCCTGACCCCGTGCCGCCGGAGGACATAGCCCATGATGCGCCGGAAAGTCCCCCACGGGTTTTCCAGCCTGATCTTGACTCCGCGGGGAACCCTTCCCCGGTGGTCCTTCGGGACCTCGTTCGTGTTCTCAGGGTTCGCGTTCACTGTCTTCTCTTTTCCGTCAGCCATCAGCGCTCCCCTCCTTCCCCGGCTTCCGCGGCGCTCCCGGCTGTCTCAGCCATGTCGAAGTCTCCGCCGCCGCTCTTCTGGGTCTCGTAGACGTCCCTGTAGATCTCGTTGGTCTCGAGCAGCTTCTCAGGCGTGTCGAAACCGTTAACCCGGCCATTGTCCATGACGATGACGCGGTCCGCGTTCTCCACGGAAATGATCCTCTGGGTGATGATGATCTTCGTCATGCCCGGCTTCGCCTTAGCCATCGCCGCCCGGATCTTCGCGTCCGTCGCGGTGTCGACCGCCGACGTCGAGTCGTCGAGGATCAGGATCTTCGGATCCTTCAGCAGGGCTCTCGCGATGCAGAGTCTCTGCTTCTGGCCTCCTGAGAGGTTTGTCCCCCCCTGCGTGAGCACGGTGTCGTAGCCGTCGGGGAAGCGCTCGATGAATTCGTCGGCGCAGGCCATGCTGCAGGCCTTCCGGCACTCCTCCACCGTCGCGTCCTTCTTCCCCCACCGGAGGTTTTCCAGAATCGTTCCGGAAAACAGCACGTTCTGCTGCAGCACGACCGCGACGTTGTTTCTCAGCGTGTCGAGGTCATAGTCCCGGACGTCCCGGCCCCCGACCTTCACACAGCCCTCCTTCACGTCGTAGAGACGGGAAATCAGGTTGACCAGGGAGGACTTGGCGGAACCCGTCCCCCCGATGATGCCGACCGTCTCGCCGGAGCGGATGTGGAGCGTGACGTCCTTCAGGACCGACTCCCTGCTGTCAGCCTTATAGGCGAAATCAGCGTCCTCGAAATCGATGCTGCCGTCGGCGATCTCGAAGACCGGGTTCTCCGGGTTCTTCAGGCTGCTCTCCTCATTGATGACTTCCGCGATTCTCTGCGCCGAGGCCGCGCTCATCGTGACCATGACGAACACCATCGCCATCATCATGAGCGACATCAGGATATTCATGCAGTAGGTGAGAAGGCTCATCAGCTCGCCGGTCGTGAGCGACCCGCCGACGATCATGTGTGCGCCGGCCCAGGAGATCAGCATGATGACCGTGTAGACGGTCCCCATCATGACCGGCTGGACGAGAATCATGTTGCGCTCGGCCTTCATGAAGAGACCGCAGATGTTCTCCGCGGCCTTCACGAACTTCGTTTTCTCGTAGTCCTCCCGGACATAGGCCTTGACGACGCGGATGGAGCTGACATTCTCCTCGACACTCTCGTTGAGCGCGTCATACTTCTTGAACACCATGCGGAAATACTTCGTCGTCCTCAGCATGAGCACGACAAGCACAACCGCGAGGCCGCACACCGCCACGAGATAGATCATCGCGATGCGCGCGTTGATGATGAACGCCATCACCATCGCGACAATCATGGAGAACGGCGCCCTCACGAACATCCGGAGTATCATCATGTAGGCGTTCTGGACATTCGTGACGTCGGTCGTCAGCCTCGTCACGAGGCCGGACGGGGTAAACCTGTCGATATTCGCAAATGAGTACGTCTGGATATTCCGGTACATCTTCGCCCTGAGGTTGCGGGCGAACCCGGTCGAGGCCCTTGAGCCGAACACGCCGGACAGAACGCCGGCAGCAAGCCCGAGGAGGGCGCAGAGCAGCATCAGCGTCCCGTTCTTCACGATCGCCTGCATACTTCCCTGCGTGATTCCCCGGTCGATAATCCTCGACATGAGAAGAGGGATCAGCATCTCGACGACCACCTCGAAGATCATGAAGACCGGGGTCAGGATCGAGGATAATTTAAACTCTTTGATTTCCGCGGCGAGAGTCTTTACTGTGTCCATCAGGGTACCATCCACCTTGCTGTTCATTTTCCGGAAACGTCTCCCCATGGAGGGGCCCCCGTGAGTGCCCGGAGACACATCCCCGGCCCGATATTTCCGACTGGCTTTTCAGCCTGAGTAGTAGTATTATAAGGCTTGATTTTTTAAGTTACAAGAGATATCGCCGGGCACGCCTTCCGTCCCGGCGCTGGCAGGAAAGGAGATAATTTCCATGAATCTCACACTTCCGGAGCACTACGATCCTCACATGACCGTCCGCGAAACTGAGGACGCGATCAAATTCATCCGCGACCTCTTCCAGAAGGAATTCGGCCGGGAAATGGGCCTCGAGCGAATCTCCGCCCCGCTCTTCGTCTCCCAGAGTTCCGGCCTCAACGACAACCTGAACGGCGTTGAGCGCCCCGTCGCTTTCGACATGAAAGCGCTGCCGGGCGAGACGTTCGAGGTCGTCCAGTCCCTCGCCAAGTGGAAGCGCCAGGCTCTCGGCGAGTACGGCTTCAGGAGAGGCGAGGGCCTCTACACCAACATGAACGCGATCCGCCGCGACGAGGATCTGGACAACCTGCACTCCTGCTACGTCGATCAGTGGGACTGGGAGATGGTGATGGATGAGTCGGACCGGAACGAGGAGTTTCTCGAGGGCGTCGTCCGCAGTATCTTCCGCCTCGTCAAGCACACCGAGCACGAAGTCTGGTACCGCTGGCCCGACGCAGTATACCGCCTCCCCGAGGAGATCTCCTTTACGACCTCCGAGGAACTCGAGGCCAGATGGCCGGACAAGACGCGGAAGGAGCGCGAGGATCTGATCGCGAAGGAGAAAGGCGCTGTCTTTATCGGCCACATCGGCTGGCCGCTCGCGGACGGGAAGCCGCACGACGGGCGCGCCCCGGACTACGACGACTGGAACCTGAACGGTGACATCCTCTTCTGGTTCGAGCCGCTCGGCCGCGCGCTGGAGCTCTCCAGCATGGGGATCCGCGTCAGTCCCGAATCGCTCCGTAAGCAGCTCGCGGCCGCGAACTGCGAGTACCGCCTCGCGCTGCCCTACCACAGGGCGCTCGCGGAGGGCAGGCTGCCCTATACGATCGGCGGCGGAATCGGCCAGTCCCGCCTCTGCATGCTTCTTCTCGGCCGCGTGCACGTCGGCGAGGTGCAGGCGTCAGTCTGGCCGGAGGAGATGCGGCGCGCCTGCGCGGAGAAGAACGTGGTCCTTCTGTGAGAGGCGGGTCTTCCGGCCCTCATGACTCTCCCCGGGGCGGTGAGCCGTGCATAAATTCAGAGGGCATCGATCATGGCAAGCATCTTCAGATACAGGCTTCTTATATCTGTTTTTCTGGTCAGGCCGCCCTGGATCATCATGTGATCGCCGCGCAGGACAGGACAGACATTCCATACCCCCGGGCGGATATTCTCCCTGTCCAGTCTCTGCTGCGGCTGCCCGAAGGGCGCCATGGCGGAGATTGTATTGACCAGCCCGTCATTTTCGTGCCAGGAATCGTCGATCACCGTGCCCCCTTTTGTCGTTCCGCTGTAACAGCCGATCTGGACAGAACGTCTCACAAAGAACGGGTCCATGATTTTTCGCTGCGGACGGTGAATTCCATTTCCCGTATCCACTGTCGCGCTGCACGGAACAGAGAAATAGTAGATATCGGGAAATGTGCTCAGATGCCGGTTCATCTCCGCCGCGTTATCCACATGCATATCATAGCCGGCATAGTCCCGCTCATCCCTGCCGTCCTTTGAAGGAACGAGCCTTCCGGCCATAACCTTCGCAAGAACACCGCTCCACAGCGGCACCTTCACCCTGTCGGGATCAAAGTTCTCATCCTCCATCATATCATAGGCGGTCGTCCCGTTCAGCGGAGAGGCGAGCGTCACAATACTGTGGACCCTGATCTTTGAGCCGCCGCGGAAGAACGGACTCAGGCCGCCCGCATCCGTATTCTCGATTTCGTCTTTCGCTCCGCGAAGAAGGATCTCCGTGAAGAGCCGGATGGTCGCCCCGCCAAAGGAGTGTCCGATCAGCACGAGCCGCGTGCCGTCATCCTGCCTGTCAATCAGCGGGCAGCCCGAAAAGTCCCTGCCGAACCGGTCGTGCCGGTTCTTCCGGCTGTGATCGAGTCCGTAATCCACCCTCGTGCCGGCGAGCTGCGCGAAGAGCTCGCAGGCCCTGTCCCAGGCGCTTCCCTGCGGCGCCACTGACGCGGCATAGCAGTCGAACCCTTTCTCCCTGAGAAAAGCAATCAGGTCGCCGCCCTTCATTCCCCAGTACGGGGTCTTCCGGTATTTCTCATCATAGCTTCCCCAGCCGGACAGGCCATGGACAAAAATGTATTTCAAACCGCTCACTCTTCCTGTATCTCCTTTCGGTCCCGCAGCCGGTCATATTTCCCGGGAGATTACTTTATCGCCTCGTCGTAGAATGCCAGGAATGAGTCGAACAGATCTTCATCCAGGCGGCTGCTCCACCTGGCATGGTCAAGGTTTTTCGTGATATATTCGGCCTTATCCGCTATAAAGCGGTCCCTGTTCTCTTCTGCCTTATAATCGTAATCCAGCGTTTCAAGCCACCGGTCGAATTCGGCATCGAACTCGTCCGCATAGGTGTCTTCCGGGTTATTCAGAATGTTATTGTGGCCCCTGTCATCAAATCGGACGAACGTAAACCGGGGATCATCCCCGTATTTTTTATAGAATTTATCATACCCGTACCCGATTTCTATCACATCGTCATCCGCACTGTGGACCACCATCACCCGGGCGTCCGAAGCCTCAAATCCCTCCATGGCGGTATTATTCGCGTATTTTCCATATTTGACAGACTCATAAAGCTTCACAAAGGGCGTCATGGCATAGATTATGCCCCCGGCCTGTGATTTCCCGCCCGACTCGAACATGTCCGACGAGCGGTTAAAGCCCGAGCACTCGATCACCGCCTTTACCTCGGGATGATAAGTCAGCACGCTGCAGACGCTGTACGCCCCCCAGCTGTGTCCGAAAAGAACGATCGGAAGACCGGAGAGATCATCCTCCGCCTCGACGAATGAGATGGCATTGTCAAGATCTATCAAGCCCTGCGGGACGCCGCCCACGCCTTCGCCCTCGCTCTTATCCGTTCCCGTGGCGTCATAGGCAAAAACAAACCAGCCGTGCCGGGCAAAATAGTTCGCGGCGTCCATATATGAGTTGTGTCCTCCGCCGCCAAATCCGTGAGCTATGACCACAACCCCCTTCTGATTTTCCCCGACGCCGTAGAGATACCCCGCCAGCATCTGTCCGTCGTCGGAGGGGAACGTATACTCCGTGCAGCTGAGGCCGCTGAAATCCTCCAGCCGCAGCATCAGGGGCTCGTAGCTGTCCCCGCGCACATTAAAATTCTCATCGTACATCTTCACGCAGAACATGCCCCATCCGACGACAGCCGCAACAGCGGCGCACAGGAGGATAACAGGTATGATTTTCTTTATTGAAGTTTTCTTTTTCATAGTCCTTCAGGCTCCTCCTACCCCTGCCACGCCGGCAGGTCCGGCTGCGTCACGCGCAGGTTCCCCGGCAGCTGCAGCGCGCAGCGGGTCTCGAACCCGTATCCGCCCGATTCCAGCCGGACCGAATCCCCGTCCGTCCGCGCGTCGCAGTCGTACATCACGTTCTTCTCCCCCGCCGCGTTGCCCGCTGTATTGCTGATATAATAGTCGACGCAGGAGACCCACTCCCCGGTGTACATGCTGTTCGCGTACGCGTTCTTCAGCCTGCAGCTCCTTCTTCTGTTGTTGCCGGTGAAATCTTCCTGGAACGCGCAGGACCAGGTGAAGCCCAGCCTCTCCTTCGGGAAGCTGATCTCCGCGGTCTTCTGCCAGTTTCCGTCCTCGGGCTGCACCCACTGCTCGAAATACGTCCTTCCGTCCTTCGTGTGCGCCTGTATCCTCATCGTATACCAGACGCCGGTCTCCCACGGGTAATCCGCGATCACGTGCTTTCCCGTTCCTTCCCCGGAAAAACTGTCGTCGTATCCGGCCGGATACTCTATCCTCGGCGACCCGCCGGCGGTGTCCCAGAGCGAGAGGATGACCTTGTGGGCTCCATTCACATTCTGGAAGCCGGCGTAGCCGGATCCGTCCACGATATTCTCCCCGGAGGAGTTGTACCAGTTCATTGTGCAGAAGTAGGTGTTCTCGGCGTCCTCCTCGCACATCCAGTCGATCGTCAGGACGTGGAAGACCTCCTCGGACGGGAAGAGCGTCGTCGCGACCATGTAGGGGGCGTTCTCCGGCCCGCCGGGGGGAACCGCTTCCCGCATCTCCGCCCCGACGGCCACAGATGAGACCGCCGCGGCACAGGACAGAACAAAAAACAGCCTGAATGCCCGGGCCATCTTCGAATTTTCAAACAGCCATCTGATCATCATCCCAGCTCCTCCCCCGCCTGCGGAATCGCGCGGCGGTATGCTTATTTTTCCGGCCTGATCCCGCATATTACTCCGGCTGTATATGACCCGCAGGCGGTTTTATATTGCCTTCTCTCTGTACTGCATCCGTATCTGTCGGCGGGTTGATCGCTTTCTGCTTTTACCTGTCCATCCGCAGTAATGATTTTCCCGCCCCGCAATTACAATATTATAGTATGATCCGGTCAGAAAATACAACGCCGCGAGGTTCCTTCCTTTAATATTTTGAGTATTCTGTTCACGGCTTTCGGGTTATAATATCGTCTCTATTGAGATACTGCTGACTCCGGGGGAAGAGGGCTGCCGGCCGTTCTTCTTTTCCCATTTCCTGAAGTTAACTGAAGACAGGGGAGACCGCTGATGAAAACCGGGAAAGTAAAGACAGTGCTCCTCATCATGATGTCGATCATGATGATGGTAACCCTGATATCGAATATTGCCTCTGCATCCGGCGAAATGCCGCAGGATATGCAGGTGAGCCGGGACCGGTCCGACGGGGACGGTCTCCTGGCTCTGGCCGCGGGAGCGGGAGCTTACACCGTAACCATGCAGCCGCTGCAGGGAGAGGTCACTGATTATGACAGCGGCAGGCTGAGGGTTGAAGTCCTCGATACAGGTGGCAATCCGATCCTGGATTACAATTTTTCAGACCAGTCTGAGGTATCCGGCGGCAAATGAGGCCAGCGATCGATGACGGCCACTTTTCTTTCACCGGATAAGATCAGGATAACGGGATACTGTCAGGTCGACGGCGGCTGGACAGAAGTGTTCTACGAGGCGGATTTCCAGGAGCGCGGTCCGACAGATGCGGCCGACGAACAGAGCGGCGTGGAATTCTTCCGGTACTCCATCAGCCGGGTCCCGGCACTGCAATATGTTGACGCCAGTGATTCCCCGCAGACACAGGAGGACTATGCGGTTTACACCGGAGAAAGAGTGCTCGCGGGGGGCTGGTACGCGGTAATGGAAAGCAGAATGGTCTCCGGCACGATCAACGTCACAGGCGATGTGAATCTCGTACTCTGTGACGGAGCCTCGCTGACAGTGAATGG
>CACYEN010000084.1 GCA_902773435.1 uncultured Lachnospiraceae bacterium | reverse complement strand
GCCGGGCCCGGAATACGGGGGACCCCGAAAATTCGGGTGACCTGCCGTAAGGGAAAGACAGAGGAAATGAGACTGCCGCATATGCGGCGGTCTCATTTCTTTTTCCTGGCCTCTCTGCCGCCAAAGAGGAATGGCATTTTTGCCGGTTTGCGATTATACTGTCCACAAACGGCTTATACGAGAGAGGGCATAATTCGTGCTGAGAGAACAACAGATTAATCATTTCAAGAAAAGACTGAAAGAAGAGGATGCCGCAAAACTGGACCACATGGAGCAGAAAGCGGCAGAGAACAGCGAGAAGCTGAAAGAGAGCATGCCTGGCTGCCTGTCCTCGCTGAACGACGGTGTGGTTGCCATCTTTATCACGGTGATGATGCTGGAGATCCCGTTTCCGACATCCCGCGAGGAATTTACGTCTTTCACCTGGTCCATCGCCGTGTTCTTCGTAAGTTTCTTTATAACAGCCGGCTTCTGGTGTGAGAATAAGAAGATTTTTCAGACCATGCGCGAGGCGGACCACTTCACCGTGGTGATGAATTTTATGTATCTGGCTGTCCTGGCCCTGATACCGGCCACCACGAAATGGATCCTGAACAGCCCGGACAAGTATGCCGCCATTACCTTCGGCGTCGTATATTTCCTCACTACGTTCAGTCAGGAGTCGCTGCGCTTTGCGGTGCTGAGAAAACGGTTTACGAATCACAAGTCCGTGTTCGTTAAGCTGGTGCTCTCCAGGGCTGCGATCATGCTGGTCATGCTGGCGGCGCTCCTTGTGCTCAGCTGGTTCTTTCCGAGGGCGGCCATTCTTCTTTACGTGGCGCTGCCGGTGAAGACATTTTTCATGCCGGAAAGGCGCAGGAAGACAGGCGGGGAAATATCGGGACAGCCAGCCGGAACAGCAGACCGGAGCAGACCTGACCGGAACAGACGATAATCGGAACGGAAGAAATGATACCTCTGGACATCTACCTGTCATTCATAGCGTATGCGTGCGCGACGACATTTCCGCCGGGCCCGAATAACATCCTGATGCTCGCGGCAGCGGGCCAGTTCGGCTTCAGGCGCTGTATCCCGCTTCTCCTCGGAATCTGGACCGGGCTGATCACGGTCATGCTGCTCGCGGGAGGCTTCTGCAGCACGCTCGGGAAGCTGATCCCCGGGATTGTCCCGTACTTCAAATTCGTCGGAGCCGCCTATATCTTCCGGCTCGCGTGGATGACGCTGATGAGAAAACCGCCCGATAAAGGCAGGGTGGATAAAGAGAAGCCGCTCGGATTCCGTGACGGGTTCCTGCTGCAGTTCCTCAACGTGAAAGTGATCATGCTGGGACTTATCGCGTATCCGGGGTATTTTCTGCCGCTGGGGTCAGGGATCGGTCTGGTCATCCCGTTCGCGGTGTCGATGACCGCGTGCTGCGCGATCGGGAACCTGATCTGGACGATTGCCGGAAGCCTGCTGTACAGGCTGTACGACCGCTATTTCAGACAGGTAAACGCGGTCATGGCGGCGCTTCTCGCGTACTGCGCGGTGAAGATCCTGATGATCTGACAAAGCCCGGTCCGTTTTTCTTCAGCCGCTCCGCCTCTCCGAGATAAAGAGGCCGCTGAGCGTGAGGAGGATTCCTACGAAGGCCGCCGGCGTGATGACCTCGTGCAGGATGAGCACCGAGGAGAGCACGGTGACGACCGGCGTGAGGTAGATGTAGACGCTCGTGCGGACCGCTCCGATGACCTTGACGGCGTAGTTCCACGTGACGAAGCACAGGGCGGAGGCGCCGATGCTGAGGTAGAGCAGGTTCGCGAGATTGACGGGCATAAGGATGGCGGAGACGTCCGGAGAGAACCGGAACACGAACGCCGCCGGGATCAGCAGAAGGATCCCGTAGAAGAAGATGCGCCTCGTCATCTGCAGCGTCGGGTATCCGGCGCGGGTCAGCTGCCGGGAGAAGACGGAGTAGAGCGCCCAGGAAAATGAAGCGAGAAGCGCGAGGAGATCCCCGAAGATGTGGATGGACGCCCCGGTGCCCCCGAAACTCAGGGCGCAGATTCCCGCCATCGCGACGAGAAATCCGATATAAAAGTTTCTGCCGAGCGGCGTGGCGCGCTTCTTCAGGATCAGCAGAAGCATACCGGTGAAGAACGGCGCGGTTGAGATGATGACGCCCGTGTTGGAGGCCTGCGTGTAGAGCAGGGAGAAGTGTTCAAGCAGATAGTAGCAGGCGATGCCGGACGCGCCGGCGCCGAAAAATGTCAGCTCCATGCGAAGCGGACCACGCTTCGCCGGATGCGGACAGGCGATGCACAGGGCAGCGTATCCGACCAGAAAGCGGATGATCAGGATCTCGATCGGGTGAAATGAGACGAGCAGGACTTTGGTCGAGATATAGGTCGTTCCCCAGAGTATGATTGTGAAAATGGCGGCAAGATGCCCGTTCTTTTTTTGCGATTCAGACATTCGGCTACTCCATGAGGGGACGCCCGCGGCGCGGCTGTCCCTTGCAGGGGTTTTTGCAACGGAACCTATTCTACCACAATACGGTCTGACGGAAACAGATCATTTTATGGGGGCGGGGTGTCATGTATACACAGGAATCATGGAAAGAGGCTTACGGAGAGCTGGTCGACACGGTCGTCCGCATGGGCTATCCGAAGGAATTCGGCAGGGAGATCGCGAAGAACCTCGGCTCCGAGAAGGCGATGCGCCGGATGACGGCCTACCTGAATTACGCGAAGCCGCGGTCCGCAGAGGAGATAGCCGATGAGATGCTGGCGATCATGAGCGACATAGAGCGCTGGAAGGAGAAGAAGGCGTCTGAGCGGGCGAACGCCAGATACAACCGGATCCTGAATGAGGGCCTCGAATAGTCGCCGGCCCCGTGCCGTGTAGAGTCTTTGGAAGAGGAGACCAGTCAATATGTGCTGCCGATACTGGGCCGATGAGTCGCCGGAATTCAGGGCGATCGTGGAAGAGATGAACCGCTCCGCTCTTGTGGGCAGGTGGCAGGAGAGGACCGGAATCAAGACATACGGGGAGATCTGTCCCACCGACGTGGCGCCGGTGATCGCGCCGGACAGACGCGGGAATCGGGCCGTATTTCCGATGAAATGGGGCTTTTCCGGGAAATCCCTCCTGATGAACGCGAGAGTCGAGACAGCCGCGTCAAAGCCGACGTTCAGGGAAGCCTGGCAGAGACACCGCTGTGTCGTCCCGGCGTCCTGGTACTTCGAGTGGGAACATCTGAAGGGAAATGACGGCAGAACCCGCACCGGCCCGAAATATATGATCCAGCCGAAGGGTTCCGACATGACGTGGCTGTGCGGCCTCTACCGGATCGAGGACGGGCTGCCGGTATTCGTGGTCCTGACGCGGGAGCCCGGGGAAGAAATCCGCTTCATCCACGACCGCATGCCGCTGATCCTGCCGGGGGAGGCCGTCGATGAGTGGATCCGTCCCGGCGCGAAGCCGGAGGAACTGCTTGCGCGGACGCTGACGGAGATGGTATTTGAGAAGATGGAAGAATAAAACCATATGGGCGGTACGCAAAGAACATCTGTTGGTTGTAAAATCAACTAAGAGCCTATATGCTGTAACGTAAGGCATCCTGTGCGGGCTGGATTTCCACGGACTTTTTGGAGAATATGACGATTTCAAGCTGGATTATCAGAAAACGAAAACTGCTGTTTCTGCTGACAATGGCCTTCGCCCTGCTGTCGGTCTTTTTTCTGTTCAGGGTACGGGTAAACCGGGATATGACCGGATATCTCCCGCCGACGTCCCCCATGAAGCAGGGGGTCGAAATTCTGCAGGAGGAGTGGGACGAACTGGAACTGAGCCTGAGATCCCCGGTCGGTTCACAGTTTCCGGGATGGATCATTCCCGCGGAGGCTGCGCTGGTCATTGTGATCCTGATTCTCGCGGGCAGTTCCCTGGCTGAGCCGTTTCTGTGCCTCGCGGTGACGGGAACGGCGGTCCTGATCAATATGGGGACGAACTGTTTTCTGCCGGACGGAGTGGTTTCTGACATCACATTTTCGATAGCGGCTTTTCTGCAGATCATCCTGACGCTGGATTACGCGATCATCCTGTCAAACCGGTTCAGTCAGGAGAACCGGGCATACCCCGGCCATGAGATGTTTCCGGAAAATGCCCTGAAAGCCAATGCCCTGAAAGCCATGACGGGCGCCGTGCGGGCGAGCCTGAAGCCGGTGGCGGGGAGCGGACTTACGACAATCGCAGGGACGCTGATGCTGGTGTGCATGAGTTTCCGGATCGGGGATGAACTCGGCATCGTCATGGCGAAGGGCGCTCTCTGCAGCATGGTCTGCACGTTTACGATGCTGCCGTTTCTGCTGCTGAGGTTTCAGGGCTTCATCGGACGGACGGCGAAGAGGCCGCTCCGGCTGCCCGCGAAAGCCATATCGGCTTTCGGCGCGAGGTACAGCCGTCCGATCCTGCTCGTTTTTGTCGTCCTTGCCGTGCTGGCGCTGATCCTGCGAAGCGGGACCGCCGTCTCGATCACGCTCGACAGCGAGCGGGAGAAAAAGACGGGCAGCGTTGCCATCCTGGTCTATGAGAACGAAGACGAGGCTTCGGTCGATGCCCTTCTGGATGAGCTGAACGGCACACCCGAAGTAAATGCGGCGATCGGATGGGGCAACACGTTCGGCGATTACCCGACGAAGGTTCAGATGCTGCTGCACGCCCCGGAGCTGATCAAGCTGTTCCGGTCGGCAAAAGGGCTTCAGGGCCTGCTCGCGGGGGGTACGGATGTGCTGGGCGGAACAGATGAGGCGGAGGAATCGGACGCGTCGGATGTGTCAGACATGCAGGGTGAATCGGGCGCGGCGGATGGGTCGGATGCGCAGGATGAGGAGGACGACAGCTCCGGGGATATAATCAGCAGAGCCAGGTCGCTGTTGAAATCCGATACGCACAGCCTGGTGGTTCTCGACCTGAACCTGGACCGGGAAGACGAGGACGTCTGGGCCTTTTTTGACCGTCTGGATATGGATTTAAAGGAATCCATGAGCGGCAGGTATCACCTGATCGGTGAGAGCGTGATGGCGTGGGAGATGTCGAAGACATTCGGCAGGGAGATGAACCGGATCGCCCTCCTGACGGCGGGCGCGATCTTTCTTATCCTTCTCCTGATTTTCCGGTCGCTTGTGATACCGGTGGTCCTTGTCCCGGTTGTTCTGACAGCGGTCTTCTTCGCGATGGTGATCAACTGGCCGCAGGGCAGTATAATCGCTTATCAGGCATTTCTCGCGGTGCAGGGCATTCTTATGGGAGCGATGGTCGACTACGCGATTGTCTATGCCGCCCATTACAGGGAGGCGCGGAATATGGCCGGTGTCACGGAAGCTGTCGGCATTGCCTGCCGGAATTCGATCAATACGGTCATGACGCCTTCCGTGATTATCATTGCCACGACACTTCTGCTCGGCAGCGCGTTCCCGAATCCGATCGTCGCGTCGAACAGCTTCACAATTTCCATGGGCGCGGCGATCACGCTGGCGCTGATTATCCTGTTTCTTCCCGGGATTCTGGCAGCCCTTGACAATCCCGGAAAAGCCGCGGACCCGTAAACTTAAAGGCGGCCGCAGGACAACAACCATCTCGGGCAGCCTTCCCCGCCGGAGGAATTCAGTCAGCCTTTCTGACCAGAGGAATTCAGATGGACTATTTTGGAAAAATCATAGTGTCCGCCTTCAGCAATGTGCTGTTCCTGATCTTTCTGATCGCCTTTCTCGGCTATCTTGTCGGGAAGATTGAAATAAAAGGCGTCGAGCTCGGAACGGCGGGCGTATTTCTGATCGCGCTCGTATTCGGCCATTTCGGGTACGCCGATGATTCGCTGCTTCACAGCATCGGCCTCGTCACTCTCGAAAATGCCGCCCTGAAAAGCAGCATGAACATGATCCAGAACCTGGGCCTCCTGTGTTTCGTCACTTCGGTCGGGTTTATGGCGGGGCCGAATTTCTTCTCAAATCTCAGGAAAAACGCGCATTCCTACGTCCTGATCGCCGTCGTCATCATCGGGTCGGGGAGCTTCATCTGCGCGCTGCTGATCCGGCTGACCGGGATTGATTCCGCGATGATGGCGGGCATTCTGTCTGGAGCGCTGACGACGACGCCCGGATTTTCGGCGGCTCAGGATATCGTCCGGGAAAATGAATTCCTCCTGAGCGAAGTGACCGTCGGGCACGCGGTCGGCTACCCGTTCGGCGTCGTCGGCGTCGTGCTCTTCGTGCAGATCGTGCCAAGGCTGCTCCGCGCGGATATCAGGAAGGAGGCGGCGCTGGTCGTCGCGGGTGAGAGCAGAAGAGAGGTGGTAGTGAGGGACGACCTGCTGCACATAGATCCAATCGGGATCGGCGCCTTCGCGCTGGCCGTGATCGGGGGGATTCTGCTCGGCAAGATTTCGGTGCCGCTTCCGGGGGGAACGACATTTTCACTCGGAAATACCGGAGGGGCCCTGATCTTTGGCCTGATAATCGGGCATTTCGGCCATATAGGCCGGCTTAATATGAAGATATCGGAGGGATGTCTCAGGACGTTCCGGGAGTTCGGGCTGGCGATGTTCCTGATCGGGGCGGGCGTCCCCGGCGGCTCCGGCTTTATCAGCATCGTGCAGGAGCATGGGCCGGTCCTCTTCATCTACGGGGCTCTCATGGAGATCATCCCGATGATCCTCGGCTATCTCGTCGCCTCGAAGTTCGTGAAGCTGTGCCTCTTCAACAATCTGGGCTCGATCACGGGCGGGATGACAAGCACTCCCGCGCTGGGCGCGCTGATTCACACTGCCGGGACGGAGGACGTGGCGTCCGCGTACGCGGCGACGTATCCGGTGGCCCTGGTGCTGGTCGTGCTGGCGTCGCAGTTTCTGGTGGCATTTCTGTAGAGGGGGCGGAGTGACAGCGGGCAGCGG
>CACYEN010000083.1 GCA_902773435.1 uncultured Lachnospiraceae bacterium | reverse complement strand
CTCGATTCGACGGAAGAGACGAAGGAGAAATACCCGTTCGACTTCACCTACCGGATCGCCTATTCCCTCTCTGAAAATGTCCTTTCCATCGAAACCTCCGTGGAGAACCGCGGCCGGGAGCGGATGTATTTCGCGGTGGGCGGCCATCCGGGCTTCAATGTGCCGATGACGGAGGACACGGAATTCGAGGATTACCGGATCGAATTCTCCGGGGAGGCCCACCCCTTCCGGATCATTCTCGCCGACAGCGGGGCGGTCACCCCGGGGCAGGAGCTCTATGAACTCAGGGACCGGGCGATCCCGCTCCGGCACGACCTCTTCGACCACGACGCGATCGTGCTGGTCAATGCCGCCAGGGAGGCGGCGATCTGCTCCGACCGGACAGGCCGCCGGGTGACGGTGTCGTACCCCGATTTCCGATACATCGGGTTCTGGCACAAGCCGCGCACGGACGCGCCCTATGTCTGCGTCGAGCCGTGGACGTCCCTGCCGTCGAGGGAGGGGATCATAGAGGACCTGGCGCTGCAGGGAGACCTCATCTCCCTCGACGGGGGTAAGGAGTGGAGAACCGTCTGGACGGTGAGGATAGACTGACGCGGACCCGGAAGGCCGGCGACCTGAACGGCCGGCGCGGATCGAAAAAGAGCGGGAGGGAACAGACATGTCCTGCTGGAGAAGAACGAGCGTATACAGGATACCGGTCTCAAAACTCGGGTTTGAATACCGGTGGCAGTGGAATGAATTCTGTAAGGAACACGAGAAGGCCTTCAGCTGGAAGAGCGGATATTTTGAGGTGTCGCTGTCCGAAACGCTTCCGGGCGGCGCGTCATGGCGGAATGGCGATTATAACCATCCGATGTGGCCTCTCGCGCGGAGAAATCCCGATTTCCCCGGGGTCGTGCCCGGTCCGTTCCTCGACTATAAAATCCGGGAAACAGAGCCGCTCAGCCCCGAAGACAACACTTACGGGGAGAACAACGTGGTCCGGCCTCTCGACGAAGACGAGGAGGGAAGATGCCTTTGGATATTCCGCAGGCTTTTTCCGGACCTCACCCCGGATAAGATGAAGGACGTCCGCTTCTGCGAATACGAGTGGTATGACGGGACAGACGCGCCTTATATGTACTCGGAGTGGAACGGGGAAGACGTATAAAGACGTATAAAGACGGATAAAGACGGCGAGAAGAGGCGGATCACGGAGAACAGGGGATGAAAAAACACAAGGTAAAGCGAATCAAAGGGATCAAAGTCGTCACCGAGATCAAACCGGACCACGACCGTCCGGTTCTGCCGCGCAGCGCGGTCTTCGACCTGAAGACGAAGTACGACAGGAAGAGGGACAAGGCGAAGCTGCGCAGGGAAATCGACGAGGAATAGGACAGATGGACAGGCAGCTCTTTAATTCTGTGCAGGAAGCGCTGACAGCGCTCTTCGGCCCCGGTGTCTCCGTTCTCCGGAGCTCCCGCGCCTTCGGCGGCGACATCAACGACGCGAGCCGCGCGGATCTCTCCGACGGCCGCACCGTCTTTGTGAAGAGGAACGCCTCTCATCCGGCTTCGTTCTTCCTGGCGGAAGCCCGCGGGCTTGAGGCCCTCGCCGCGGCGGGAAAGATCCGTGTGCCAAAGGTGCTCGCTGTCGGGAGGGAAAACCGCGGGGAGATCTTCCTCCTGCTGGAATATATTGAATCCGGCCGGCCGGGAGGCGGGTACTGGGAGCGCTTCGGCAGGCAGCTCGCGGAGCTCCACATGGCGGAGATCCCGGAGGTCTGCAGGCCGGGGAACCGCCCGGAAGACGGCGCCCCTTCCGGCGCGCGGATATCCGGCGGTTCCCCGGGAGAGGCGGGTTCCGATGGGCCCTCGCGCCGGACGATCCCCTGCATGTACGGCTTCCCGGAGGACAACGTCATAGGGGAGACCCCGCAGGTCAACACATGGAAATCCTCCTGGCTCGGCTTTTTCCGCGAGTGCCGCCTGGAACCCCAGCTCAGGATGGCGTCCGGTTATTTCGACAGCGGCATGAGGAAGGCGGCCTCCTCCCTTCTCGACCACCTGGACAGGTGGATTGAGGAGCCGGCATTTCCTTCGCTTCTGCATGGGGACCTCTGGGGAGGCAACGCCCTGTGCAGCGCCGCCGGGGAGCCGGTGCTGATTGATCCGGCCGCGTATATCGGGCATTTTGAGACGGACCTCGCGATGACGGAGCTGTTCGGCGGATTTCCGGAGGCATTTTACGGGGCCTATCACGAGGTGAACCCGATTCCCCGGGGATACCGGGAGCGGCGCGACCTCTACCAGCTCTACCATCTCCTGAACCATCTCAACCTGTTTGGGGGATCCTACTACGGCTCGGTGTGCCGGGTCATCAGGAGATTAATCCGATAGATGTCCTCAAAGCGGATCCGCGTCCGGCCGACCAGAATACTCCGGCTGACGTACGGGTCCGCTTTTTCGCACACGCCGGTGACCGTCTGGTACCGGCCGCGGACGCCGAAGGCCTCGCTGTGCTCGTCCGCGCAGGGGACGTAGTATGTGACGGAGATCCTGACCGGATGCTCCCTGACGAGACGGCCGGTGCGGGTGAGCCGGCAGAGAATGGCCATCCGGCGGTCCAGCTCCGCCCTGTCCTCGTCGTTCAGTTCCCGTCTGCTCTCGTACAGCTCGTTCTTTGCCGCGACCGCGTCGCCGAATCCCCTCAGCGCGTCGAAGGGGGCGAAGATCTTGGCCCTCTTCCCGATATCCATGGCGGGGTGACGGATCCGGAAGGGATCCGTCTTCGTGTGGCGGGGCCTTCCCCGCCGGAAGATCTCCCGGTACCCGAAACCGGCCGGCATGGGCATGCTGCCGATGGATGACAAGGCGCTCACCTCCTCCGCGAATGCATATGTCCGGCTCTTCATGCCCGG
>CACYEN010000082.1 GCA_902773435.1 uncultured Lachnospiraceae bacterium | reverse complement strand
GGAAGACCGCCAGCGTCTCCCGCCGCTCCCAGCAGGGCGCCGAGCGCCCCTGAGACCAGGATGACCGGCAGGGCCGGGACCGCAGCCAGATTCACGGCCACGCTGTAGATGGGAATCTCGCTGTAGGTCCCCATCACGAGCGGCAGCATCCACATGTAGAGCATGACGGCGGTCGTCAGCTTCCCCCTCCTCCCGAAAACAGTGCAGATGAGGACAGCCGCGAAGGACATCCGGAAACCGCTGAAGAAGAGATACAGGGGGTTCCCGAGCAGGATGAGGCTGCCCGTGAACGAGAGGGCTGTCGGCGCGTCGTAGGTCCGGCCCGCGAGCTTCGCCCCGACCATGAGGAGAAACATCACGAGGGCCCGGACCGTCGGGACCGCCCCTCCGGTGAACAGGGTAAAGAGCAGCATCGCGACGGACGAGAGGATTCCCGAGACGCGGACTCCCGTTCCCGCCATGAGGAGGAGCTCAAAGAGGCCCATCCCGAGAACCGAGAGGTGAAGGCCGGAGATGGAGAGCATGTGCATAATCCCGCCGCTCCTCCAGAGCCCCTTCTCCTCTTCCTGAAGGCCGCTCCGATCTCCGGTGAGAACCGCGCAGAGGATTTCCGCCTCCTCCGGCGGATAGACGGACCGGATTCTGCCGGTACATCTGTCCCTCGCCTCCCTCAGTATCTCCCGGACCGCGTCGAACCATCTCTCCGGAGGAGTCCGCGCCGGAACCGCCGTCCCGTCCTCCGCGATCACGCGCACCTCCGGCCTCTTCATCTGCCAGCGGATTCCCTGCGTTGCGTAATAGAGAGCCTGGTCGAACTGCCCCGGATTCTCCGGTCCCTGTATCTGCTCCGGCTCGCCCGTCAGTTCAACCGGCGTCCCGACCGGCAGCTCCATCCGCCCGCTCACGCCCGCCCGGATCCTGCCCGGCAGGGCGTCCCTCACGACGAGAACCGTGTAGAGTTCCCGGGCATCGCAGCAGTCGATCCTGCCGCGCAGGGTCAGGCGCTGCCCGCCGGACGCCGGGGAACCGTCCCGCCCCGGCAGGGCAAAGCCGGGAACGCCGAGCGCGCCCAGGATGAGTATAACCGCGATCTGGAAAATGAAAAAGAGACAGGCAGGTCTTCTCAAGGAAAACTCCCGGACAGTTCGAAGGGATCGATCGGCAGAAGGAGGCGTCTGACAGGTCGGAGGGACCGGCGGACAGGGACCGCCGCGCCGGCGCGAACGGCGCGCGGCCCGCGGCATTTTCCTGATCATATCATCCCTCCGGGGAGATTTCCACTGCCCTTTACTGTCAGCGGGCTGAGAAGCCGGTTCCGGGCCGGGTATCCATACTTTTTCCTCTCCCGCTCTTTCATCCCCGCGCTCCCTTTGTTATACTCTTCATATCAGTTTATCTGCAGGCACCTGAAATCACCTGAAAAGCACATTCTATGAGGAGGTTAAGATGAAGACAAAAACTGTCAGGAGACGTCTTATGCTGATCGCCGCGGGCGCCGCCGCGGTTCTTCTTCTCTCGGGATTCGACTCCGCGGTGACGCCGGAAGAGATCTCCGAGGGAGCGCGGGCATATATCGCGGAATCTTCCGGGATGGAGTTCACGATGGAAGGGAGCGCGGACGCCCGCATGAAGCTCACGCAGGAGGGCAGTGAGGAGAACAGTCTGGATGTCAGCCTCCAGGCCAGCTTCCTCTCCACCTGCGTCCTGAATGAGGAACCGCTCCGGTTGTCCCTGGAGGCGGAGGCGTCCGGAGACGCGATGGGGCAGTCGATGACGGGACAGCTTGAGATGTATCTTGTGGAAAATGACGACGGAACCGGGAACCTCTTCGGCCGCGTGGAGACACCCGGGAGGGGAGGCAACTGGAACGCCCTGAGTCTGGATGCCTCTGAGCTCGACCGGGTCAAAACCATCGTGAAGGGCATCAAGTCGGGCGATATCTCCGCGCTTCAGGACCTGGAGGGACTGGACGCGCCGGTTCCGACGGACGGGATCGACCCGTCCGCGCTGAAGGAGCTCGGCGACAAGTATAAGGACATATTCTCCCCGATGGTCCGGATTCTTCCGGAAGCCGCGGACGTGTCCGGGACAGAGTGCTATGAGATGGTCCTGGACCTGACGGGGGACAGCCTCACCCCGATCATCAGCGACGTGCTTGAAGCCTCCGGCCAGGACGTCGACGACGCGACCCTCTCGATCGCAAGCGCGGTTCTTAGCGGACTCGACATCAGCGTCACATCCGACTACGAGACGGAAACCTTCGCTCCAGTTTTTTTCTCCATTGACCTCGGGAAGAGCGATTTCTCCTCGATCGGCGCGATCCTGCCCCAGATGATGGGCGCCGGATCCGGAATAAACTGTGAGATCGATGTCAGGAATCTGGGGCTCGAATGCCATTTCGACTTCAACAGTGAGACTTCGGTCGTCGTCCCCGAAGACGCTCTCGCCGCCCTCAGTGCCGGCGGAGCGGAAGAACCTGACGGCGGGACCGGGACTGAAGCCGTCGAGAGCGGAAACGAACCCGCCTCCTCCGAAACCGAAGCGGTACAGAACCCGGACGGTTCATGGCATATCGCCTATACCAATTATCTCGGAGACACCTATGAGGCGGATATCGAGGTGCCGGAAGGACTCTTCCTCTCCTACGGAAGTCCCGATTACCTCAATTTCTGCAGTGACGATTACTCGAAGTCCGTCTCCTATTCACTCTACGACCAGTCCTCTCCGGAGGAAGCCCTCGCGCGGTCGCTCGACGTCTCGTTCTTCGAGGAGAGCAGCGACTACAGCGAGGTGAGCGCCACGGAACCCGCGGTGCTGACCCTCGAGGACGGCACGCAGGTATACTGCGGCACGGTCTCCTATGTGTACGGCGACTATCGCCTTGGCTCCACGAACGCGTATCTCGACGCGGGCGGAACCCTCGTCTCGATCTCGGTTGAAAACAGGGACAGCAGGTACAACTTTGTTCCGGCTGCCGAGGAAGAAATCCTGAAATACTCGTCCTGTGTAAAAAGAGCCGGCTGACAGCCGGACCCGGGAGAAAAAGAAGCCCCGGCGGGAATCACGATGGTTCCCGCCGGGTTTTTTCTGCCCGTCAGCCCTTGTCCGCCCGCGGGACGGGCTCCCCGAATGCCCGCGGAGAGTGCCCGTTTCCCGCCCTGAGAGCGAACGCCGCGGAAACCAGTCCGCCAAGCATGACGGAGAGCGGGACGGAGACCGCGACGAGGAGCAGGAAATACTTCGGCTCCCAGAAACGGAGGTGCATATTTTTCATGATGTTTCTCACGCTCACGTGCACGAGATAGAGCTCCAGCGAATAGCTTCCCGCCTTCGCGAAAAACCGCCTGACCCTCCCGTCCCCCGGCAGCAGGTGAAAGAGCAGCGCCAGCAGGGCGATGAGCCCGAGGGACCACGCGCAGGCGGTCAGCCTGGCTTCCACAGCGTTTGCGGGGTCGCGGAACGCCGTCGCCGCCCGGAGAACCAGGCACGAGAGGATCACTGCCGCCATGGCGGGCAGGGGCACTCTCCTGTGACCGCGGATATACTTTCCCGCGAAGGCGCCGGTGATAAAGACCGGGACCCGGAGCAGCGCGATCTCCGTATTCTCATAGAACGGATAGGCCGTCATTCTGAGAAAGACCGGGAGCGCAACGGAGACGAGCAGCAGCATCAGGAAACCGAGCGCCCGGTTCCCGACGTCAAGGAAGCGGTGAACCGCGGGGTAGACCAGGTACATGATGACGATAAAGCAGACGAACCAGATCATGTGCTGCCCTTCTCTGAAGAAGCTGACGAACGAGAGGTCGTCGATCACGCGGACCCAGGATTCGCCCCTCAGGACGACGTCGCGAAGGACCCAGAATGCCGTCCCGAGGACCAGATAGGGAAAGAGGACCCTTGTGAGCCTTCGTGCGTAAAACCGCTTCAGGCTGCGGTTTCCCTCGAGCGAATAATAGAGCCCCATCCCCGAGAGAAACAGGAATATCTCCACTCCGACGCTCCGGATGAACGCGTAATAGAGAAGCATAGCCGGATAGACGGGGGAATCCGCCCGTGTTATGAGCCCCCGGTTCACGGAGGCCCAGACATCATAGCTGTAATGGAATATCAGTATGCTGATCGCCGCGGCACCGAACAGTTCATTCCTGTACCGGCTGATCAGGTTCAGATCGTAGTCTCTCATGTATGCTGTCCCGGTTCCGCCTCCCTCAGATGTCAAACCTCATATCGATCAGCTTCTGTCTCGAGGCCGGATCGTCCGGGTCGGTGCGGCTGATCAGCCGCTCCCCGGTGTCGATGCCCCGGAGCTGCTCCATCTCCTCTTCGCTCAGCTCAAAGTCCCAGATCCTCCGGTTCTCGACGATGCGGGCGACCGAGGAAGAGCGCGGGATGCCGATGATCCCCTCCTGATAGCAGAACCGGAGCATCACCTGCGGAACCGTCTTCCCGTGGGCGGCCGCAGCCGCACAGAGCGCCGGGTTGTCCATCACCTGCGGCATCGCCCTGCCGAGCACGCCCCAGGCCTCCGTGAGGATGCCGTACTGCTCCTGGAACTTCCGGACTGACTTCTGCTGGTTGAGCGGGTGCGTCTCAAGCTGGTTGACCGCCGGGACAATGCTGCAGTCCGCGAGGATTCTCTTAAGATCCGTCTCCCGGCAGTTGCAGACCCCGATCGACCGGATCAGTCCCTCCGACGACAGCTTCTCAAGCGCCTTCCAGGTTCCCTCGAGGTCCACGAACGGCCAGTGGATGAGATACAGGTCCAGATAGTCCGTGCCAAGTCTCCTGAGACTCCGCTCCAGCGCCGGGCGCACGCGGTCATACCCGCCGCAGTCCTGGAGCCACACCTTCGTCGTGAGGAAGATCTCCGACCGCGGGACGCCGCTCATCCGGATCCCGTCGGCGACTCCCTCCTCGTTCATGTACATGGCCGCCGTATCGATGAGACGGTAGCCCACTCTGATCGCCGTCTCGACGGAGTACCCGCAGATCTCCCGGTCGCCCAGTTTATAGGTTCCAAAGCCGAGGGCGGGGATCTCCCTCCCGTTATTCATCAGAAATGTCTTCATATCAGCCCTTCCCTTTTCACCCGGCCGCGCCGGGACTCCCGCGGGGCTTCCCCCCGCCGTCTCACTCGTAGCGCGCCGCCACATCCTTCAGGTAATCGATGACGGGAAGATGCTGGGGGCACACGCCCTCGCACTGCCCGCAGGCGACGCAGTCGCCCGCTCTGCCGGTATTTCTGCTCAGCAGCTCGTAATTCGTGTCATTCACGGTCCAGCCCCTCCCCTCGAATCTCTCGCGGGCCCCCTCGTTATAGATCGAGAAATACGCGGGGATCGGGATGTGCATCGGACATCCGGGCGTGCAGTAGGAGCACCCCGTACAGGGAATCGCGATCCTCTTGTTGATGATTTCCGCGGCACGGAGACACATCCCGCGCTCCGCGTCGTCGAGAGGCCTGAAGTCCTTCATGCAGCTGATATTGTCCCTCATCTGCTCCGTACTGCTCATTCCCGACAGCACGGCCATGACGCCGGGAAGGCTCGCCGCGAAGCGGATCGCCCAGCTCGGAACCGACATGGAGGGGTCATGGCTTCGGAACAGGTCCTTCACTTCGTCCGGGACCCTCGCGAGCGTTCCGCCTTTTACGGGCTCCATGACGATGACCTTCGTGCCGTGCTTCACCGCGGTCTCGTAGCAGGCGCGCGACTGGATCCACTCGCTCTCCCAGTCCAGATAATTGATCTGGAGCTGGACAAACTCCGTCTCCGGGTGGTTCGTCAGAATCCGGTCGAGAAGGTCCGCCCCTCCGTGGAAAGAGAATCCGGCGTGCCTCACAAGGCCCTCTTCCTTCTTCTCCGTGAGCCACTCAAAACAGCGGAACTCCTCGTACTTCGGCAGCCTGCCTTCCTCGATGCCGTGCAGGAGGTAGTAGTCGAAATAACCCGCCCCGGTCTTTCTCAGCTGCTCGTGAAGGATCCTGTCCCTGTCGGCCAATGAGTGGAAAAAATCCGAGTGCAGCTTTGTCGCGAGAGTAAAACTCTCCCTCTCATGCCTGTCCACAAGGACCTTTTTCGCGATGTTCTCGCTCTCGAAATCATGGTACATCCAGGCGGTGTCAAAATAGGTGAACCCGTTTTCGAGGAACAGGTCCACCATTTCGCAGACCTGCCTGAGGTCCGCGCGCGAGGCGTCGCGGGGGTCCGTGAGCGGAAGCCTCATAAGGCCGAAACCCAGCCTTTTATCCGGAAGAAAATTCATATCGTCCCTCTTTTTATCAGAGCATAAGGCGATACACGTTCGCGACGTCCTCCTCCGTCAGGCTGACAAAGCCGTCGAGAGTGCCGCCTCTCCCGTTGCCCCGGCAGGCGGAATTCGCAAGTTTCGGGATGTCCTCCTCTCTCCCGCCGATCTCTTCCAGCGTGAGCGGCATGCCGATTCTTCTGAGGAATGCCCTGTATCTCCCGATCCCCTCGAGAATCACGGCCTCCGGATTCTCCGGATCGTCCTCGCAGCCCCACACCCGGACGGCGAGCTGTCTCAGTCTCTCCGGGTCGTGCCTCCACACGTAGGTGAGATAGGCGGGAAATGTCACCGCGAGCCCCGCCCCGTGGGCGCAGTCGTAGAGCGCGGAGAGCTCGTGCTCGATATCGTGGCTGTTCCAGCACTGGCTGCGGCCGACCCCGCACGAGTTGTTGTGAGCCATCATACCCGCCCACATGATGTTGGCGCGGGCCTCATAGTCGTCCGGATGGTCCATGGCCTTCGGCCCCTCCTCGATCATGGCGAGCATGAGTCCCTCGATCATCCTGTCCGTCGTCACGACGTCCTTCGTGTTCGTGAGATACCTCTCAAGGAGGTGCGCGATGATGTCCGTGATCCCGCAGGCCGTCTGCCAGGCCGGCAGCGTCTCCGTGAGTTCCGGGTTCAGGATCGAGAACGCGGGCCTGATCGCCTCTCCGGAAGCCCCTCTCTTGAACATCCCGTCCTCATTCGTGATGACGGAATCCCCGGACCCCTCGCTTCCCGCGGCGGAGATCGTCAGGATCGTCCCGACGGGCAGCGCCTCCGTGATCGGCTTTCCGGTGTAGAAATCCCAGAAATCACCGTCATAGAGCGTTCCGGCGGCGATCGCCTTGGAGGAGTCGATCGCGCTTCCGCCGCCCACCGCGAGGATGAAGTCCACCTTCTCCTTCCGGCAGAGCTCAATTCCCTCCCGGACGAGGCCGCTTCTCGGATTCGGCCTGACGCCGCCGAGTTCGATGTAACTCACACCCTCGCCGTCGAGGCTCTTCTTCACCCGGTCCAGAAGGCCCGAGCGTACGGCGCTCCCCCCTCCGTAGTGGATCAGCACCCGGCTTCCGCCGAAACGGCGCACGAGCCTGCCGGCACTCTTCTCCTCACCCTTTCCGAACACGAAATACGTCGGGCTGTAGAATGTAAAAATTATTCACTTTCTCACCTCTCTCATAGTATATGACTGCAAAATACAATATGACTGCAAAACAATGGTTCAGCGCAGATAGAGCTTCGTCCTCGCCGCCTCCGCCTCAGCGGCGAGTTTCTCCTCGTCGACCGCCGTCATTTTTCCGTCTCTCACGACGACTTTCCCGCCGATGACCGTGACGTCGACGGCTCCCTTGTAGCCGACCGTCCCGAGCATCGACTTCACGTCCCCGGCCGCCCCGACGAGCTCCGGCCGGTCAAGCCGGACAGCGAAGAGGTCGGCGGCCAGCCCCTCCCTGATCTGCCCTATGTCGTCCCTCCCGAGGATACGGGCGCTGCCTCTTGTCGCCATTTTCAGGATGTCGTATCCCGAGGGCGCGCGGCTGCCGGACCTGAGCCTGTGAAGGAGATAGGCCGCGCGGATCTCCTCGAGGAGATTCGATCCGTCGTTGCTCGCGGATCCGTCTACGGCGAGTCCGACCGGCACGCCGGCCGAGAGCATCTCCGGAATCTTCGCGACGCCTGACGAGAGCTTCATGTTGGAGATCGGGCAGTGGGCGACTCCGGTCCCGGTTTCCGCGAGAATCCGGATCTCCTCATCAGTAAAATGGATCCCGTGCGCGTACCAGACGTCCGGGCCGATCCATCCGGTGCTCTCCATGTAGGCGAGCGGCCTCATCCCGAGCTTCTCCAGAGTATAGGACTCCTCGTCCTTCGTCTCGGCGAGGTGCGTGTGGAGACGCACGCCGAGGGATCTCGCGAGCTTCGCGGATTCCACGAGCAGATCCCGTGAGACGCTGAACGGGGAACAGGGCGCGAGCGCGACCCGGTGCATGGCGAAGGGCTCCGGGTCATGGAAACGGTTCACGGCCTCCTCCGAGTCCCTCAGGATCTCATCGACGGTCTGGACGACGCTGTCCGGCGGAAGTCCTCCGTCCTTCACGCTGAGATCCATGCTGCCCCGCGTCGCGTACATCCGGATTCCGACCCGGTCCGACGCCTCGAGCTGTGCCTCGAGCAGATCATTCCCGTGTCCCTTCGGGAATACGTAGTGGTGGTCGAGCACGGTCGTGCATCCGGTCTTCGCAAGCTCGGTCAGTCCCGTGAGGGAACTCAGGAGGACAGTCTCCGCGTCGATCTTCTTCCAGATCTCATAGAGATACCTGAGCCACGGGAAGAGCTCCATGTTCTGGACGTCCGGTATATTCCTCGTAAAGAGCTGGTAGAGATGATGGTGGGTGTTGATGAGTCCGGGATACAGGACCATGCGGGAGGCGTCGATCACCTCATCGAACCCGGCGGACAGTCCCGGTTCGCACGGGGCCATACCCGCTTCCTCCGCTGCCCCGGGCGCGGAGGCGGCGTCACTCCCCCCGCCATGTTTCCTGATTGACCGGATTCTCCCGTCCGCGATCACAAGGTCGACGTGCTCGAGGACCCGATCCGCGTCGTCGCAGGTGACGAGCCAGCGGACGTCTGAAAAGAAGATGCTGTTCTTCATGGGAAACCACCTCCTCCAGGCTATTCTACCATAGGCGGAGAGTATGTAAAAGCAGGCAGAACGGGAACGCTTCCCTGTTCTGCCTGTCTCTCAGGTCCATACCCTGCCTGTCCCGCCGGGCGGGACAGGCGCATCCCTCACTGAAGGAGCGAGAAGAAGCCGGCGAGGTCGTCCGTCTGGCATTCGCCCTTCTCCATCCAGAAATCGGCCATATCCTGGCTGATCGCCCTGATCGAGCCCTCCGCGTCCCCGTCGTTAAGCTGCTCGTTGTCCTCGGCTCCGTAGAAGACAAGGCCCTCGACGTCACCGGCGATATCCTCCGCCGTGACCTCCTCGAAGCCGGACGCCATCATCTCATAGGCCTCATCGGGATTCTCCTCGAGGAAATCGACCGCCTTGTACCAGGCGTCGGCGACCGCCTCGACGATCTCGGGATTCTTCTCCGCGTAGTCCGCGTTGACGACCAGCGAGTCCAGGATCGTGTCCGGATAGTCGGCGCTCGTGACGAGGGCATGCGCGCCCTCCACCGTATCGAGAGCTTCGGAGAGCTCCGGCTCCCACATGATCGCCGCGTCGACCTGGCCGCTCATGAACGCGAGTCCCGCCTCGGTCGTGTCGGACATCTCGACAAGCCTGATGTCTTCTTCCGTGAGACTGCTGGCGTCCTCGAGCGCCGTCAGGAAGAAGTAGTAGGATGACGCGGCCGTATCGAGAGCGAGCGTCTTCCCCTTGAGGTCGTCAAGGCTCGTGATATCCGCCGTCGTCACAAGGCCGTCCGCGCCGCGTGACGCGTCCATCGTCAGCACGAAGCGGCTCGGCGCGCCGTTCGCGTACATCTTAATGTTGGGGTCCTGCGCGGTGGCGAGGAACTGGACGCTTCCCTGCACCAGCAGCGCCGCGTAGGTGGATTCGTCCTCGATGATCTCTATGTTCATATTGATACCGGCATCCTCGAAATAGCCCTGCTGCTCAGCGATGAACATCGGGGCGTACCCCGTCCACGTGCAGAAAGCCATCGTGACGTCCACGGGCTCCGCCGCGGAGACACTGACCGAACCGATGACGAGAACAGCCGCGGCAGCCGCCGCGATCATACGGATGGGTTTCATTTTTCTCATAGACTGGTTCCTCCTGATTAAAAACTGCTGGTTTGCTCTATTGATCAGCCGGCATCGCCGGCGGATTATCTGTCCATCGCCGCGTCGCTGCTCTCCTTCCACAGCATGTCCATGATCCGTTTCTTTACCTCCAGAAACTCGGGGAGCACAAGAGAATTGTGGCCGCGTTCCCCCGGAATCTCCACATCGAGGACGTCCCTGACCGTTCCGGGCCTCCGGCTCATCACGTACACGCGGTCGCCGAGGAGCACGGCCTCGTCGATGTCGTGGGTGATAAAGAGAATCGTCGCGCTGGTCCTCCGCCTGATACCGGCGAGGAGCTCCTGCATGACGACCCTGGTCTGCGCGTCGAGCGCTCCGAACGGCTCGTCCATGAGCAGGACCTCGGGTTCATTCGCCAGCGTTCTCGCGATCGCGACACGCTGCTTCATTCCCCCCGACAGCTGCTTCGGGAGCGCGTCCTCAAACCCTTCGAGGCCGACCAGCTGAATATACCGCATCGCCGCCTCCTCGCGCTCCTTTGGGGGAACGTTCTTCATCCGGAGTCCGAATTCGACGTTCTTCCGCACGGTCAGCCAGGGAAACAGGCTGTATCCCTGAAATACCATTCCCCTGTCGGCCCCGGGTCCGTCGATCGGCTTCCCGTCGAGAAGGACCTCCCCGGAGGTCTGCCGGTCCAGTCCCCCTATGATGTTGATCAGCGTCGTCTTGCCGCAGCCGGACGGGCCGACGATCATGACGAATTCCGATTCGCGGACCTCCAGGTTCACGTCCCGGAGAGCCGTGACGGACGAACCGCCCTCCCCGAAAACCCTCTCCAGGTTCCGCACACTAAGCTTCACCGCGTCGCTCATTTCCTGTCTCCGAGCCGCTCCTGCCACGGGGCGACGATTCTGCTCAGGATCCGGAAGATCCAGTCCGTGACGAGCCCGATCAGGCCGATCAGGATCAGCCCCGCGAAGATCGTGTCAGTGGCGAGATACCTCTGGGACCGCAGTATCATGAATCCCAGGCCGTTGCTCGCGGCGACCATCTCCGCGACGACGAGATAAGTCCACGCCCATCCGATCGTCAGGCGGAAGTCGTCCATGAGCCCCGGAAGTGCCGCCGGAAAGATCACCGACTTATAGACCTGGAAACGGCCGGCGCCGAGCGTCCTGGCCGCGTTGATCATGTTGGAGTCGACTTCCGACACCGTGTCGCAGACCATGAGGACAAGCTGGAAAAATGTCCCCAGGAAGATAATCGTATACTTCTGGCTCTCCGCGATCCCGAGGTACAGCAGTGTCAGCGGAACCAGCGCGACCACGGGAAGATAGCGCGCAAACTCGATGATCGGCTGGACGAACGCACTGAATCTCTTTGAATTCGCCATCAGCATCCCCATCGGGAGCGCGACGATGACGGACCAGATCCACCCGACCATGACGCGGGCGATCGACTCCCTGCAGTGGGCAAAAAGAGAACCGTCTTTCGCCATGCTGACGATCCTGGAGAGAACGGCAGTCGGAGTCGGGAGGAACACCTCCTGCACCCAGTGGCCGTAGGAGGCCGCGCACCAGAATCCGATGATCAGCGCGAAACAGAGCAGCGAGAGCAGCCTTTTCTGCGTCCCCGATGCCTCTCCTCCCGACTTCCTGTTTACTGTCTTCCCGGCCGCCGCGGGACCATTCAATTCAATCTTCATTCCTGTTTCCGGAAGCCCCGCTTCCTTCCCGATCACCCCGACGGAGCCGGACGATGCGTATTCAAGCGTCGACATATCGTTCTGCCTTTACCTTCTCAGCAAGCCCTTATCTTTTGCGCTTTATTATGGCGCAGTGGTGCAACGCTACCATCGTACAGTATTTTCACGGAGGTGTCAATCGGTTCCGGGACCGCCGTGCCGGGGAGGAAGAAAGCCCCCTCCGGCCGGACAGAAGCGTTCATCAGTCCTTCTGTCTTCCCGGAGAGGGCTTTCATTCCAATGTTCTTCTGTGATCGGGCAGGACCCGCGGCGCGCTGTTCCGCGCGCCCGCGGGATGGCTCCGCTCTCAGGAGAGCACGGTCCCGTCGGCGAGCGTGATCGTGTATCCGTTATAGTTGACGGTTCCCTCGCCCTCGAGGGACGTGATCACCGAATCGCCCGTGAGGTTCCAGACCGAGCCCTCGCCGAGCGTCACCACCGCGTTGTTCTCGCAGGCTTCGCCTCCCTCGGCATTTTCGACGATATTGACGGCGCCGGTGAACTCGCTCGTCCCGGCAAATGTGATGTTCAGCGAGGACACCGTGTCGACCACGATGTTCCCCTCAACCGTCTGGTCCGTGCAGACGACGGAGGCGTTCCCGCCGTTGCTCCCGGCGGTTCCCCAGCCGCGGCTCGCGTCATTTCCGGTGACCGTCATGAAGTTCGCCTCTTCGTCATTCCGGACAAAGGAGACGTTCTCGAGCAGGATTTCGCAGGCTGTGTTCGTGACGTAGAACATATCCCCGTTCTCACAGGTCATGGTCCCGCCCGTCATCGAGAACGACGACGTTCCCTCCTCGGCATCCCCGGACATCGACTGATAGATCATGACGTTGTGGACGTTGATTGAGGAGCTGGATCCCCTGTCATCGCTCATATTTCCCGACACGGCGCAGTTCTCAAGGCTGACGGAATTTTTTCCCTCGATCACGACCGCCTCGGAGCTGTTCGCCGTAAGCTCCGCGTCCGATACGGAGACCGCCGCCGTGGAGTAGATTGCGGGGGAATTGAACCCGCTGCTGGTGTAGGAGCCTCCGCTGACGTTCACGGTCCCGCCTCCCCTGTCGGAGCGGATTGCCGCCGACGAGTTCCCGGTGGTCTCCACCGTAAGGTTCTCAGCGTTCGTCGTGCCCCCGCCGGTCGTTTGGATACCTCCGGAATTGTCGGCGGAAGTGGTGATGACGGAGTCGGAAATACTGACGACCGTGCCCTGACCGTAACTGAACACCCCGTTGCCGTTCTGTGCGGATGTCGTGATGTCAGCCTCCGTGATCGTGACCTCGGCCCCGTCAGTCGCCAGAAGCCCCGCGTTTGTCCCGTAGAAGTCACCGTTCCCGACGTTGGAAGAAGCACCCGCCGACTTGTTCACCGTGATGCCCTCAAGGCTGACTTTCGCGCCCTCGACACGCAGCGCGTTCTCGTCGTCTCCTTCCGAGGTGTAGGTCTCCCCGGAGACCTCCCCGTCCTCCGTGATCGTCGAGGCCGCGGTGCCCTGATCCGCCTCACCGCTCATGCCGCCGGGGCCTCCTCCCGGCTGTCCCTGCTCGCCGTCCGGCATCTCGGGCGGTGTCTGGCCGTTCCCCGGGCCTCCCTGGCCGTCCGGCATCTCGGGCGGGGTCTGGCCGTCACCGAAGCCTCCCTGGCCGTCCGGCATCTCGGGCGGGGTCTGGCCGTCGGCCGGGCCTCCCTGGCCGTCCGGCTTTCCGTGCGGCGCCCGCCCGTCCTTCTGTCCCCTCCTGCCCTCCGGCTTCACCGCGGAGGCGCCTCTCTCCCCGGGGCCGGTTTCATCTACATCATCCGGTACCGCGGAATCCGCATCCTCAGCCACGACGCCCGGCGTCTGCGCAGCCGCCGCGGATACACCGCTTCCCGCTGCCGCCGTGCTGATCACCATGCTCATCAGGATCGCTGTCACGATTTTCTTCTTCATCTTCTCTTCCTCCTTCGAATGTGCTGTGCTTATGTCTGTAATTCCGTTCCCAGGGAAAAGAATATCAGCCGAACCTTAAGCGAACCTTAAGAATCCGGCTGAAAGCTGTGAATTTACCGTGTCCTGAATATGAAAAAACGGTCAACGCCGCCGTCCCGTCCATCCCTTAAACTGCGATCACACGGCTTTCACAGGGCCGGGATGTCCGCGGTGAACCGGATGACATCCCCCTCCTCACAGTCCGCCCTGATGCTCCCGCCTGCCTGCAGGACGATCGCTCTCGCGACGGAGAGTCCGATCCCGCTGCCTCCGGTCGCCCTCGTCCTGGACCTGTCGTCGCGGTAGAACCTGTCAAAGAGCCGGTCCGGTTCCCCCTCCGGCAGGGCGTCGCAGCTGTTCCTCACCGTGAGCCGGACCCCGGCCCCGATACTCTCGAGTTCCGCTTCGATAAAGCCGCCGGTCTTCGCGTACTTGACGGCATTTTCCATAAAAATGTTCACAAGCCGCTCAAACTCCTCCCGCCGGAACCTGATCTCCGTCCCCTCCGCGGCCTTCTCCCGAAGATCGACCTGACGCGCTTCCGCGGCCTCGCGGAATGAACCGCAGATCTCCCGGAACACCTTCCCGGCGTCAAAGAGTTCCGCGGCTTCCCGGCTGTCCCGTCCCTCATCCATCCTCGAGAGCGTGAGCATGTTCTGCGTGAGCGAGCTCAGGCGGTCGACCTGCGAGCGGATGTTGTCGAGCCATCTGCTGCCTCCCTCATGGAGCTCCAGGGCGTCCGCGTTCGCCCTGATAATCGAGAGCGGCGTCTTGATCTCATGTCCGGCGTCCGTCACGAACCGCTTCTGCCTCTCTATATTTTCGGCGATCGGGCGGATCGCCTTCCCGGAGAGCCAGACGATCAGCGCGAGCATGAGAAGCCAGCAGAGGATTCCGGCGGCGGCCGAAATAATGAGAATCCGGACCGCGGTCCCCCCCGCGCCGCGAAGGTCAAGCAGCGCGGCCTCGCTGCCGCCCCCGACCCGGTCAGGCGATATGAGGTAGGCGTATCCGTCAGTCCTCCCGGACGTCCTGCCGGAGGAGGCCGCCGAGTCAGCCAGCTCCTTCGCGCTCTCCTCCGTGAGGGAGATCGCGTGGCTCACGTCGAGAGAGATCACCCTGCCGTCCGCGCCGAAGCGGATGTAACAGTAGCTCTGTCCCGCGAGGAGTTCGTCCTCGCCGCGGAGATCTCCGGGAGGTTTTGCCCGGGCGTCTTCCTTCGGTTCCGGCGCTCTCTCCGGTTCCCGGACGTCATCTTGCGCTCCCGGCATCTCCTCCGGCTTCATCTGCGCGTTTTCCAGCAGGATCCTCTGCAGGGTCTGCCGGATCTGCCTCTCGGAGACGTAGTAATTCGAGATGTTGATCACCGAGAAAAAGATGACCAGCAGCAGGGTGACGGCCAGCATGGCGGAGCGTATAAATTTTTTCTGCAGTTCTTTCGTCATCGCTTGCCTCTGCGCATGGGGTATCTACGGCAGGATGTGTCCTGCGGCGGTGTACAGGCCGTACCACTCCTGTCTTGTGAGATATACGTCTGAAGCGCGGATCAGCTCTCTCAGTCTCTCCTCGTTCGACGTGCCGACGATGACCTGCATATTCGCGGGATGGCGGAGCAGCCAGGCTTCGGCGATCCCGGCGGGTGTGGTCCCATAGTTCTCCGCGAGCCTCGAGAGCTCGGCGTTGAGTTCGGGGTAGGCGGCATTTCCGAGAAACGTCCCGTCCTTCAGGCTGATCTGGAACGGCGACCAGCACTGCATCGTGATCCCGTGCAGCCTGCAGTAATTGAGGATCTCCCCGTCGTGATCGGCGGAACCCGGCGTCGTCATATTGGCCTCCACGCCCTGCGCGACCATCCCGGCGTGAACGACGCTCATCTCCATCTGGTTGATGACGAGCTCCTGCCCGAGATACTTCTCCAGAAGGCTGATCTGGAGCGGCGTGCAGTTGGACACGCCGAAATGCCTCACCTTCCCGCTCACGGAGAGTGCGTCGAACGCCTCCGCGACCTCCTCAGGCTCGATCAGCGCGTCGGGCCTGTGAAGCAGCAGGACATCGAGATAGTCCGTCCCGAGGCGCCCGAGAATTCCGTCCGCCGCCTCGAGGATGTGTTCCTTTGAGGAGTCGTAGTATCCCCGGCAGATCCCGCACTTGGACTGGATGACAAGGTCCTCCCTCCTGATCGACGGATCCATGGCGACCGCCTCGCCGAACACCTGCTCGGCGCGGCCGATTCCATATATATCCGCATGGTCAAAGTAATTGGCTCCCTCCTCCAGCGCGGTGTGTATAAAATGGTTCATCTCCTGGGCGCTGAACGGATGGTCCGTAAAGCCCGCCTGCCTCATACAGCCCACGACGACGGCCGGCTGTTCTGTCTCAAAGCCCCTGATCCCGATCTTCTTCATACTTGCCTCCTTCCGATAATACCGGCTTGCACCATTATATCATAAATGGCCGCGCGGCTTCAGGCCCGATATCCGCCGACGGCTCCGGCGCCCGGACGAGAGGCTGCCGGGGGCACGCCCCCGCCGGTCATTGAGACTGGCTTTATCATGAAAAATACGCTAAAATAACAGTAGAATCAACAAACCCTAAAAGGAGGTAAAAACATATGAAAAGACTTCTGTCTGTCCTGATCGCTCTCGCTCTCTTCACGGCGTTCCCGGTCACGGCTGCCGCCTCGACGTCTTTCGTCACCGTCGCCACGACAAATCTCCGCTACGGCCCGAGCCAGGATTATTCTGTCGGCGACACCGTGCCGAAGGGCACGAGCCTTGCGTATGCCGATGACTCCGACTACGACGAGCGCGGAGTCGTCTGGTACCGCGTCAGGTACCAGGGCAGCTACTACTGGGTCTCGTCAAACCAGGTTGTCCGCTCCTCCGGGGGAAACAGCGATCCATACAGCGACGGGAGCTACATCCAGGTTGTCGCGGATTCCAACCTCCGCCAGGGGCCTGGGCTCGGTTACAGCGTCGTCGCGACCGTATCCGACGGCACGTACCTGACCTACAACGGCGAGCGCAGCACGGACGACCGCGGGGTCGTCTGGTTCTCGGTCAGATATCAGGGCGGAAACTGCTGGATCTCTTCCAATAACTCCAGAATCGCCGGGAGCGGCGGCGGGAGCTCCGACGGCTCCACGTACGTTGTCGTCACGACCGACATCTATCTCCGCCGGGGACCCGGGCTCGGCTACGACACAATCACGACGGTTCCCGAGGGAAAGTCCCTCACCTACACGGGAAGAGCCGAGGCCGACAGCCGCGGCGTCGTGTGGTACTCCGTCCGGTATCAGGGCGGAAACGGGTGGGTTTCCTCTAAGTACTCCTACCTGACATAACCCGGCAGAAGCACCCGGTCAAAGAACCGCTGACTGATATACTGATAAGGAGGTATCCGAATGAAACGAAGATTCCTGATGATCCCGGCCATCATCCTGGCCATGATGATCTGTGTCACTTCCTTCGCGTCCGAGGATGAGCTGCCGAAATTCACCTATCTGGAGAGCGACGCGCTCGTCGGCGGCGTCATCCGCGCGATCCTGGATGTAAGAGAGGAGCAGGCCGGCGCGGACGGCGTGGTCTCCATCCCCATCCCCGTCCTCGAGTACTTCGATCTCGAAGACGAGGCGCATCCGGCCATCTGGGGCTGCTTCGGTTACTCTGATTTCACAGTCATAGATGACTCACTCGTCGAGCGGCGCTCGGAGCTGAACAGGGGCTGCATGGACCTGCTGCTCCTCGACGACGGTACCTACGCTGCCGACTCCCTCCACACGGAGGAACTGACGGAAGAGGGCGAGAGCCTCTCCTCCCTCGAGGGCTGGAATGACGAGATCGGAGCCGCCATGAACCGGATTGACGGTGACCTGGATTATGTAAGAACGTATTTCCTGAAAATGTACTGCCGCTCCGCTGCCCCTCTCGGCATCACGAACGCGCAGCTCCTCGACGGCAGCTCCATCGACCTCTCAGACGCCTACGTCACGGAGGAAGAGGCGGAGATCCCCGTCGTGGAAGACGACTCCGAGCAGTATCCTGCCTTCGAGTACGACGGAAGCGACGCGATCGAGGCGGCTGTCCTCAGCGCCCTCATATCGTTCGACAGCGAGGAACTGGAGGACGCCAATCAGGACCTCATCGCCATTCCCTGCCCGGTCATGGAGTATTTCAACATGAATGACCCCGGCTCGGTTGAGATCTGGGGCGACTTCGGCATCGCGAACTACTCGCTCGACGGACCTGTCCTCCACAGGGAGAGCGGTGTCGAGAAACTCGGAAAAATCGTTCTTTCCGTGTCAGAGGACGGTTCTTACGCCGTCGCGGATACCGCCTTCGTCGACGACGCGGCAAGCCTCCCGACGATAGCCGGCTGGAATGAAGAGATCGAAGCCGCGCTCGCGAACACGGACGCCGACAGGGAAAATGTCCGCGTGCGGTTCCTGACCATGTACTGCCGCATGATGGCCCCGCTCGGCATCACATCCTGCGAGCCCGGTGACGGGACGGTCATCGACCTGTCAGGCGCCTACGAAACCGCCGCTTAAGCGGCTGACGCGAAGTGAGACAGGCCCGCGCCTGTCTCACTTTTTCTTTCCGCTGTTGTTTTCCCTGTCTTCACTTTCCGCTCTTTTTCTGCTGTCCGTCGCACCCGTCTGAAAGCATATATCCCGTATTCCGCTTTGACTCAAGCCGGACACGCGAACCGAGCCGCGCGAGCCGCTTTCTCAGGCCCGAGACATAGACCCACACGGTTCCCGTGTCCACGTCGGAATCATAGCCCCACACGCGGACCAGCAGTGTCTCCGCGCTCAGGTAGATCCCCCTGTTTCTGAAAAAAACCTCGCAGAACTGATACTCAAGGTTCGGAAGCATCTCGCCCTTCTCCCCGCATATAAGCTTATGCGTGCCCGGGTTCAGCGAGAGATCCCCTACTGTAAGGATCTCCGGCATCCACTCCCCGCGCCTCCGGAGCATCGCGCGCACCCGGGCAAGGAGTTCTCCCATGGCGAACGGTTTCGGAAGGTAGTCGTCCGCGCCGAGATCAAGGCCCTCTATGCGGTCCTCCACTTCCGCCTTTGCCGTGAGCAGCATCACCGGGGTGCGGATTCCCTCCGCCCTGAGTTCCCGGAGCACTTCCGTCCCCGACTTTCCCGGCATCATCACGTCGAGTATGATGCCGTCGTACTGCCCGGTCCGCGCGTACTCGAGGGCGCTCTCTCCGTCTTCCACCGCGTCGATCGTATATTTATGAAATGTCAGTATATCCACGACCGCTTCAGACATGAGCGGTTCGTCCTCCGCGTACAGAAGTCTCATCGTCGAAGATCCCGCCTCCTTCTTCCGTTCCGTCTGACCCGGTCGCGGTTTGTCCCGGATCCCCTTGCAGGCATTGAGGTCCCGCTCTCTTAAGAGGCGGTCACTGCAGGAATTCCTCGGGCTGCATCACCTCAAGGATCTGTCCGCGGTCCCTGATTCCCGCCGTCGCTCCGACCGCCGTCGAGCACACCGCCCCGCAGGCGTTGGCGAAGCGGAGCGCTTCCCCGAGGGACTTTCCCTCGCTCCTCATGGCTATGAACCCCGCCATAAAGCTGTCCCCCGCTCCGGTCGCGTCGACAGCATCTACGGGTATGCCGGGAAGAGTCATCTTCACAGACGGGTTCTTCAGGAGGCAGCCGCGTCCGCCGAGCTTGATGACCACATTTTTCACGCCGTAATCCAGAAAGACGTCAGCCATCTCCTCCGGGTCCTTCTTTCCCGTGTACCAGGCGCCCTCCGTCTCGTTCGGGAAGATACACTCCATCATCGGGAGCGAATCCTTAAGATCGTCGAGCGTCAGACGCGCCCCGGTTGGCAGCTTTGTGTCGGCATAGACCGGGAGAGATCTCCGCGCCGCCTCTTTCACGACCTCGCTTACGATTCCCGCATCGTTGAACGGGGCCCTGAACAGCGAACAGAGCGAGACCGCGTCTCCGCCGTCCATGGCGGAGAGCATTCTCTCCGGATGGAAATTGTAGCGGTGGGCACGGCTTGTCACCGACTTTCTGTCTCCCGCCTCGTCGACGAACATCACGGTCACCGGCGTCACGGCATCCGCCGGCCTCGCGGCACAGCTGAGATCGACGCCGTAGGAACTGAGCTCCTTCTCGATGATCGTGCCGCCGCTGTCGGGGCAGAGCAGACAGACTGCCCTCGCCGGCTTCCCGATCTTCGCAAATGTCACTGTCTGATTCACGGCCTCCCCGCCCGGCTTGAGCGAGACGGACTCCGCAAAATAACCGGTCGTGGAGATCGGCGTCCTGTCGAACCCTTTCACGAGGCAGTCGATCAGGGCCATCCCGATGCAGACCGCGTATCCGTTGTTACTGCTATGATCACTCATAAGACCTCCCCCCGGCACTCCGCGCCGGACATCTCATTGTACATCCGCGTCCGCCCTTACCCTCACTCCAGGTTCGCGTGATTCCTCATCAGCGTGAGGTTTTTCTCGCTCACGGTATCCCCGGGCAGAAGGCAGGTCGCGATCGCGTCGAGCAGAAGATGCAGGCTCTGTTCAAACGCGTCGGCTCCCGGTTGGAGCGTCTCCCCGTTCCCTTCCTCCAGTTTGGAGGTCGACGTGGGAATCACCACCGTGCAGTCCGACATGGCGGCGATCGGCGAATCCTTCGAAGTCGTGATCAGGGCCAGATCCGCGCCGATCTTCCGGCACTCCCCCGCGATAGCGAGCATCGACCCCGTGCGTCCGCTGCCGGACGCGATGATCAGCAGGTCACCCTTCCGTATGGATGGGGTGACGACCTCGCCGACCAGGTAACTCTCGATATCCGCCTGCATCAGCCTCATCGCGAATCCCGAGATCATCAGTCTCGCCCTGCCGGCACCGGCGGAAAAGACCCTGTCGGCCTCCCGGATCTTCGACACGAGGCGGTCTATCTCATCCGCATCCGTCGCCTCCGCGATCGCTTCCAGTTCATCCAGGATTTCCTTCCAGTGTTCCTTGATATTCACGCTCTCTGACCTCTCTTCCCCGCCTGCAGGCCTTAAGCCTGCTTCCCTGCGGAAAATCCCGCCATCGCGGCCTTCATCCCGGCGGCCGCCGCCCTGACGTCCGGCGCCCCGAGAAGGGCTCCCCCTGCTATAATAATCCCCGGCTTCAGCGCTGTAAACAGCGGCAGGGTTTTCATATTGATTCCGCCCGCGACCGCCGTCCTCTCGAGCGGTACCGCGGAGACAAGCTCCTCGAGGTCACGGAGCGGCGTCCTTCCCTCCGCCTGCATGTCGACGCCCGTATGAACCGCGATGATATCGACTCCCATCCCGATGAGCAGGGCGGCGCGCGCCGCGATATCCCTGACGCAGATCAGGTCAGCCATCACCTTCCCGCCCATCCTCTTCGCGGTCTCCACAGCCTCCCGGATCGTCGCGTCGTCCGAGACGGCCAGGACCGTCGCGATATCCGCGCCGCTCCTGAAGATCTCCTCGGCCTCGAAGGCCCCGGCGTCGACGATCTTGCTGTCGGCCAGAACCGTCATATCGGGGTACAGCTTCTTGAGCTGCCTCACGGGTTCCATGCCCAGGTTCATGATAACCGGAGTGCCGACTTCAAAGATATCGACCACGTCGTGCACCTTCTCCGCCGTCCTCAGGATGTCCTCCACGGATCCTTTGTCCGCGGCAATCTGGAGCTTCATATCGACGTCCTCCCACTTCCTGTCCCGTCGCCGTTTTCTATCCCGGATCCGGCTTTCCGGACCCTTATCTCACCCTGATTTCACGTCAGAGCGCCATCTTCCGGGTCAGCATCCATCCGTTCAGCCACACGCAGAGGGCCGCGATCGCGGCCGTGAATATGCCGGTCCCGATCGCCCGGCTGAAATAGTCTTTGGGCAGGACTTTCATGATCTCGTTGTTCGCCATCGAATGCAGGACATTTAACCCGATGAAGATCAGGAAGCTGATAAAAACCTTGGCGGGAGCCGTCTGAAGAAACGTATAGGTCAGCGTGAGTGCAAGGAAAGCGATCGCCACCGTGCTGATCCAGAAGATAACAGCGAGCACGAGGACAGAGATTATGGAAGCCGGCGTGACGTCAAGATCCGTGAACTGCTTTATGATGTCATTGATATAGATCATCAGCGACTCCAGGCTGTGATTTTTAATCAGGAGCAGGGTGATATCCAGAAATGCTGTTACACCGAACACGACCGCCGTCATCACGATCATCACGATGCTGTTGAGAATCTTCGCCCCGAGGATCTCAAAGACGCTGTAGGGCGTCATGAAGACCATGTATCCGCTCTTTCTGCTCAGGTCCTGATTGTAATTGATGATGGATTCAAGCGACACATAGAGGAAGCTGAACATGGCCAGCGTAGCCAGGCCAAGGATGGCGTATCCCATCGCATCGCTCTTTTCAAGCGCAAGTGTGATCAGGAAGACCGCCTCCAGTACCGCGAGGAGTCCGAACATGATCCACTTTGAAAACTTCTGACGGATGATCTCATACTTCATTATAGTCAGCATATCTTCAGCCTCTCTTTCCTTAAGCGTAAAGTTTTTTGTAGAGTTCTATCAGGGAGCAGCCCTGCTGCTGGCGGATCTCCTCGATCTCACCCATCAGGATAAGCCGGCCGTCCTTCAGGAAGATGCAGGTGTCGACGATCTTCTCCAGCTCCTCGATCAGATGGCTGGAGATGATAATTGCGCTGTCATCCGACATCCTTTCAAGAATCGTCTTCACGACGGTATCCCTGGCCAGAAGGTCAATCCCGTTAAAGGGTTCGTCAAGAAGATAGACCCTGGCCCTGCGGGACATGGTGACCGCAATCTTCAGTTTGGCCATCATTCCGGAGGAGAGCGATGCGACCTTCGTGTCCTCGTCAAACTCCATCTCTTCGAGCTGCTTCAGGAACATGGGCGTCTCAAAATCATCGAAAAAGTCCTCGTAGTATCTTCTCACGTCGCGGATTTTCATATAATTGAAAAAATAATCCTCGGTCGCCATGTATACCGTGTGGGCTTTCGTCTGCCTGCCGGCTCTCACTCCGTCCAGGGTCACCTCACCCCGGTCCGGGACGATCAGGCCGGAAGCGATCTTCATCCAGGTGGATTTTCCGCTCCCGTTCGGCCCGAGGAGCCCGTAAATATGCCCCGGCTCGATGGAAAACGTCAGATCGTCGTTAGCCGCTTTTCTCCTGTACTTCTTGGTCACATGGTTGGATTCCAGCATTTATTCTTCCTCCTTTGATGTATCGCTGTCAGCCCCTGCTTCCGTCTTCTCTTTATAGTCCCGGAGCAACGCGGCCATCTCATCCGTATCCGTATATCCCAGCGTATGCATTCCCCTGACGAACGTACTCAGGCATTCGCGGACCATCTTCGCGCGGATCTCGTCGTAGACCTCCCTGTCCTCCGTGATGAAGGTCCCGAGTCCCCTGCGGGTGAAGCTCAGTTCCATCTGCTCCATCTCGCGGTAGACCCGGCTGGCGGTATTTGGATTGATGGCGTACGCGAGTGCCAGGTCTCTTACCGAGGGAAGCTTCTCTCCGGGCGGGAGCTCTCCCGTCACCATCTTCCTTGTAATATCCTCGATCACCTGCATGTAGATGGGCTTGTGATTATCAAATTCCAAATGATTCCCCCCTCTCTACCAGTGTGCTATTTGTATAGTACACTGGTGCCCTATTCCTGTCAAGCACTTTTAGAAACAAGAGAAACGATGCTGAACGAATCACCAGTGAAATCGGGGGTATTCATATCTCCTGATACCGCATTATTAATCGGAATCAGAACTCCCGTCATCCGTATCTGCCGTGCTCCCCATCATCGCCCGCTCCTTAATGCTTTTCTTCGGAGTTTCAGGGCGCGCTCCTTCCACAGGTTTTCGCACCGGTTCCAGGAGCAGCCTGCGGTCCGGATTTTCCCGGGCTATTTTTCTCATCCGGATTGCCCCGAAAAGAAGAAGACCGGTTAACAGCACCGAATAAAGCAGTGTGCCGATGCCGAGGAACCTGTTAACATACAGAAAGACAGCAAATACAACTTCACAGGCAGCAAGTGCCACAGTGCAGATCAGTAACAGGCGGGACTTGTCCACGCGGTTGCAGAATACTACGCACAGAAAGCCAGCCGCAATGCGGATCACCGCCATCACAATATTCATCACCCCGACCCGGCGAAGATCCGAAACCGTGATTCCCAGCTGATCCATATCCTGTTTGAGAGCCCCGACATCAACCCCCTCCTCTTCCGCCGGAGCGTCCTCCTTATATTCACTTACAAGCCGTGCCATCGCAGACAGCCTCATGCCCGATGGGACGGTAGATGTCAGAGCGTTAAAGACCAGGATTATTCCGGCGATCATAAGGAACATCCTCGTATTTACCGCATATTTCACTTCACTAAACCGATTTCCTGATTCCATACGCTGTTTCCATTCCCTTTCCTGTAAAAATAATGACTCACACGTTCAGATTTCCATGCTCGTACGCGAATATCGGATAAGGCAGTTCACCCCGTGTTCCTCACATTAATAAGATAACGCAGCCAGCCCGCAAGTACCAGAGGAACCCCATCTGCATTGCCATAATCTGATTCCCTCATGATCTGTCGCTCTTTTGCTCTATTATTCTATAAAAAAACAGCATAGTTGTCTGTCTCTTAACTTACATAGGCGTCGGCATGGCTTATACAGTTCTCCAGGTGCAGTTCATATCAAACAATTTCAGATCACAAAAAGCAAAGATGAAAAAAGGCTTCCGCTCTGATTACTCAGTGCGGAAGCCCTTACAGGGACTGCCCCGTTTCTGTTACGCGCGCGTGATTCGCCTGCGGGCGGACCCGATCGCCCTCTCCGGGCAGACGAGGACGCACAGGTGGCACCCGACGCACTTCTTCCCGTCGAGGACAGGCTTCCGGTCCTCCCCAAAGCGGATCGCCTGGTGGCCGCCGTCCGCGCAGGAGATCGCGCACCGGCCGCAGCCGATGCATTTTTCACGATGAAACTTCGGGAAATTGATCGTATCCCTCTCGATCACGTCCGTTGTCTCGCTGACGGACTCCAGCGCGAGGCCCCGCGCTTCATCCACCGCGGAGAAACCCGCTTCCGCGAGATACATGTTGAGTCCCGCCTTCAGATCGTCGATGATCCGATATCCGTACTGCATGACCGCGGTCGTGACCTGGATACTTCCGGCGCCGAGCAGGATGTACTCCAGCGCGTCTTTCCAGGTCTCCACACCGCCCATGGCGCTGAGATGCATGCCGGCCAGGGCCGGATTCTGTCCCATCTCGGTGATAAAGCGCAGGGAGATCGGTTTTACCGCATTGCCGCTGTAGCCGCCTATTGCCGACATGCCGTGAACCGATGGCTCGGAGACATAGGTATACGGATTCACGTTGATGACGCTTTTGATCGTGTTGATGGCGGCAATGCCGTCGGCACCGCCGCGCCGCGCCGCCTCAGCCGCCGGACTCATTTTATCCACATTCGGCGTGAGTTTCGCGAGGATGGGGATCCGGGCGCCCCGTCTCGCCGCCGCGGTAAAGCGTTCCACGAGCTCGGGGACCTGGCCGATATCGGAACCGAGACCGCCCTCCATCATGTTCGGGCAGGAGAAATTCAGCTCGACAGCGTCCGCGCCGTTCTCTTCGCAGAGCCGCGACAGCTCCTCCCACTCCTCATCGTTCTGTCCCATTATGGAAGCCAGGATGAACTTCGTCGGATACTTCGCCTTCAGGCGGCGGAAGATCTCCATGTTCTCCGTGACGCTGTGGTCGGAGAGCTGCTCGATGTTCTTGAAGCCGATGATGCTGCCGTTGTCGCCGGTGATGGCGGAGAACCGGGGCGAAGCCTCGTGGATGTCAAAGGAGCAGATGGTCTTGAAAGCCGCTCCTGCCCAGCCTGCCTCGAAGGCCCTGGCGCACATATCATAGGTGCTGGCAACGACGGACGAGGAGAGCAGGAACGGATTCTCCAGCGGTATGCCGCAGAGGCGGGTCCGCAGTCTCTCCTCCGTGTCGGGGAGCGGGAGCTCCAGATCCGGCTTCACCTCGTCGTGCAGCCGGGTCATCAGCGACCGGATGGGCACCTCATGGGCGCGGACGCAGGCATCCTCGCAGGGAGCCGGGCATCCGGCACAGGGATTCTCCGCCGGGAAGCGGGAAGCGGCGGCTTTCTCGTCGTCGAACCAGATGCTGCGAAGGAACACAGCGGTATCGAGCCTGCCGCAGGCTCTGCCGCACGGCGCGTCGGCGCAGAGCGCGCAGCGAAGCATGTCTGAGCGGAACATTATCTTCTGGAACATGACATTCCTCCTTTCCTTCACATGCGGTGCCCGGCCTTTTCGTCATTCCATCGCAGGCAGCTGAGGATTTCCCTTGTCACTGCCGTAATTTCGGAGATCTGTTGTTGACCATCATGATCACGATTAACAGCACACCCTGGATGACCAGGCGGGAACCCTGTGCCATCTTCAGGGCCTGGAGGATGTTGTTCAGGATCACAAGCACGAGCGCGCCGAGAGCGCCGCTCACATAGCTTCCCCTGCCTCCGGCGAGATGCGTTCCGCCGATCGTTACCGCCGCCAGCGACATCAGCGTATAGGCTTCCGCCATGCCCATCGTCGTCTGGCCGGCGTAGCCGACCAGCAGCAGTCCCATAAAGCCCGCCAGCGCTCCGCTGATCACATATGCCACGATGCCCGTTTTCGCAGTGTCAAGTCCGCTTATCCAGGCCCGCCGCCCAGAGCCAGCCCATGAGTTCACGCGACTGAATATAATAATGCGCGCGCGAAAATGCCTCCAGGTTATCCAGGTGGTCATAGTGCGCGTGTGTAAAGATCACAGTATCTATCTCTTCGGGAGTCAGCCCGATTTTCGCCAGTACCGCTTCGGGCGGCTGCCACCCCGTCACATCGTCCCTGTCACAGAAGGCTTTGCAGATCGGGTCACTGTTGTCGGTACCGCAGTCAACCAGGATATTGTGTCCTTCGCCGACCAGGGCCGTGTAGGTATAGGTAACCGGCATATTCCCCTTGTTGTGCTCCGTGCTTAAAAACAGGCTGCACGGCAGACCGGGAATATATGAATACTCCAGCAGATACATGGAATACATCCCGATGATTTCCTCCTGTAAAAAATGCGGCCTGAGCCGCTGTGAATATCCTTTTTCGGGGGAGAAACAGGCGTACCCTGTCAGCGCCCGGCGCCAGTCAGAAGCGCCTTCTCTCCGTCCCCGCCGGACAAAGAAAAATCTGTAATTTTATCATATATGATATTGTATAATCCAACCATGAATAGTATAATCATATTCCAGAAAAGTGTCAAGATATCGGATGTTTTGCGATATATAAAATATGATGTCGCAATTTTAGTATTTACTTATCCGCTAAAACACACTATATTGTTTTTAAGTAAACATTTAAATAATTATTTCTACCGTTTCCCTGATGTTTTTAGTTATTTTACCGTTCAGAGAACAAGGAGGTGCGATTTGCAGAACAAAGACCCGAACTTTCCTCCCGCCGTCGAACGCGCGCTTTCCATCTTCGACTACATAGGAGACTCGGAATCCCCAAAATCCATCAAGGAAATGTCCGATGAACTGAAGATTCCCTACGCTTCGGCATACCGCATTGTACAGTGCCTGGTGAAGAACGGCTATTTAGCCGAGAGCAATGACTCCGTCAACAGGTATCTGCTCGGATATAAGTTTCTTCTGGCCGGCAGGATGAAGTTTAACTCCTACAGCCCGGTTCTCCCGGAAATCATACATCCTTACTTACAGTCTCTCGCTTCCGTGACAGGGCAGGTCAGCCAGCTGTGCATACTGGCCGATGATGCCATAATCACGCTGGACCAGGCAATTCCCACAAACACAATTGTAATGATCGCGAAAATCGGCGTAAAAATCCCCATCAACGCAAGCGCCAGCGGGAAGATTCTGGTCTCCCTGCTGCCTGAAATCAGGAGGGACGCGTTTTTACTGGATGCCCATAAGCTGTTTCGAAAGAACACCCCGAATACGATCATGGATCTGGATGAGTTCAAGGCCTCGATTATGAGCTGCGCGGAATCCGGATACGGGCTGGACATGGAAGAATACGCGCTGAAAGTCGGGTGTATGGCAGTTCCGATCAGGACAGGCCGGAACCAGCACGTATTTGCCGCGATCGGTCTCACCGGATCGATCGACAATTACCTGAATAAAACCGCGTTCAATCTGTCCCTGGAAGCGCTTCGGAAAACCCAGAAAGACATTAACGATCACTTATCATCATAGGTTCCGTTGTTCCGTTCTCTGCGGCCGCCAGCGGCCGCTGCGATCGAGTAGGAGGGGGTGATTAGCCCCCGTCCTCTCACAGCACCGTACGTACCGTTCGGTATACGGCGCTTTCAATAGTTGACGT
>CACYEN010000081.1 GCA_902773435.1 uncultured Lachnospiraceae bacterium | reverse complement strand
TAAACTGAAGGACCGGCATACATCTCTATCGAAGCAACTCCCATGTTGAATTCTTCTTTGCTCCAACACGTCTGATGTAACCTTTCTCCGTTAATGAAACAAGTGCCCTCTGCACCGTTCTTACTGTTTTGGAAACCTTTTCTGCTATATCCTCGCGGGAGATCTCGGGATTTTATTTTAAAACTGCCAGAACAGCCTGTTCAGTTATATTCAGCGCATTTTCATAAGTGACATCATAAGTGACATTCGGGATGTCACTTATGAGCTGCTGTCTGTAAAAGATGAGTTTAAAGCCGTTATCGCTTCTTTCGTATGAGTACTTAATGCCGGCGTCCTTACACAGACTGTCAATCCTCTTGAATCCACTGCCAAATTGCTCTATCGACTTACTTAAAAACAGAATCTTAGCAATGCTCGGATTTCTGATTTCGGACTCCAGATTGTATTTCACATACTCTTCTGGTTTATGATCGCTTGCATAGTCCCCTGGGCTATAGATTGTCACCATACTGGGATGAATACATTGAAGGAGGTTTTCTGCGACGTCGGGAACACTTCATTGAATGCGTCGCCCTGGACCGCGAACCGCTCTCCGGCTTCCGCCTCGCCTACGACATCACCAAAGTGACCTACGCCGCCTACCAGTCCGCGGAGGAAGGGAAAAAATTCGTTTTCTGACCGCTTCCTCACATGACCGGTTTATAGTGCTCGCTTCCGAAAAAGACTTCATGGAAAAAGCGCCGGGTGTTCTCCGCGCCGAGGGCCTCGGTGAAGAGGTCCGTGGACACGCCTCCGTCGTCGATCAGACGGTCCGCGTACTCCCTGTTTTTCTTCCACTTCAGGTCCAGGTCCGCTCCCGTGAGGCCGGGAGCCGCCTGCTCCATCCGGACAAAGAGGGCCAGGAAATCAAGGAATCCCCGGATGGCGGCCTCGTCCTGGTCCGGTGACGGCGCCTTGGAATAGCAGACGGGCCGGATGTCGTCGTACCAGCAGGGCCTCGTGGGAATATCCTTCATGCCGCCGAGCTCCGGCGCGAAGGCCTTCAGGGACTCGATTCCCCGGTCGTACAGAGCGTCGCGGCGGACGGACAGATCATAGATTTCCAGAAGGAAGTACCTGTTTTCCCCGGAGTAGACAAAATCGGAGGAAAACAGGGGCAGGTTCTTGTAATAGGGCATGACCACAAAGGAGCTCAGGTTGTTCTCCTCCGACTCCTTGCAGGTCATCGTCAGAAGATTGCCCACGCCCTTTATGTCAAAGCTGCGGGCAATGTGCGTCCGTCCGCCCACCCGGGGGCTTGAGAGCACGGGATCTGCCGACCGCTCCCTGATCTCGTAGGTTTTCCCCAGGAGCTCCAGGCCCTGCCGGATCCGCTGATCAATGAGCTGACGGTTCTTTTCGAGAATATCCATCTCACAGTGTCCTCTCTTAAAATTTCCCCTGCGCCTTGTAGGACCGGATCGCGGCCATCTTTTCATACAGCGCGGGCCGCTCCTCTTTGATCTCGGCGTCATGCTTCAGGACCGCGGTCCAGAAATTCTTCGGCACTTCGTACTGGTTAAAGTGACCGGAGTGCTGCCCGCCTTCCAGCATGGCAAACAGATAGTCGATCTCGTCGTCGGCAAGGGTCCTCTTGATATTGATCGCGCCGTACATCTTCAGCTGCTCCGCGGGGTCCTCGCAGTTGAATTCGAACGCGTCGTTCCACCAGCGGGAATAGTCCTCAAATCCCGGTTTGCCGTCCAGCTCCTTCACGACGGCATTGCCCCCGTGGAAGCCGCACATCATGGCGCCCTGGTTGATCACCTCGATATGGGCGGCGCTGTCCCCAATGGCGAGAATATTTCCGGCGTAAGGCTTCGTGATGGAGAGATAGTTTCTGCAGGCGCAGCCCTTCTTCTCCACGATCCTCGCGTCCTTCAGGTTTTCCGCCAGGGGGCTCATGGTCCTCAGCTTTTCGAAGAAGGCCTTCGGCTTCTGGTCCCCGATGCCCATGATGGTGAATTCCAGCGCGTCGTCGCTGTAGGTGCTCTCTCCCACCATGATCTCCATGAAGGGATGATAGACGTCCCCGTAATACTGGATCCAGCTGTTGTGGGGGATTCCCCGGGTTCCCTCCAGGGTGTATTCGTAGGTCAGCGGGATCCCCATGCACTGGTAGCCTTTGTTTATGCCGAACAGGGTCGTGAGCTTCCGGTTCACCCCCTCCGCGATGATCAGCTTCCTGGCCTCCAGCTCGTATTCCCCGCTGTCATCCTTCACCAGGAGCTTCACGCTGCTTCCGGTGTCCGTCCCCTTCAGGGCCATGGTGCCCGGGCGGATCTCGACTCCTGCCTCTTCACACTGTTTCAGGAGCCCCTCAAGAAGGGCGTTTTTGTCAAATTTCATTGCGGTGGGGCGCAGGTCCTCATAGGAGAAATCGACCGTGTACCCCTTTGGGGAAATCATGTAGTTGTGCTGAATCGGCACCAGCTTCCCCGTATAAGGCACTTCAAAGCCGTTTTTCGTAAAGACCAGCTTTCCGTCCCCGATCTTAAGGGTCTCGCCTTCATAGCCTTCGTCCAGCACAAACTGCGCGGAACATGCCCTTCTCGCGATATGGATATCCCGTTTCATATCGACAACGAGCGTTTTCGCGCCTTTTTTGGCAGCAGTGTAAGCTGCCAGAAGTCCGGCGGGGCCTGCCCCGATAATCAGTAAATCAAGCATTGCGGCTCCTTCCTTTCATCCGGTTCACAGCGTCCGGTTTTTTCAGGCCTGACCCTCTTCCGGCGCGATTGCCTCCGCGGGACATGCCTTTTCACAGCTTCCGCAGTCAATACATCCCTCGGGATCCACAACGTAATAGCCCGTAACAGCCTGGGAGATCGCGCCCTTCGGGCAGAACGCCGCACAGGTTCCGCATCCTACACATTCATCAGAGATTCTGCGTGCCATTGTTTCTTTCCTCCTGCTATTTCAATCATATGAAGTGACGGTCAAAAGTGATATCCGGAGCGTTTCACTGCTCCGCCTGGCCCATTTTCACCATTTTCGCGTAGATCTCCGGGCGCTCTTCCCGGATCTTCGCGGAGCTTAAGCGGATGCAGTCCCAGATCAGCTTCGGCGTCAGGTACTGGCTGTAGGTGCCGTGCAGCTCATGGCCCTCGCAGAGGGAGAACAGGTAATCCAGCTCGTCGTCGGTGTACACGAAGGCCAGCGCGTAGCCCTGGGAGACGATCATGTGGTCCGGCTGGTTGAACTCAAAGGAGTCCTGCCACCACTTTGTATACTCGTCAAATCCGTTTTTGCCTTCCATTTCGGCGATGACCGCCTTCGCCGCCCTGTCTCCGCAGAGAAATCCGCCCTGGGTCTCCACCTCGATCATCGCGGCGCAGTCGCCGATGCAGATGACATTGCCCCTGCAGGGATTCATCATGGACAGGTAGGACTTCACGGAGCAGCCGCTCTTTTTGATGAGCTTCGCGTTTCTGAAGTTCGGCGCCATGGGGCTCTTTGTCGTAAATTCCTCGAAGATCTTTTTCGGCATGAGCTCCGGGCTGCCGGTGATGGTCACCTCGAAGATGCCGTCCCCCTCGAGGCTCGGGCCGATGATGCAGGCGGTCTTGGAGCGGTAGCATTCGCCGTAGTAAAGGTTCCAGCTGTTGTTTTCGACCCCGGTGATTCCCTCCATGAGGTACTTCAGGCAGTAGGCGGTGGCCGCGGACTTACGGTCCCTGTTCATTCCGAACTTCCCGCTGACCACGGCGTTGACGCCCTCCGCGATGATGAGCTTCCTGCAGCTGAGGGTGCTCTGCTCCCTGTCGTGCATCACCCGGACCTGGACCTCGTCACCCAGGTCCTTTCCGCCCATCACCAGCGTTCCCATCATGAAGGAGACGCCCTTTTCCGCGCACAGGTCGTACAGGCTCTTCAGGAAGTGCTGCTTGTCGAACTTATAGGAGAGAGGCGCCTTTCCGCTCTCCCTGGTAAAGCGGATCACGTGGTCCTTGGGAGAATGATAGTACTTGTTGTAGACCGGGACCAGCTTCCCGTCGTACGGGACCTCCAGGCCGGACTTCGTGAACACCAGCTTCCCGTCCTCCAGCTTCAGGACGTCGTCCTCATAGTCATCGTCAATGATGAACTGCATGGAACATGCCCGGTTCAGCTTATCCATGTTGATCTTCTGCTCGATCACCAGGACCCGGACACCGGCCTCCGCGAGCTTCAGCGCGGCCATCAGTCCCGCAGGGCCCGCTCCTATGATGATGCATTCATGATTCATTCTCTGTTCTCCTTTCCTGCAAAGGTCTCCTCCGGATCCGGAAAAGCCTTTTATAATAATATAAAAATGTTATGATAGAAGGGTCAAAAGCCCGGACCCGCGTCCGGCATATCCGGAAACGGATAAGGGACTATATAATGCTTATACCATATCATGCAAGGTTTAAAAAGATCTGAAACGAGGATAATATGAGCCATTTTACGACGCTGCAGAGCCTGCTCTCCGGAATGACGGCGGCCCTGGACTTATCGGACGGCAGAACCAGCTTCCATTATGAACGGACCGCGTACCTCTCCTACCGCATCGCGGAGGAGTGCGGCCTGACGGCAAAGGAATGCAGAAGAGCCCTGTACCGCTCCCTGATGATCGGTGCGGCGGAATACCTGAAGGAATGCAGCTACACCGCCAGAAACCTCCATGAAAACGCGGTCTACCTGAAGGATATCGGAAAAACCATGCGTCAGCTTCTTCCCCGCACCTGGCAGGAACCGGGCGGCCCGGCACAGGATGCGGCAGAGCTGCACCCCACCCTGAAGAGCGCGGCGAAGTTCATTCCGAAGCCCTTCCTCCTGGACGGGATCATCGCCCTCGCGCGGAAGCTGGAGCCCGAAATCAGGTACGGGGAGCCCGCCCTGAAGCAGGGCGAACAGGCCTGCCGCACCGTGATTGAAAGCGGACGTCTGTCCAGGGAGCTCCGCGTCGTGACGGAGCGGCTTGCAAAAAGGGATCTGGTCTGGATGGATCTGGCCCTCGGAAAGGAGCTGCTCGGCACTCTCATCGGAAAAGAGCTTTCCCTGAACCTGGACGAGGCCGTCAGCCTCTCGCAGCTGATCGCCCTGATCATCGATTTCCGGAGTCCCTTTACCCGCATGCATTCCGCGGGTGTCGCCGCCTCCGCGGTCAGCCTGGCGGAGCTTCTGGGCATGAGCGCCGAGGAGCAGAAAAAAATGGCCATCGCCGGAAACCTGCATGACCTCGGAAAGCTGCGGGTTCCCGCATCCATTATCGAAAAGAACGGAAAGCTCACGGAGGAGGAATTCGCCCTGGTCAAGGAGCATCCCTACTTCACCTACCAGATCCTGAAGCGGATCGAAGGCTTCGGGGAAATCGCCGAGTGGGCGGGCTGGCATCATGAGAAGATGAACGGAAAGGGCTATCCCTTCGGCCTCCCGGAGCGGGAACTTCCGCTGGGAACCCGGATCATGTCCGCAGCTGATGTGTTCAGCGCCCTCACGGAGGAGCGGCCGTACCGGAAGGCCCTGCCGAAGGAAAAGGTCCTGGACATTCTCCGGGAAAACGTGGAGGCAGGCTCCCTGTCCCGGGGAATCACAGAGCTCCTGTCGGCAAATTACGAGAAAATCGACAGCGCGCGGAGAGAAGCCTCCAGCGCCGCGGGAAAGCGCTATCTCCAGGCCGGAATGAAACAGTCAGAGACATCCTGAACATAAAGCGGGGCTGCCGGTTTCTTTTTTCGGACTGCAGAATACATTCAGAAGAAGTTCGCGAAAATGACACTTTTATGTTGTATCGTCGTAATTGTTAAGGACAGCCCGACGCACTTGCTGCGGAGGTACTGAACAGATATCTTATTCCAAAATTTATCCCATAACCCCACGCACTTTTTCTACGTACTTCCTACATAGCCTCTATGTAGCTTATTATATCGGAGGCGGGTTTTCTGTCACGGAGACACGAAAACACCCGCAGAACAAGCAGTTCCGCGGGTGTTTCCTACGTAGTTTCTATGTAGTTACTATGTAAATCCTCTAGAGCTTCTGGCCGGACTCGAACCGGCGACCCACGCATTACGAATGCGTTGCGCTACCAACTGCGCTACAGAAGCTTTCTTGAAAAATAGAACCGGGAGAATTTCTTCTGCCGGTTCTATCAGTGACCGATCCGGGAATCGAACCCGGGTTTGAGCCGTGAGAGGGCTCCGTCTTAACCGCTTGACCAATCGGCCTTATAGTCGAGGCGACAAGATTCGAACTTGCGGCCTCAGCGTCCCGAACGCTGCGCTCTACCAAACTGAGCCACGCCTCGAAATTACTTACCGTGTAAGGTTGTCTGACCTCAACACCTCACGTAGTATACCCGAGGAACCCATAAATGTCAACGATTTTTTCACGATATTTCAAAGCTTTTTTCGGGGCCTGCACAGAGGCTTCCTGGGCGCCGCCACCGGGGGG
>CACYEN010000080.1 GCA_902773435.1 uncultured Lachnospiraceae bacterium | reverse complement strand
CCTCTGTAATCGCGTTCCTGGCGGGATTCGAACCCACGACCTTCCGCTTAGGAGGCGGACGCTCTATCCTGCTGAGCTACAGAAACAGCTTCGATAACGCCTGATTACGGCGCCCTAATAATTTAACACGAATGCTTTTAAATGTAAAGACCGCGTCGGCGGCCATGACGGTTTTTTTGATCAGGCCAGCCTCTCCGCCGGTTATTGCGGGGCCTGAAGTTGCTAATCGGCACTGGTTATTCTATACTCCGAATGGGTGAAGAATCCAGGCAGGCTGACAGTAGACGCCATCAATCCAAAACCGAAGGGGGAGAGGGAGGAGATCATCATGAGCACGATTGAAATCAGAAAAATCAGCATCACGGAGCTCGACACGGACGCCATCGTCAACGCTGCTAATTCGGATCTTCTGGCGGGAGGCGGAGTCTGCGGGGCTATTTTCCGCGCGGCCGGCTACGGCCCGCTTCAGGATGCCTGCGATAAAATCGGCCACTGCGACACGGGATCCGCGGTTATCACGCCGGGGTTTCATCTGAAAGCGAAGTATGTAATCCACGCGGTCGGTCCGATCTGGAGAGGAGGAAAGCACGGAGAGCCGGAGCAGTTATACAGCGCCTATCGGGCGTCACTTGCACTGGCAAAGGAAAATGCGTGTCGGAGCATCGCGTTCCCGCTGATTTCTTCCGGGATATACGGCTATCCCCTGGAGGAGGCCTGGGAGAGAGCGATTTCAGCCTGTCTGGACTTTATCGGGTCTGATCCGGAAGGCGGGATAGATATCATATTTGCCGTGCTGAGCGATCATGTGCAGGAAGTCGGGCTGCGGATACTGCGGGAGAAAAAAATTACCGGTTGACTCTGACGTTACGTCATGGTTTATCCTTTATTCAGACGGAGGTGATTAAGGCCATGATGACGGTAAATGAAGTCAGCAGACTGACCGGCGTGAGCATCCGGGCGCTGCAGTACTACGACAGGATCGGCCTCCTGCGCCCGGCCGGCCGCACGGAGGCGGGATACAGGCTCTACGACGACGCCGCGCTGGAGACCCTGCAGCAGATCCTGCTGTTCCGGGAGCTGCAGTTTCCGCTGAAGGAGATCAGGGAGATCATCACGAGTCCGGATTTTGACAGGACGAAAGCCCTGAAACAGCAGATCCGCCTGCTGACCCTCAGGAAGGAGCATCTGGAGAACCTGATCACACTGGCAGAGAACATTGAAGCGGGAGGAAAGAAAACGATGGATTTTAAGGCATTTGATACCGGCAAACTGGATGAATACGCCCGGCAGGCGAAAGCCGAATGGGGAAATACGGACGCATACAGGGAGTATGAGGAGAAGACGAAGAACTGGAAGACGGATGACTACAACGCATTCGCCAAAGATTTCATGCAGATCTTCGCGGAATTCGGTGAGATCAAAGACCTGGGACCGGACAGCCCGGAGGCTCAGGTCCAGGTGAAGAAACTGCAGGAATACATCACCGGGCACATGTATCACTGCACGGACGAGATTCTCAAGGGTCTCAGCTATCTGTATGACGGCGGCGGGGAATTTTCCGCGAATATCGACGCCGCCGGCGGGAAGGGAACCGGGGAGTTCGCCGCGAAGGCGATCCGGATTTACTGCGCCGGTAAAAATGAATAAAGACAAAGAAAGATCCTGCGGAACGGCAGGGGAAAGAAACGGTAAAATATATGCGTCTCTATCACACGGGGTTTGATGAGATCAGGAAACCGGATATCCGCCGCGGAAGGAAAAATGCCGATTTCGGCCAGGGGTTCTACCTGACGCCGGACAGGCCATTTTCAGGGCGATGGGCAAAGGAGCGAAGGGACAGCAGCACCGTCATCAACACCTACGAGCTGCAGACGGAAGGCCTCCGGATGAAGCGCTTTTCAAGAGATGAAGAGTGGTTCGACTACATCTGCGGAAACCGGAACGGGAAGGCGGATGGTCTGGCCGACGTCGACGTCATCGTCGGACCAATCGCGAATGACACGATCTATGACGTGCTGGGAATCACGACCAGCGGTTTCCTCAACCGGGAGCAGTCCCTGAAGCTGCTCCTGATCGGTCCCGAGTACAGCCAGGTTGTGATCAAGACGGAGAAGGCGGCGTCACAGCTGCAGTGGATTTCGTCCGAAGAGCTGGGCCGCGGGACGATCGCGGGCTGGAGGGAGACAGTCCTTAAGGAGCAGGAGGATTATCAGGCACTGTTCGCGGAGAAGATGCAGGAGGTTTTGGAACAGAGGTAGATTTGTCCGGCTGCCGGGTTCAATTACTCCACCAGCCGGTACTTCCCGCGCCCCGTCTTCTCCAACACCCCTCTTTCGCACAGGCTGTTCAGCATCCGGTGCAGGTGCCGGCGGCTGCACCGCACCTGGGACGCGACGGTGCCGAGGTTCTTCAGGTCATGGTCCGGATAGACGTGCTTAAGATAGTAGAGGAGCTTATCCTCGGCCTGAGGCGTGATCGTGTCCTCGCGCGACAGGATCTTCAGTTTGAAGGCGAGCGACTCCAGAAGAAAATGCAGAAACCCCACATCCTCATAGAGCCTCCTGCCGTAGAGCTTCATGGAAAGCGCGAGACAGGTCACCGCGGTAAGTGCTTCGACGAAGTACTTGCCGTTTTTATGTGACACGAATTCCAGCTCTCCGAACATGGCCGTCGGGTTTACCGCCGTAAGGACGGATTTCTCCCCGTCCTCCGTCAGGTAGTAGATCTGGACGGTCCCGGACACGAGGAAGAGGAAATTCGACGTCTCCCTGACCGGACTGATCAGCAGTTCCCCGGGCTGATAATACAATACTTCATAAATGAGATCCGTGTGCCCCGTCAGCCCGGGAATGCCGAATTCCTGTACGTACCGCTTAACAGCGGCTTCATTTCGCTCTTTCTCCATGCGGTCCCGCCTCCTGTTTTTTGAATTATATCTGAATCATGCAGGATGCTTTCCTCCATTATATCGCGTTTCAAAAAAAGTTCACATGGTTTGTGACATATGTCACAAACAAATCACAGGGATATTTTTATCATTGAGATAACAGCCGGGATGGAGCCCCCCGGGACCCGGCGGCGGGCCCCCGGCGAAATATATAGATAGACAGGAGTGAAATGGTATGAAACGAATCTACAGTGAAGAAAGACAGATCAGAAAGCAGTTTCTCGCTCTCGCGCTCCCGCTGATGGTGAGCATGATTGTGACGTTGTTCTACAATATAGCGGATACATACTTCGTGGCGGCTTCCGGCAATATCTCCCTGATCGCGGGAGTCTCCGTCTGCGCGCCGCTGCTGACCGTCATGATGGCGCTCGGCAACCTTTTTGCCCAGGGCGGAAGCTCCCTGGTCGCAAGACTTCTCGGCAGGAATGAGAAGGCGGAGGCCGGAAGAATCAGCAGCTTCTGCTTCTATGGCGCTCTCCTTGGCGGATTCTTTCTGATGGCCGTTCTGCTGATATTCCGCGGAAGCCTTTTGCATCTGCTCGGGGCATCCCGGGACACGATGGCGTACGCATCCTCTTATTCCACGGTGCTCGCGCTCGGCGCGCCTTTCATCGTGGTCAGCTATGTGCACACCAATCTGCTGAGGACTGAGGGCATGTCGAAGGAGGCCATGATCGCCTCGGTCGGCGGTGCCGTCCTCAACGTCGCGCTCGACCCGCTCTTCATCTTCACATTTAAAATGGGAGAAGCCGGTGCCGCCGTGGCAACCGTCCTCGGATACGCGCTCACGGTCGTTCTGTGCCTCGGCGCAGTGGTAAAGAAGAGCAGCTTCCTGTCCGTGCGCCCGGCGGACGCGCGCGTGGCCGCGTCCGAAATCCGCGAACTCACGGAGATCGGCGCAACCGCCGCACTCACAAATATTATGTCCTGCGCGTATTCGATCGTGCTGAACAGGTTCCTGCTCCCCTACGGGACGGACAAGATCGCGGCGCTCGGCGTCGTCTCCAGGATCTGCATGGTCACTTCGCTCGCAACGGCCGCCCTCGCTTTCGGCGGGCAGCCGCTCATGGGCTACCTCTACGGAGCCGGAAACCGGAGCGGGATGCGCGCGCTCCTGAAGTACGTCAGCCATCTGCTGATCGGCGTCTCGTCGGCGCTCACGGCGGTGGTATTCCTGTTCGCCCCGCAGTTCGTCAGGATGTTCCTCTCGGATCCGGAGGTCTGCGAAGTGGGAGTCCGGATGCTGCGCCTCACCGTCATCAGTTCCCCGATTGCCGGGATCATCGCGATGCTCACGGTGCTGTTCCAGGCCTCCGGAAATGTCCCCGCCGCCTTCCTCCTCTCCATGAGCAGGCAGGGTGTGGTCTTCCTCGGTGTCCTGATCGTCCTGGCTGCGGTGTTCGGCTACGAGGGAATACTCGTGTCCCAGCTGGTGGCGGACGTCATCTCGCTTCTGATGGCGGGTGTGATCTATGATCACGGATTCATGCGGACATTTTTCGGGACGAGGTCCGAAGGACGGAAAGCAGCCCGGCCCCGGTATGCGCACGCCAGGACGTGAATCTCCGCGCCGGGATGAACCGTTTTTTTATACTGTGAAGTAAATGACGCCCTCCGGCGGCTGTGTTATGATGGCTCCATGGAGGAGATGAAGATGCTGGAAATCAGGGGAGAAGTGAATACGGCCGTCTGCTTTGCAAGCATCATCGAGGAGGAAGCGATCGAGCAGATCCGCCGCATGTGCGACTACGAATTTACCGCGGGGTCGAAGATCCGGATCATGCCGGACGTCCACGCCGGAAAGGGCTGCACGATCGGGACAACCATGACCGTCACGGGCAAGGTGGTTCCGAACATCGTCGGCGTCGACATCGGCTGCGGAATGTACACCGTAAATCTTGGAAAGGCGGATATCGATTTTGAGAAGCTCGATGCGGCGGCGCACTTTATTCCGTCGGGCCTTACCGTCTGGGAAGAGCGGCAGGAACCGTTTGACCTGACCGGGCTGCGCTGCTTCCCGGACCTGGAGGGAGTGGACTGGCTCGAAAGGAGTCTCGGGACCCTGGGGGGCGGGAACCATTTTATCGAAGTGGATGCCGCCGCGGACGGAACGAAGTATCTTGTGATCCACTCCGGAAGCAGGAACCTCGGAAAGCAGGTCGCGGATCATTACCAGGATCTGGCGGTCCGTCTGAACCGAAAGGATGAGCGCTATCTCGAGCGGCAGAAGGAGATCATTCGCACGTACACGGAAGAAGGCCGCAGCAGCGAGATCAACAAGGCCCTGAAGGCCCTTGCCCGGGAGCCGATTGCGGCCCCGATCCCGAAGGATCTCTGCTATCTCTCCGGCCGTGAACTTGAGGACTATCTGCACGACGTGGTCATCTGCCAGAGGTTTGCCCGGAGGAACCGCGAAAAGATGGCAGACATCATCTTTGAGAGGACCGGGCTGGCCGGGACAGAGGCATTTCACACGATTCACAACTACATCGACACGGACGAGATGATCCTGCGCAAGGGCGCCATCGCCGCTCATGAGGGGGAGAAGGTCCTGATCCCGATCAACATGAGGGACGGGTCCGTGCTTGCCGTCGGGAAGGGCAACCCGGAGTGGAATTACTCCGCTCCGCACGGCGCCGGGCGGGTTAAGTCCCGCAGGAATGCCATGGAGACGCTGAGCCTCGAGGAATACAGGAAGGCGATGGAGGGAATCTACACGACCTCCGTAAATGAAAACACGCTGGATGAGGCGCCGATGGCGTATAAGTCTCTCGAAGATATCATAGACGTGATCCGCGAGTCGGTGGACGTCATCGACGTGATGAAGCCGGTTTACAACTTTAAGGCGGGGTGAAGCCGCTCGGCAGGACCGGATATGCGGCGATAATACCGGCCATTACCTGTGAACGGGCAAAGGCTGACAGAAATACGGGGAAAATAGAGTAAAAACGGGGCGCTGAAAGGCCGCTTGGGGCGGTGTTTCCGCGCTCCGTTTCTGCTGTCGTGGAGGTATGGAAATGAGGGCTTTCCTGCTGAATATTGCGGTGGCGGTGGCAGGGGGACGGATAATCGGGTAAAATACCTGATATGATCAAAGATGGATTGGTGACTGGTGTGAAGCAGATGAAAACAATCAGGGTAGTCGCCGCCGTAATCCGCTCCGGCGACAAAATCTTCGCCACCCAGCGCGGCTATGGCGAATACAAAGACGGCTGGGAATTCCCCGGCGGAAAGATTGAGCCGGGCGAGACGCCGCAGGAGGCGCTCGTCCGTGAGATCCGGGAGGAACTCGATACCAGGATCGAGGTGGGAGCGCTGATCGACCGGGTGGAGTACGACTATCCCGCCTTCCACCTTTCGATGGACTGCTTCTGGTGCAGAATCCTGGAGGGCAGGCTGATTCTCCTGGAGGCCGAGGACAGCCGCTGGCTCGGTAGAGAAGACCTCTATTCTGTGGGCTGGCTTCCCGCGGATCTTGGACTGATCGAAAAGATCGCGGCGCAGTGGGATAATGAGCAGGCCCGCGAAATTTAAAGAAAAATAAGAGTGCCGGAGACACCTGAGGTGCTCAGGTGCGCGGCACTGACAGTACAATTAAGAAAAATGTCGCCACCCCGGCGACCCATTCCGTCCACGGGTGAGATATGATGATCCGGTCAGCTGACATACAGGAGATCCGCGATGGACAAACTGAATCCCAACAATCAGATCCGGCCTGATATGGATCCTCATACCGAACCCTTATCTTTCAGCTCCGAACAGGACCGGGCATACAGCCCGGAACCGGATCCGGCCCCTGTGAGGGAAGAACTTCTGAGGGATCTCGACCGCTACATAAGCGAGAACTGGATCCCGTCTGTCCCGGATGCTTCCGGGGATCAGGTGCCGGCGGAGCTCCCGTCAATCGCTGCCAGGGAGGAAGTGCGGCCGGCAGACGGCCATTTTCCGAATCAAAAAGAAAAGCTCCTGCCCAAATCCGGCGGCCGGCATTCCGTTCCGGCCGCCAGTCTCGACGACCTCATCAGTGAAGTCGGAAAATCTTTCCATGAAGCCTTCTTTGAACTGGTGGACGAGAGCGGCCTCACCGATGTCGAAGTCTACAAGCGGGCGAATATGGACAGGAAGCTGTTCTCGAAGATCCGCAGCAATCCGGCTTACCACCCGAAAAAGAGCACGGTCCTGGCTCTGGCCGTCGCCCTCCGCCTGGACCTTCCGGCCACGGAAGACCTTCTCGCCCGGGCAGAGTATGCCCTCTCCCCCGGCAGCAAATCGGACGTCATCGTCCGCTATTTCATCGAGAGGAAGGTGTACGATATCAACATCATCAACTACGCCCTCGATGAGCACGGACTCCCGGTCCTTTACTGAATACTGAATATTTGAAAAGGCGGAATCACCATGGCAAATACACCGAGAATATACGCCCTTCTCGCCGCGAATTCGGACTACCGGCAGCTTCGGGAAGAAGACCTTCCCGGCTGCAGGGAAGATCTCGCCCTCATGAGAAGGGCCCTTGAGAAGGGTCTTAGAGTTGACCCGGACAACATCCGGTCCCTGGGTGAGGACGGGAAGGTCGGGAGGCAGTCATTCGCGAGGGCGATCGCGGAGTTCGGGTCGCTTCTTGTGCCGGAGGATACATTTATCTTTTACTTCTCCGGGCACGGCCGGCCGAATGAACTCCTCTTCGCCGACGGCGCGGTGACGATCGAGAGTATCGTGACATTTATCGAGCGGCTTCCCGCGAGGAGCCGGATCGTCATCCTCGACTGCTGTTACTCCGGCGGCACAAATACCACATCCATGAAAATGCCTGCTTTTGAGGAATCGCTGGCCGCGTTTGCCGGAAGGGGCATCGCCGTGATGGCCTCCTCCGCAGCGGACCGGGCGTCCTGGACCGGGGAGACCGGCGCGTGCAGCCTCTACACGCAGATGGCGGCGGCGGCAATTCTCTCGCGCCGCACGATCCGCGAGGGGAAGCGGTCCCTGTCGGACATCAGCGAGGAGATCCGCTTCCTCATGACGGCCTGGAACCGGGAGCATCCGGATCGACAGCAGCACCCGATCTACCGGGACAGTATGGCCGGAACGATCTATTTTGAGGCGGATGAGCACCATCCGTATGTTCCGCGGAGAATTACATTTGACACGGATCTCTATACCCTGAGGTCGGTCAAGCCGCTGAGTACGGGAAACCTGAAGAGGATGGCGGCATTTGTCGTGATGAAGACGCCGGATGACCTGCGCCTTCCCGAGATCACCCGGGAGATCGCCGGTATCATCAAGGACTGCGACGTGTACGCCGACCGCCGGAGCGAGGAGCGGTTTAAGGGCCGGACGGCGGATGCCATCTGGTGCTACTTCGGGAGGGACGAGGAGGACCTGGCCCGGTCCAACTACTTCGCCTACACAATCTGGGCGGAGCGCGAGGAGATGCGCGGCCTCTACTTCAGGGAAAACCGGAACTCGGAGGTGGCGGATGGCATCTACATCTTCTGGAACACGGGCTACGGCCTCTCGAAAAAACTGAGCCAGACCGCCACGCCCGACGAGGAGATTCTTGCGTCCACGAGGGAACTTGAAAACCTGCTGATCAGCAAGGCGGAGGAGTACCGCGCGGCGGTCAATGAAGCTGAAAACGGCGTCATCTCCTATGAACGGCTGAACGATGATTTCCGGGGCTGGATCGGCGAGGTGCGGAACCTGTTCTTCAGGCTGACGAACCTGCCGCCGGCACCGGTCTCATCGGTGAAGTGGGCGGACCTGGTGCTCGATCTCGCGGGCTGGGTCGTGGACATCGCCATTCTTCTCGAGAGCAGGGGCGGGGAGGACGACGAGGGCGGAAGATGGCTCCGGCGGCAGGCGCTCCGGCGGTACGAGAGGTCGCTGGCGGCGCTGTCCGAGACGGAGAAAATGCGGCGCCACGCCACGTTTTTTGCCTGACCTGAAATGTCGCTTTTCCGGCGACCTATTTCCTTTTTGAGCGGTATAAGATGGGTTCATCAGTTTTTTGGTCGGAGTTTTCTGATCGGAGCTTTCCGGTCGGAACTTTCTGACCGGTGCAGACAGTCATCAGCTGGAAATCTGAGGAGGTAACCCATCATGAAAAGAAAATCCATCGCAGCAGTTGTTCTGGCACTGGCCCTGTTCGGGACAGGCCCGGCGGTGATCTTTGCGGCAGGGACGGATTCCGGGGTATCCGGAACGGAGAGCGCGGAGACAGACCTGGCCGCACAGCTTGCGGAACTTCAGGCCCAGATCGATGCCCTGAAGAAAGAGAATGAGGAGCTGAAGGGGAAGACGGAGGAGTCGAAGACAGCGGAATCGGGGTCAGCGGAAGGGACAGAGCCGGCGGATGGATCGGCGGGTGAATCGGCAGCCGACCCGGCGCAGGAGCTCCCGCCGGAAATCGCGAACGCCGACACCACAGTTGAGTACACCGATACGGTGACGGTCCAGTACGTTCAGATCGCGCTCAACGCGGCCGGCTACAACTGCGGCGCGGCGGACGGCAAGGCCGGAAAGAACACGAGGGCCCAGATCGAGGCCTATGAGACGGACCACAGCCTCGTCGTAAACGGTATCATCACAGACCAGCTGATCCAGTCGCTCGGGATTGCGGACAAGGTGGCGGAGAACGCGAAGAAAGAAGCAATGAAAGCGTCGTACACGGGTGAGTACACCTATGACCAGCTGGCGAGGACGCCGGAGGCGTACAGGGGCGTGAAAGTGAAGTACTCCGGGGAAGTGGTCCAGGCGATGGAGGAAGGCAGTGACGGCGCGCTCAGAGTGGCGATCAATTCAAACTACGATCAGATCATCTACGTGTACTATGATACAACCACTCTTGATTTCAGGGTCCTTGACGACGATATGGTGACGGTGTACGGGACCGCGCAGGGAGTCTACAGCTACAGTTCAGTGGGCGCGGGCCAGATCACGATCCCGTTTATCGAGGCGGATATCGTGGAGCTGCAGTAATGAAGAAAGCCGGGATCGGGCCGGTGATGAGGGTGCCGGGCCCGGAATACGGGGGACCCCGAAAATTCGGGTGACCTGCCGTAAGGGAAAGACAGAGGAAATGAGACTGCCGCATATGCGG
>CACYEN010000079.1 GCA_902773435.1 uncultured Lachnospiraceae bacterium | reverse complement strand
GTACCGGAGCCTTCCGTCTCTTCCGGGAGTTTTTACCAGCTGAAGCTGGCGGATGTCCCTCGAGACGGTGGCCTGGGTCACGGCGAAGCCGCTCTCGTTGAGCCTCGCCGCGAGTTCCTCCTGTGTCTCGATATCGAAGAGCCCGATCAGCTCGATGATCTTCTCATGTCTGGCGTTCTTCATCTGTCCGACATCTTTCTCCTCAGGGCTTCGAGGAAACTGACATTGTTGATCTTGATGATATTCGTGTATCTTTCGGACTTTCTGATCTCCACTGTGTCGCCGGTCCCGACGGGAACGTCCGCCGTCCCGTCGAACCAGACGCTGGCGGCACCGGTCTCCGCGCCGGTTCTCCCCTCTCCGATCCCGATCGTCACGCGGTCCGTCCCCGACAGGATGATGCTCCTCGAGATCAGGGAGTGTGTCGCCACCGGAGTCAGCAGGATCGTCTCCGCAGAAGGCGAGACGATCGGTCCCCCCGCGGACAGGTTGTAGCCGGTCGACCCCGTCGCGGTCGAGACAATGATCCCGTCGGAGCTGTAGGAGTTGAGATGCTCACCGTTGACGCCGGCGAGGAACCTGCAGGCGCGGAGCGGCTTCACCCTGCTGACGACGACGTCGTTGAGGGACGTGTCCCGGTAGAAGACCTCGCTCCCCCTCCTCACCTCGCCGTACAGCATCATCCGCTTCTCGACCGTGTAGGTCCCCGCGATCAGGTGGTCGAGGGCCGGCATGATGTTCTGGGCTTCGATCTCCGCGAGGAACCCGAGTGTCCCGAGGTTGACGCCGAGAAGCGGAAGCTGACGTTCAAGCACCACCTTGGCCGCCCGGAGGAGCGTGCCGTCCCCGCCGAGCACGACCGCGCATTCGCAGGACTTAGGAAGATCCCTCCCGTCGGCAGAGAGCGCGCTCTCCACGCCGTGCCGCTTCAGGTAGTCGGCGGCGATGAGCGCCGTGTCCGACGTCCCGCTGAGTTTCGTGTTCCGGATTATTCCGATCATCTTCATGATTTCCGGTCTCCCGATTGATCCCTTTCCCCGCGGTCAAGTTCCAGGTGGGCCTGTTCCACGACCCCGCGGATCTGTTCCTCTGAAAATGTCACTCCTCCGCCCGGCTCCCTGAGGAGGAGGAGATACTCGATATTTCCCTCCGGTCCCCTGACCGGGGAAAAATCGAGCGCGGCGGGCTCAAATCCCGACGCAGCCGCGAATCCCATCACATTCCGGATCACTTCCTCGTGCACCGCGGGATCCCTGACGACTCCGTGCTTTCCGACTTTCTCGCGCCCCGCCTCGAACTGGGGCTTTATGAGACAGACGACTTCTCCGCCGCTCCCGAGGATTCCCCTTACTGCGGGAAGGACTTTGGACAGGGAGATGAAACTCACGTCTATGCTCGCGAAACTGCCCTGTTCGGGCAGGTCGCCCGGCGTCACATAGCGGATGTTCGTCTTCTCCATGCAGGTGACCCGCGGATCGCATCTCAGCTTCCAGGCGAGCTGGCCTCTGCCGACGTCGATGGCGTAGACGTGGGAAGCTCCGTTCTGCAGCATGCAGTCGGTAAATCCCCCTGTCGAGCTCCCGATATCAAGGCAGACCTTTCCCGATACCGTGACCGGAAAGACGCTGAGCGCTTTCTCGAGCTTGAGGCCTCCCCTGCTCACATAGCGGAGTGTGTTTCCCCTCACCTCGATCCCGCACTGCTCGTCATAGGCTGTTCCGGCCTTGTCCGCCTTAATGCCGTTCACGTATACAATTCCGGACATGATGAGGGCTCTCGCCTTCTCCCTCGACGGGGCGAGTCCCCTCTCCGTCACAAGTACGTCAAGTCTCTTCTTCAACTGCTTCACCCGGATCCCCTGTCTCGGAGAGGATCTTCATTTTCTTCTCGTAGGTCTCGATCCTTGAACTCACATCCTTGAGGAGCTTCATGCCCTCCTGATAGAGCCTGAAGCTCTCTTCGAGCGTGACGTCCTCGCTCTCAAGTTTTTCCACCATCCCGTCGAGCGCGTCAAAGCACTCCTGGACCGTCATCCCGGCCGTCTCTTCCCCCGTGTCTGCCGTCAATTCAGTATTTTCTTTCATTTTTCGCCTTCACCTCCGTTGACAGAATCCCGTCGGTCACCCAGATCTTCAGCATATCCCCGGTCTCCGCCTGCGCGATGCTCCGGAGCGCCTTTCCCCCGGGGTCCTCGACATAGGAGTATCCCTGATTCAGGCGGTCGAGCGGATTGAGTCCCTTCATCCTCTCGATCAGCATCCGCTGCCGCGTCCGGGCATCCGCGAGCGCGGCGAACGCCCCGCCCTCGAGTCTCCTCCCGATTTCTTCAGTCCGCCGTTCCGCGCGGGCAAGGGCCGAAAGAAACGCGCTCTCGAGTCTCTGCGTGTACTCCCTCTCCTCGTGCCTTCTCTCGAGGAGTTTTGCGGAAGGGGACAGAAGCTGCAGGCGGGACCGGCGCCTCGCGCACTCCGCTTCCGCCCTCTCGACCGCAAGAAGCGCGGCCCTCGTGAGGCGGCTCCCCGCCGCGGAGACGCGCGACTCGAATTCCGCGTAGTCGAAGACGGCGAGCTCAGCGGCAGCCGAAGGCGTCGGAGCCCGGAGATCGGCGGCGTAATCCGAGATCGTCGTGTCCGTCTCGTGCCCGACCGCGGAGATGACCGGGGTCCTGCAGGCGAAGATCGCCCTCGCGACCTCTTCGGTATTGAAAGCCTGGAGATCCTCGTAGGACCCGCCGCCCCTGCCGACGATGATCACGTCCACGCCGAGGCTGTCGATCACCCTGAGGCCGCGGGCGATGCTCGCCGGGGCCAGGTCACCCTGCACGTAGGCCGGGCAGAGGATCAGCTGGACGTAGGGGTTCCGTCTCCTCGTTATGTTCTCTATGTCCCTCACGGCAGCGCCGCCTTTGGCCGTGACGACCCCGACGGTCATGGCGTAGGGAGGTATCTTTTTCTTGTAGGCCGGATCGAATAGTCCCTGTTCCTCGAGTTCCTGCTTCAGCTTGAGGAACCTGGCGTAGAGTTCCCCCATTCCCTCGAGCCTGATGGAGGAAGCGTAGAGCTGGTAGCGGCCGTCGCGCTCATAGGTGTCGACATTTCCGCTGACGACGACCCTGTCCCCGTCCTTCATGCGAAAGTCGAGTCCGCTCCGCTTTCCCGCGAACATGACACAGGACAGGCTGCTCCTGTCGTCTTTCAGGGAAAAATAGATATGGCCGGACGTGTGGTATTTACAGTTCGAGACCTCGCCGCAGACGAGGATCCCTCCGAGGAATCCGTCCCGCGCGAAGAGGTTTCTGATGTACCTGTTAACCTGTCCGACCGTATAGATATGTCTGTTCATTCTTTCGGGTTTCGGGCGATCTCACCCAGGACGCCGTTGACGAACGCCGGGGACTCGTCCCCTCCGTAGGCTTTCGCCAGCTCGACCGCCTCGTTGATCGCGACGCTCTCGGGGACCTGTCCCCCCGCGTCAAATCTCATCTCGTACACGGCGAGACGAAGTATCGCGAGGTCACAGCTCGGGAAGCGGCTGGTCTTCCAGCCCTTCGCGGTCCTGTTCAGCAGCCCGTCGATCCCCTCGATATACTTCACGAGGTCGCGGAACCGCTCTGTCAGGAACTCCCTGTCCTCCCCGGAGATACCGGGTTCCCCGTCGAAGTAGAGTGAGACCTGCTCGTCCATCTCGTCCGGAGGATTGAACGCGTAGAGGAAAATCAGTTTAAACAGATGCTCGCGCAGCTTTCTTCTGCTCAATTCAGGTCTCCTTCAGTTATCTTCGAGCGCCACGTCGGCGACATTGATGTTGACGTCGGTCACCTTGAGACCGGTCATGTTCTCGATCGCGGTCTTGACCTTCTTCTGCACCTGTTCCCCGATCTCGGGAATACTGTAGCCGTAGTCGAGATTGAGCGCGAGGTCGATCGTGACAAGGCCTTCCGAAACGCTCGTCTTCACCCCTCGGGAGAGAGCCTTGATCCCCTTCCTGGAGACGAGGTTGTTCGTAATGCCGCCGGCGATCGACGCTACGCCCTTCACTTCCGTTGCCGCAAGCCCCGCGATCACGGCGATCACTTCATCGGCGACCCTCACAAGTCCGACGTCGCCGTCGTCCCTCAGAATATATGTGTTTCGATTATCAGGCATGGGATTACCTCTTTTCGTCATAGTCCTCGTCCCGCCCTCCGCAGCCGCCGGGAACGGGTAAATTACCGGTCTATTATAATCAAACGGCTACGAAATTTCAACCGTGACAATACGGGAACAGGGGGCAGCCCCCGTCCCCGCCTCATCGAGGCGGGACACTGGGAACTGCCCCCCGGCTTGCTCTGAGACCGGCATTTACAGAAATGCCTTGACCTGCTTATAGATTCCCTCCGCATCGAGCTCGTACTTGTGGATCAGCTCCGCGGCCGGCCCGGATTCGCCGAATCTGTCGCGGACCCCGATTCTGTAGACCGGAACCGGGTTCTTCTCGGACAGGCACTCCGCCACCGCTCCGCCTAGTCCGCCGATGATGCTGTGTTCCTCGGCCGTGACGACCTTCCCGGTCTTCTTCGCGGAAGCGATCACGAGTTCCTCGTCGAGAGGCTTGATCGTGCAGATGTTGATGACCTCGGCGTCGATCCCGTCGGCCTTCAGCATGTCGGCCGCCTCAAGAGAGGACGCCACGCAGATTCCGTTGGCGATGATGGAGACGTCGCTGCCCTCTTTAAGGACCTTGCCCTTACCGATCTCGAATTCGTAGTCCTCCGGATTGATGACCGGAACCGCCGCTCTTCCGAATCGGATGTAGACCGGTCCGACATAGTCAAGAGCCGCCTTAACCGCAGCGCGGGCCTCGACGTCGTCAGCCGGGCACATGACGACCATTCCCGGGATCGTGCGCATCAGGGCGAGATCCTCGAGGCACTGGTGGCTGGCCCCGTCCTCACCGACGCTGATGCCGGCGTGCGTCGCGCCGATCTTGACGTTGAGGTGGGGATAGCCGATCGAATTGCGGACCTGCTCAAACGCCCTGCCCGCCGCGAACATCGCGAAGGTGCTGGCGAACGGGATCAGCCCCGTCGTGGAGAGTCCGGCCGCGATCGCCATCATGTTGCTCTCGGCGATACCGCAGTCATAGAAGCGGTCCGGGAACGCCTTCTTGAAAATTCCCGTCTTCGTAGCGCCGGCGAGGTCGGCGTCAAGGACGACGAGATTCGGATAATCTTTTCCGAATTCAGCAAGCGCCTTGCCGTAGCTCTCTCTTGTCGCGATCTTCTTCACATCACTCATAATGCCTCACCGATCCTTTCCAGGTCCGCCATGGCCTGCGCGTACTGCTCGTCATTCGGGGCAGTGCCGTGCCAGCTCGCCTGATTCTCCATAAATGATACATCCTTGCCCTTGATGGTCTTCGCGATGATCGCGGTGGGCATTCCCTTCGTCTCGCGGGCTTCCTTGAACGCGGCCCTGATCTCGTCAAAGTTGTGGCCGTCGATGCAGATGACGTGGAAATTGAACGCCTCGAATTTCTTGTCGAGCGGATACGGGTTGTTGACTTCCGTGATCTCGCCGTCGATCTGCAGGTTGTTGTTATCGACAATCACAACGAGATTGTCGAGCTTTTTCGCCCCGGCGAACATGGAGGCCTCCCAGACCTGGCCCTCCTCGCACTCGCCGTCGCCGAGCAGTGTGTAGACCCTGAAGTCCTTCCCCTGGATCTTTGCGCCGAGAGCCATGCCGCACGCGGCGGAGATTCCCTGGCCGAGCGAGCCTGAGCTCATATCGAGGCCGGGGAGATAATTCATCGAGGGATGCCCCTGGAGACGGGCGCCCGTGTGCCTGAGCGTCGTGAGCTCAGAGACGGGGAAATATCCCCTCTGCGCCATCACGGAATAGAGACCGGGAACCGTGTGACCTTTCGAGAGCACAAAGCGGTCTCTGTCCGGATCGACCGGTTTTGCGGGATCGATGTTCATTTCCTCAAAATACAGATACGTGTAGATATCCGCCGCGGACAGTGACCCGCCCGGATGCCCGGACTTCGCGGCGTGCGTCCCGGTCACAATCCCCTTGCGGACCTCATTTGCAATTTTCTTAAGCTCGAGATTGTCCAACTCTCTACCTCCTTCTAACACAGCCTTGGTTTCCATCTATCTTCAACGCGCGCGTTTTGAACGACCGCGCGTAGAACATTATTCCTCCCAGCCTCCGAACTCAGACAGCCTGAGGCCCTTGTTGCGCTCGAGCGTCATGCCGGCGCTCCACTCATGGGCGAAGAGAAGCAGCGGATTGTCCTTCATATCCACGACCTTCTTCATATCCGTCGTCCCCTCGAGCGACTCGATGTCAATCTCGCCCGGGTTCTCGATCCAGCGGATGTACTCGTAGGGGAGCGTCTCCATGAACACGTCCACCTTGTACTCGTTCTCCAGGCGGAACTTCAGCACGTCGAGCTGCAGCACGCCGACGACACCGACGATGATCTCCTCCATCCCCGCGTGCAGGTCCCTGAAGATCTGGATCGCGCCCTCCTGGGCGATCTCCTCTATTCCCCGCGCGAACTGCTTCCGCTTCATGGTGTCCGCCTGGCGGACCCTCGCAAAGTGCTCCGGTGAAAATGTCGGGATTCCCCCGAACCTGAAGTCCTCGCCGGGCAGGCACACGGTATCCCCTATGGAGAAGATCCCCGGGTCGAAGACGCCGATGATGTCCCCGGCCCACGCCTCCGACACGATGTGACGTTCCTCGGCCATCATCTGCTGCGGCTGGGAGAGCCTCTGCTTCCTGCGCCCCTGCACGTGCCAGACTTCCATATTCGCGTCGTAGTGGCCGGACACGATGCGCATGAAGGCGATCCGGTCGCGGTGGTTCCTGTTCATATTCGCCTGGATCTTGAAGACGAATGCCGAGAACCCGTGCTCCTCGGGGTCGATCAGGCCCGCGTCGGACATCCTCGGAAGCGGCGGGCTGGACATCTCAAGGAAGTGGCGGAGAAATGTCTCAACCCCGAAGTTTGTCAGCGCCGACCCGAAGAAGACCGGTGAGATGCCGCCTCTCGACACCTCGTCCTGGTCGAATTCCGCCGACGCGCCGTCCAGCAGTTCGATCTCGTCGGTCAGCGTCTGCTTCTCCTCCTCGCTGATGTAGCTCAGGATCTCCGGGTCATCCAGGCTCACGGACGTCTCCTTCCCCTCCTTCGTCCCCTTCTGGGTGTCACTGAAGAGAAGGACTTTTCCGGTATTCCGGTCGTACACGCCCCGGAAGCCTTTGCCCGAGCCGAGCGGCCAGTTGACCGGGCAGCAGGGGATGCCGAGCTCATGTTCGATCTCGTCGATGAGCTCAAACGAATCCCGGGCGTCGCGGTCCAGCTTGTTGATGAACGTGAAGATCGGGATGTGGCGCCTCGCGCAGACCTTGAAGAGTTTTCGAGTCTGGGGCTCCACTCCCTTGGCCCCGTCGATGACCATGACCGCGGAGTCGGCCGCCATCAGCGTCCTGTAGGTGTCCTCCGAGAAATCCTGGTGGCCGGGAGTGTCGAGGATGTTGATGCAGCACTCTCCGTAATTGAACTGCAGCACCGAGGATGTGACGGAGATTCCTCTCTGCTTCTCGATCTCCATCCAGTCCGATACCGCGTGCCGTGCCGTCGCCTTGCCCTTCACGGACCCCGCCAGGTTGATCGCCCCGCCGTAGAGAAGGAATTTCTCGGTCAGCGTCGTCTTTCCGGCGTCCGGGTGTGAAATGATGGCGAACGTGCGTCTCTTTGCTATTTCATTCATAAATCGTACGTTTCCTGATGTCAGTTATTCCGAAAGTTTCTTCACGGCGTCCGCGATTCTCGCGAGGGACTCCTCCTTCCCGAGAATCTCGAGAAGCTGGGTTGCGCCGCCCGGCGTGTTCGGGAGCCCGGACACCGCCGTCCGCACAGGCCACATGACCTGGCCTTTTTTGAGTCCTTTTTCCTCCGCGAATGCCGAGAGCACGGCGTAGAGCGCGTCATTCGTGAAGTCGTCCGCACCCTCGAGCACCGGGACAACGTCCCGGAGCACCTCGAGCGACAGCTCCTTCGTGGACTTCATCTTCTTGTGCACATAGAGGTCCGTGCTGTAATCCGGCACCTCCCGGAAGAATCCGATGAGATCCTCTATATCCGGGAACGTCTCGATCCTCTGCCTGCAGAGCTCGGCGAGCACGTGCCTGTCGGCGGGGGATCCCTGCAAGGCGCTCTCGATATAGGGGAGCGCCTTCTCAAAGAAGGCCTCCGGGTCCATCTTCCGGATGTACTCCCCGTTCATCCAGCGCAGTTTCCCTATGTCGAAGACCGCGGGGGACTTGTTGATCTTCCTGTAGTCGAACTTGGCGATCAGCTCGTCGAGGCTCATGATCTCCTCGTTGTCGGGGGGATTCCATCCCAGGAGAGCCGTGTAGTTGACGATCGCCTCGGGCAGGAAGCCCTGCTCCGTCAGGTCCTCGAATGACGAGTGGCCGGAGCGCTTGGAGAGCTTCGCGTGGTTCTCGTCGGTGATGAGCGGGCAGTGCACATAGACGGGCACCTCCCATCCGAACGCGTCGTAGATCCTGTTGTACTTCGGGCTGGAGGAGAGATACTCATTTCCCCTGACCACATGCGTGATGCCCATCAGGTGGTCGTCGACGACATTGGCGAAATTGTAGGTCGGGAAGCCGTCGGACTTGATGAGAATCATGTCGTCGAGCTCGGCGTTGTCGACCGTGATGTCGCCGTAGATCTCGTCGTGGAATGTCGTCGTCCCCTCGTTCGGCACGTTGAGGCGGATCACGTAAGGCCTGCCTGACTCCAGGTTTTCCCGGATCTCCTCCTCGCTCAGGCCGAGGCAGTGCTTGTCGTACATCCCGAACTCGCTCCCGCCGGCCGTGACCTTGAGGGACTCGAGGCGCTCCTTCGTGCAGAAGCAGTAGTATGCATTGCCGGTCTCCACGAGTTTCTTCGCGTACTCCATGTAGATGCCCTGCCTGCAGCGCTCGGACTGGACGTAGGGGCCGACACCGCCGTCCCTGTCCGGTCCCTCGTCGACCGTCATCCCCGCCAGAAGGAGCGTGCGGTTGATGATGTCCGTCGCACCCTCAACGAAGCGCTCCTGATCGGTATCCTCGATGCGGAGCATGAAAGTGCCCCCCGCATGCCTCGCGATCAGATACGAGTACAGCGCGGTTCTTAAATTTCCGACGTGCATCCTGCCGGTCGGACTCGGCGCAAACCTGGTCTTTACCATATCGCTCATCTGTATATCTTCGGAAGGATATCCCCCGGTTTCCCGTAAAAGACGAAATCGGCGATCGCGTCCGAATAGTTTTCCTCCTCTTTTATCAGTATAATTCTTCTGCCCTCAAAGTATTTGACGACATTTTTCACGAGGGTCGACCTCATTGAGCACCCGAGGACAAGAAGCGTGTCCGCGCGCTCCACCTCATAAGCAGAGGCGGTGATCAGCGAGTTCGGAATCATCTCCCCGTCGAGCACGATGTCGGGGCGGACGACAGCTCCGCACTTGCCGCAGAGAGGGATTCCGGTTCCCTTCTTCATGTACCCGACGTCATACCGCTCCCCGCAGTGTGTACATTTGCCCCGGAGGACGGTGCCGTGGGTCATGATGCAGTTTCGAAGGCCCGCTCTCAGAGGCAGTCCGTAGATCGACCTGGTGATAAATGCGCGGATCTTCCCGTCCTCCTCCATCCTCTTCAGCGTGGGGAACGGCTCTGCCGGCTCCCCGAGATGACTCAGGATCTCGCTCCTCAGGTAGTCGAAAAAGATCTTTGTCCTGGTGCCGAAGAAGTTGGCGGAGAATATCTCCTCCGGAGAATACCCGTATCTGGACTCGACCGAGTAGGCGCAGTCGGAATCCCTGTAGTTGAAGCATCCGCAGTCAACCGACACGTTCATCCCGAGCAGGCACACGATGCTGCCGCTCTCCGCAATTGCGCGTTCAAGAACCTCTCTGTTCATCTCTCATCCTCATATCCGTCATTACCGCGGTGGATCGGGCGCAGAAAGTTCTCAGGATTTTTAACGGCAATTACTCCTCAATCCCGTGGGAAGCGAGATAGGTGATGACGTCTCTTACGGTATTCATGTTCTGAAGGTCCTCGACCGGAATCTCAAGGGAGTACTCGTCCTCGAGGTTCATGGCGAGCTCATAGAGGTCGAGGGAATCGGCGCCGAGGTCGTCCCTGAAGGACGTATCCATCCCGATTTCTTCTTCGTCTATACTGAGCTGTTCAGAAATGTACCTTCTCATCTTTTCAAGCATAGCCGCTGCTCCTTTCATTGCCGGTGTTTTTTGATGGATTCTTTATAGCTCAGCCGCGCGCTTCCGGCGAACTGCGCGGCTCTTTGACTACATCGCCCCAGAGGTCGCGTTCCGGGGACCGGAAGCGTATCTCTCTCGAGACGGACAAAGCAATGGTCATCTCAGCCATCAGTATGGCGACCGACGTCCCTCCGTAACTCAGGAACGGAAGCGTAACCCCCGTCGTCGGGATCAGGTTGAGGACGACGCAGATATTGAGAATCACCTGCAGGGCGATATGTCCGAAGATGCCCGATACCATCAGCGCCCCGTAGAGGTCCGGCGCGTTCTGCGCGATGAAGAAGAGCCTGTACAGGAGGTAAATGAACATCAGGATCACGATGATACCGCCGAAAATCCCGAGTTCCTCGCAGATGATCGAGAAGATCATGTCATTTTCCGCTTCAGGCACGGCCCCGAGCTTCTGCGTCCCGTTGCCGAGTCCCTTCCCGAACAGCCCGCCGCTTCCGAGTGCGTAGAGCGCCTGCATGATCTGGTAGCCGCCCTGGGAGGCGTAATCCTCCGGGTGCAGCCAGACCAGGACCCTCTGGCTCCGGAATCCTCCGAGCACGCCCGCGCGCACAAGGACAATCGCGAGCACGGCCGCCGCGACGATCCCGGCTGCGGCCAGGATGAACGGCTTGGAATCCGGGTGGGCGATGAAGATGATGATGAGGTCGATCGCCATGATGATGATGGCGGTGCTCAGGTTTCTCGTGAATATGAGGGTAAACGCCGCCTGGACCGCCCCCGCGGCGAGCGGCATCACCAGCGCCCGAAGGCCCTTGAATTCCTTGCCCTGCCGTATGATCATGACGGGGACCAGGACAATCACCGCAATCTTGGAGAGCTCCGAGGGCTGGAAACTGAGGGAACCGAATCTCAGCCATCTCCTCGCGCCGTTGATCTCCGCCCCGAGCGGGGATCTCGTCAGGACGATGCAGACAAGGGCGAACACGTAGATGAGCCTGCTCAGCATCCAGAGCCTGTGGTAGTCGATGAATGAGATGGCGATCGCGAACACGACGGACAGGACCGAGAAAAAGGCCTGCCTCTCCAGGAAATGCATGTCATTGCCGAAACGGATCTCCGCCGTGTAGGCTGTCGTGCTGTAGAGCATCACGAGCCCGAAACTCATCAGGAGAATAATGACCGCTATCAGATTGTAGTCGTAGTAATCCGGCTTCCTGAATTTAATCAACTCGGAAGAGCTCCTTTCCTATGACGCCTCTTCCCTCCGCGGAGGAAGACATCCCTGATATAACGGATTGTGTAATCTTCTCCCCTGTCCGCCCACATTCTCAGCAGGAACTCCATCTCGCGCTTCGTCCTCGGGTGGATGTACCAGCTTTTCTCCCGGCTTCTCAGGAAATAGTCCAACGGGGAACGATCCGTATACCGCTCGCCCTGGTAGACCTTCGAGGCGCTCACGCGGTCAAAAATCATCTCAGCGACGTATCGCCGGGGCATCGGGGATCCCGCCAGCCCCCGCGGGTCACCGGGATCCGGGGCGTAATCGATCCAGTACTCGTAATGGTGCCTGTTCCTTCCCTTGTGATGGAGCCAGGCCGTCGAGACCCCGATATCCTCCCTCTCCGCGTTGTTCGGACTTCTCGTCCCCTGGTAGTATTTAGCCCCGACCAGGAATTCGGTCGGCGAGAGTTTGCTCAGGTCGTGGGTCAGGCCCTGCAGAATGAGCCCGGCCCTCACGCAGTAGGCGCATACCATGTTGTGATGTTTTGTTATTGTCAGAAAATGTCCGATCGCGTTCATAGTCTCATCGCTTAAATCCCGCCCGGCTCATCCTCTCTCCGGCCCCGGAGAACCGCGGTCGTCCGCGGAGCGCACTCGAAGAACTTCTGGTCGGAGAGCGCGGAGCCTTCCAGGCTCTCCTCTTCGTCGGATGTCACGAGCTCCATGTACCAGCGATACCCCTTCGGGAGATCCGGAAGCGCGAACGGATGCGCGTCCCAGTAATAATTATAGGCGACATAGAAGAAATCATCGCCCTCCTCATTCTCAAGACGAGTATACAGACCGCAGTAGAGAACCGCAAGTGTTCTTGTCACAAAATCGCGGATCGCCACCCAGGCCCTGGAATCGTGGAATGAGATGTCGGGATAGCCGAACGACCGGTAATCCGTGCCGCGGAGTTCCCTCTTCATGTGGAAGATCCGGTTGTCCCTGCGCAGCGAGACCAGCTTCTTCACGAAGTCCCTGACCTCCCGCGCCTCCGCCGTGTCGTTCCAGTCGGTCCAGCCGACGGGGCTGTCGCAGCAGTAAGCGTTGTTGTTGCCGCCCTGCGTGTTCATCATCTCATCACCCGCATAGAGAAGCGGGATTCCCTGGGAGAGGAATACGTAAGTGAGGGCGTTCTTGATCTGCCGCACGCGGAGCCTTCTGATACTCTTCTTCCTTGTGGCGCCCTCAGCGCCGCAGTTCCAGCTCAGGTTGAAGCTGGTTCCGTCCTGGTTGCCCTCCCCGTTGGCCTCGTTGTGCTTCCAGTCATAGGAGACCGAATCGAGGAGCGTGAAGCCGTTGACGTTGGCCATGTAATTGACGAAGGCGTGCGTCGAGGGATTCCGCCTGATAAAGCCGGCAAATGACTCCGCCTGTCCCTCGTCGCCCTTGAGCACGGCACGACCGGCGTTCTGGAAATCCTGGTTGTACTCGATGATGTGCTTGCTCGACGGCGCCTCCCCTCCGTAGATCCAGTTGGAATCCACCCTCTCCAGCATAAGTTTCGTGTCGGAAAGGAGCGGGTCCCTCACGAGCGATGACGTGGGAACGCCCTCGCCGACCAGGTGGAAGCCGTCTATGTGGTACATCATCTTCCAGAAGCGGACCGCGCGGGCGGCGGTGAACGGATCAACCGAGGCTGGGAAATAGATCTCCATGTAGACCTCGATCCCGGCCCTGTGAAACTCCCTGACCATCTCCCGCATCTCGGAGACGGAATCCTCCTGCGAGGAGTAGGACTGCTTCGGGGCAAAATAGCAGTTGTTCTCCGCGTAGCCCCAGTAATTTCCTGTCGTCTTCGCCTGCCCGGACCCGCCGTCTATGCCGGAATACGGCTGTACTTTGAGTTCGTCCTCGAATCCGTAGGCCGGCATGAGCTCGACCGCGTTGAAGCCGAGCCCGGCTATATAAGGAATCTTCTCCGCGGCTCCGCGGAAGGTCCCCCTGTATTTCGTTTTCTTCCCGGCCTTCTTCGTGAAGCCGCGGACGTGGAACTTGTAAATCATGAGGTCGTTCACGGGGATGCCCGGGGAAGCGTCGTCACCCCAGTCGTAGGAGGCGGGCATCGCGCGGCAGACCCCCTTTGTGACGCGGCACGCGAACCTGTCGGTCTTCTTTTCCCCGTCCGAGAGCAGATAGTAGCCGAAGTCACCGGGATCCTCCCCCTTTAGGAGGACCGCGAAGATGTCACCGGTCCGGTACTCCCCGGTGAGCGCGATTCTCCCGGACTCCGTCCCGTCCCTGCCTGTCAGGACAAGGAACGTCTCATCCCCCTCCGGGACGCATACAGCGATATTGATTCCCTCCGGCGTCTGATAGGCACCGGGGACCTCAGGATTTCCACTCACTATCTCATAACAGCCAGACTTATTCATCTATTGTGAATCCTCCTGCGCTAGGTATCTGCGAATATTAAGGACATAATCTCCGCTGTATAAATTTCATACACTTTTATTATATACGATATTTTGACAGAATAAAATTGCTTTTTATCGCCGATTCTGCTATGTTTATCCTGACAGCCGAGAAGACGCGGCTGTGACTCACACATTTATAAGGAGAAATTTTTATGGCTGATGAAATGCAATTTTCACCGGACAATCTCAGCGAGGACGCCGAACTCGGCTCCGTCACGCTGACGCTGGAAGACGACACGGAGATTACATGCGCGATTCTCGGCACGTTTGAGGCCGACGGGAACGAATATATCGCCCTTCTTCCCGAATCCGACAGCGACGACGAGGAGGGCGACGTCCTTCTTTACCGCTACATCGCCGAGGGAGAGGACGGGGAGCCCGAGATCGCGAATATCGAGACCGACGAGGAATACGAGATCGCTGCCGACGCGTTCGACGAGATCATGGATTCCATGGAGTTCGACGACGAGGAGGATGACGACCTGGAGTAAAGCCGGGGGGTAATCGAAACTTCATTTCTGAACGGAAAAAGGCCATGTGTACGCAGCCCTGACGGGCCATACACATGGCCTTATCGTTATTCCGGAGATGACCGCTCCCGCGGCCGGTTTGTCTCCGCCGTCTTCTTCATCTTCTTCCGGTCGAGCCGAAACCGCCCCTGTCGGTGTTGCCCAGGGAACTGACCTCCTCGAAGACAAGGGCAGGCTGATGCCTGATGATCCTGAACTGGCAGATCCTGTCGTTGACGTGGATCGTCGTGTCACGGGTCGCGTAGACAGGCATCTTCAGCACGTCGTTGTCCCCGCAGTAGGATTCGTCGACGACACCGATGGAATTGCTCTGCAGGATCCCGTAGTTCCTGAAGGTGGAGCTCCTGGGAGCCGTGATCATCTCATAGCCCTCCGGGAGCTGGACGGATATGCCGAGATCGACGAGATGAAAGTCCCCGGCCCTCAGAGTGACCTCTTCCGCCGACCGAAGGTCGATCCAGTCGCTCTTTCCGTCGATATAGCGCAGCCGCTCAATCTGATCGGAGTGGTACCTGATCCGTATCGTCTCTCTCTCCATGGGCCGGCTTTACTCCTCCGGACCCGCGGAGGCGACGACGCGTCCGATGTCCATCCCCTCGGTGCTGTCCTTCGGGCAGTCCTTGATGGAGAAGCTGAACTTGCCGTTCTTGTCTTTGCCGAGGCAGATGACCCTGACGACGTCTCCGAGCTGGAGGACGTCCTCGACGCGATTGATTCTCGCGTTCGCGATCTTGGAGATGTGTACGAGGCCTTCCCTGCCGGGAGCGAATTCCAGGAACGCGCCGAATTCTTTTATGGAGACGACCTTCCCTGTCAGGATCATTCCCTTCTCGAACTCGGTAACGATGAGCCTGATCGCCTCGGCGGCCTGGTTCATGCGCTCCATATCCGTGCCGCTGATGGACACGAAGCCCGTGTCCTCGATGTCGATCTCGACACCGTAGGTGTCGATCAGCGAGTTGATCGTCTTGCCTCTCTGGCCGACGACGTCGCCGATCTTCTCCGGGTCAATGTTCATCTGGATGATCTTCGGAGCCCACTTGCTGAGTTCCTTCCTCGGCTCCGCGATGCACTTCTCCATGACCTCGGTCAGGATGTATTCGCGGGCCTTCTTTGTCTTCGCGATCGCTTCCTCGACGATCGCGCGGGTCAGGCCGTGGATCTTGATATCCATCTGGATGGCCGTGATTCCCTCGTGGGTGCCGGCGACCTTGAAATCCATGTCCCCGAAGAAATCCTCGAGGCCCTGGATGTCCGTGAGGACAAGGTAGTCGTCGTCGGTCTCACCGGTAACCAGTCCGCAGGAGATTCCCGCGACGCCGGCCTTTGTGGGGACGCCCGCGGCCATGAGGGCCATCGAGGACGCGCACACCGAAGCCTGGGATGTGGAACCGTTGGACTCGAACGTCTCGGAGACGGCGCGGATCGCGTACGGGAACTCGTCTTCGGACGGAAGGACCGGGATCAGCGCTCTCTCGGCGAGCGCGCCGTGGCCGATCTCACGTCTTCCCGGACCCCTGTTCGGCTTTGTCTCGCCGACAGAGTAGGACGGGAAATTGTAGTGGTGCATGTATCTCTTTCTCGTGATGAACGGATCGAGTCCCTCGATTCTCTGGGCCTCGGAGAGCGGGGCGAGCGTCACGCAGTCGCAGATCTGGGTCTGGCCCCTCGTGAACATCGCGGAACCGTGGGCTCTCGGAATCAGGTCGATCTCGGCCGCGAGCGGGCGGATCTCGTCGATCGCGCGGCCGTCCGGGCGCTTGTGATCCTTGAGGATCATCTTCCTGACGGTCTTCTTCTCATATCTGTAGAGGGCGTCGTCGATCAGGGACATCCACTCCTCGTTGTCACCGTAGGCTTCCGCGAACTTCGCGCGAACCTCGGCGACGTTGTTCTCTCTCGTCTGCTTGTCGTCGGTAAAGACGACGCCTTCCATCTCCTCCGGCGGGCAGATCGCGAAAAGGGCGGCGTTCAGCTCCTCGGGGATCTCGTAGTGGACATAGTCGTGCTTCGGCTTGCCGCATTCTGCGATGATCCTGTCGAAGAACGTGATAATCTCCTTGTTGATCTCGTCGCACTTGTAGATCGCCTCGATCATCTTGTCCTCGGGGATGATGTTGGCGCCGGCCTCGATCATGATGACCTTCTCCCTCGTGGAGGCGACGGTCAGCGCGAGATCGGACTTCTGCTTGAGCTCATAGCCGGGGTTGATGACGAATTCGCCGTTGACGAGGCCGAGCTGCGTCATGGCGCAGGGACCGTCGAACGGGATGTCGGAGATCGAAGTCGCGAGCGAGGATCCGAGCATGGCCGGGACCTCCGGATCGCACTCCGGATCGACGGACATGACCATGTTGTTGAGCGTGACGTCGTTCCTGTAATCCTTCGGGAACAGCGGGCGCATCGGCCGGTCGATGACGCGGCTCGTGAGGACAGCGTGCGTGGAAGCCTTGCCCTCTCGCTTGTTGAACCCGCCCGGGATCTTTCCTACGGCATACATCTTCTCATCAAAATCGACAGAAAGCGGGAAGAAGTCGATGCCCTCCCTCGGCGCCTTCGAGGCTGTCGCGGTCGAGAGCACGACCGTATCGCCGTAGTGCATGAAGCAGCATCCGTTGGCCTGCTTGCCCACGCGGTCGATATCAACTGTCAGTGTCCTGCCGCCGATTTCCATTGAATAACTCTTATAATCTCCCATATCTCTCCTTCTTCCGCCCGATTGGGCATTCTTGTAAAACGTAAAGCGAGGGCAGGTATTACCCTGCCCTTTCATTCATCACTTTCTGAGTCCGAGTCTCTCGATCAGAGAACGATAACGCATGATGTCCTTCTTTCTGAGGTATGCGAGAAGGCTGCGTCTGTGGCCGACCATCTTCAGAAGTCCTCTTCTGGAGTGGTGATCCTTCGGGTTCTGCTTCAGATGCTCGGTGAGCTCGTTGATTCTTGCCGTGAGGACCGCGACCTGGACTTCCGGAGATCCCGTATCGCCCTCTGTCCTGGCGTACTCCTGCATGATGGCCTGCTTCTTGTCTTTTGCGATCATAGTATCTGTTCCTCCTGTGAAAACTGTTATTCTCCTGTTATTCAGCCCCCGCCGGAGAAGGCGAAAAGAGCCGGATAACGGAATACGGCTTTTCAGCCGTTCACAACCATCAAAGTATATCAGCCGCGCCTACCCGTGTCAAGGAAAAAAGCCCTTCCCTCTTCCCTGTCCTTCTCTATGCGCGCCTTCAGCTCTTCGAGGGATCCGAATTTTCTCTCAGGCCTCGAAAAATGCCTGAGCGAAAGCGTCAGGTTCTTCCCGTAGAGGTCCCCGTCAGTGTCGAAGAAATAGGTCTCGACCCCGATGAACTGCCCGTCGACGGTGGGCTTGGTCCCGATGTTCGTGATGCCCCTCCGCGGCTTCCCGTCGAGCACTGTTTCCGAGAAGTACACGCCGTTCGGCGGAAGAAGCTTCGAGCGGTCGGGGATCATATTGGCCGTGGGGATGCCGATCGTCCTGCCGATCTGATTTCCCTGTATGACGCGTCCCCGGATATAATACGGAAATCCGAGCAGTCTCTCCGCCCTCTCCATGTCTCCCCGAAGGACGCATTCCCTGATGTCCGTGCTGGAGATCTTCACGCCGTCCTCAAGTATTTCGGGGATGATGTCCACCTCAAACCCGTACTCCCCGCCCCTCTTAAGAAGCAGACCGGCGTCGCCGGTCCTCTTATAGCCGAACCGGAAGTCCTCGCCCGCCGCGACGCTCACCGCCCGGAGCCTCCGTGCGAGCACCCCGCTAATGAAGTCGTCGGCGGTCGTCGAGATCACGCGCGGCCCGAAGTCGCACTCGATCAGGAGGTCAACGCCCATTTTCTCAAGCGCGCTCCTCCTCTCTTTCCTCGACAGGATCATGGCCGGGGAGTTGTCGAACGTGAAGACACAGGAGAGGCATCTCCGGCCGCCGGCCGAAAGCCTGGCCGCGTTCCGGACCGTTTCGGTGATCAGCGCCCGGTGTCCGCGGTGCAGCCCGTCGAACTTTCCGATCGTCACCGCGCAGGGATCTTCCGAGACGTACTCAAACGGATTCTTTACGATCCTCATAGAAGAATTTCTCAAGTCTCAGTTCCTCTCCCTTCCGCTTATAGATGCCCACAAATTCTCCGTCCGGCGTATAGACCCTCGCGTGCCCGCTCTTACCGGGCAGCGTGCCGGTTCCTCCCGAAACGCGGAAACCCCTCCCGTTGAGGACCGTCCTCAGGTTCTCCTCCGGGCAGATGACCGCCGGGAGATCCCCATAGAACGAATCGATGCTCCTGAAGAAGGAGTAACAGGTCTCCGGGCGGCCCGCTCCCGCGGGATCCGCCGCCGAGGCCGCGTCCTCTCTCTCCTTCAGTTCCCTGACCTCGGCGATTGTCAGGGCATCCTCAAGCGAGAACTCCCCGACCCTCGTCCGGAGAAGGGACTCCAGGCAGGCCCCGCACCCGAGCTTCTCCCCGATGTCGTGGCAGAGCGTCCGGATGTAGGTCCCATGCGTGCATCGCACGCGGAACTCTACCCTCGGAAGCTCGACCCTGAGGACTTCGATCTCATAGAATTCGACACTGCGCTCCTTCCGCTCGACCTCGATGCCCCTTCTCGCGAGATCGACGAGCTTCTTCCCGTCCTTCTTGATCGCGCTGAACATCGGCGGCAGCTGGGTCCCTTTTCCCTGAAATGAGAGCACGGCCGAAGCGGCCTCCTCCGGTGAAACCGTCACCTCTCTCTCGGAGAGGATCTGCCCCCCGGCGTCCTGGGTATCGGTCGTCCTTCCGAGCAGCATGACGGCCGCGTATTCCTTGTCACCCCTGCTCAGTCTCTCGACCAGGTGGGTCGCCCTTCCGAAGCATACGGGCAGCACGCCCTCCGCGTCGGGATCCAGCGTCCCTGTGTGCCCGATCTTCTTCTGCCCGAAGATCTTCCTCAGCCGGTGCACAACCCCGAAGGAGGTCATTCCCTTCTCTTTTCTGATATTGATTACTCCGTTAATGATCATCTGTCCGGTCAAAAGCCCTTTCAAGCGCGTCGGTCACCCGCGCCTTAACTGTCTCCAGAGATCCCCCGAGCGTAAATCCCGCCGCCCGGACGTGCCCGCCGCCCCCGAAGAAGGAGGCAATCTCCGAGACGTTGAGATAGCTGCAGCTTCTCAGGGAAACCTTGATTTCATTTTCACCTTTCTCATACAGGAAAGCAGCCGCTTCCGCTCCCTCTGTGTACCTCATCGAGGGGACGACGATCCCTACGTCGGAACCCGTCACGCCGGCAGCCCTCATCTCCTCCGCCGTCACAAAGGAGATGACGGCGAGGCCTCCGCAGATCTTTTCGAGGCGCGAAAGCCCTATGCCCAGGATCCTGTTCTGTTCAAACGTCCTGGCGTTGAACGTCCGGTCAATGATTCCGGAGAAATCCACCCCGCGTCCGATGAGAAACGCGGCGGCCCTCAGTGTCTCCGGAGTAGTATTCGGGTACTGGAAAACCCCTGTGTCATGGATAATACCGGTATAGAGGGATTCCGCGATCTCCCGGTCGATGCCGTCCCGGTCCATCAGGCGGGTGAGCACCTCGGAACAGGAACTGCTCTCCGGCTCGATGTGGTTGAGGTCCGCGAATCCGCCGTTGCTGACGTGGTGGTCGATACAGGCGGTCCTCCGGGCTCTCCGGAAGAGGTCTCCCGCCACGCCGATCCGGTCCTCGTCGCTCACGTCACAGACAATAAAGAGGTCATACGTGAAATCTTCCTCCGCCGCGGATAAGGCTTCTTCCGCTCCCGCCATCCCGCGCAGCATCTGCTCCGGCGTCTCAAGGTAGAGATCGACGCGCGCGCGGGGATACCTGCGGCACAGATAGAGAAAAAGCGCCCCGCAGCTTCCGACGCAGTCCCCGTCCGGATTCACGTGCCCCGCGATCCCTATGCTCTTTATATCATCGGAAATGAGTTCGTCCACCCTCTTCATGTCAGCTGTCCTCCCGGTCCGATAAAAGACGCGGCTTCCCCGCTCATCGCGGAAAAGCCGCCCCAAGTGCCTATTCCTCTGTTCTGCCGGCTTCTGCCTCTTCGTCTTTCCTGATCACTTCGTCGATCTTCCCCGACATCATGACGCCCCTCTCGATCGAGCGGTCAGCCACAAATGTCAGCTCGGGCGTGTTTCTCAGGTTCAGCCGCTGCGCAAGTTCGCGGCGGATAAAGCCCTTCGCGGAGAGAAGCCCCTCCATTGTATCGGCCTGTTCCTCCTCGCTGCCGAGGACGCTGATGTAGACCCTGCAGGTCTTCAGGTCGGGCGCGACATAGGTATCCGTCACAGATGTCATGAGGGCGATGCGGGGATCCTTGAGCTCCCTGATGATCATGGCGAGCTCGTGCCCGACCTCCTCATTCACCCGGAGATTCTTTGTGCTGTGTTTTCTCATAGCGATGCTTCCTCATTTACGCGGAGCGGAACCATCTCATGTCCTCGGAACCTCGACCATGGTGTAGGCTTCGACAGTGTCCTCCACCTGGAAATCGCCCCAGTCCTTAAAGACGAATCCGCATTCGAATCCTTCGCGCACCTCTTTGACGTCGTCCTTGAAGCGCTTCAGCGAAGCGAGCTCTCCCTCGTAGATCTTCTCCTCGCCCCTGAAGACTCTCACCTTCGAATTCCTTGTAAATGTTCCGTCCTTGATGTAGCCGCCGGCGATATTGCCGATTCCGGAGGCCTTGAACATCATCCTGATCTCGGCGTGTCCGAGCACCTTCTCCTCAAACACCGCGGCCTTCATGCCGTTCAGCGCGCGCTCGACGTCCTCGATCGCCTCGTAGATGACGTTGTACAGGTGGATGTCCACCTTCTGGCTGTCGGCCATGACCTTGGCGGTCGCGTCCGGCCTCACGTTGAAGCCGATGACGATGGCGTTGGAGGCCGCCGCAAGCGAGACATCGGATTCGTTGATCGCGCCGACGCCGCCGTGGATGACCTTGACGACAACCTCGTCGTTCGAGAGCTTGAGCAGCGACTGGGAGACCGCCTCGACGGAACCCTGCACGTCCGCCTTGACGACGATCGGAAGTTCCTTCAGGCTGCCCTCCTTGATCTGGTTGAACAGGTCGTCGAGGGACATCTGGGTTCTTGTCTCCTCGATGAGGTTCTTCTTGCCCTCGCTGACGAATACCGCCGCGAAGTCCTTCGCCTCCTTGTCGCTCTCCATGGCGACGAGAACTTCTCCCGCCTCCGGGACAGCCGAGAGGCCGATGATCTCGACAGGCATCGACGGCGTGGCCTTGTGAAGTCTCTTTCCCTTCTCGTCGGTCATCGCCCTGACCTTGCCGGAAGCCGCGCCGCAGGCGATAAAGTCGCCCTGATGCAGCTTGCCCTTCTGGATGAGGATCGAAGCCACCGGGCCGCGGCCCCTGTCTAGCTTCGCTTCGAGAACGATGCCGCGGGCTTTGCGGTTCGGGTTGGCTTTCAGTTCGTGCATCTCGGAGACGGTCAGGATCATCTCGAGCAGGTTGTCGAGACCTTCCTGCGTCTTCGCCGAAACCGGGCAGAACACGGTGGAGCCGCCCCAGTCCTCAGCAATGAGGCCGTACTCGGAGAGCTCCTGCTTGACCCTGTCGACGTTGGCACCGGGCTTGTCGATCTTGTTGACCGCGACGATAATCTCCGTCCCGGCGGCCTTCGCGTGGTTGATCGCCTCGACGGTCTGCGGCATGACGCCGTCATCCGCGGCGACGACAAGCACCGCGATATCCGTCGCGTTCGCGCCGCGCATTCTCATCGCGGTGAAAGCCTCGTGTCCGGGCGTATCGAGGAACGTGATCTTCTGCCCGTTGACAGAGACCATATAGGCGCCGATGTGCTGGGTGATG
>CACYEN010000078.1 GCA_902773435.1 uncultured Lachnospiraceae bacterium | reverse complement strand
TACTACCCGGAGTGGAGCACCAGGTACCCCGTGACGATCAAGGACTACGCCGCGATGACCGCGGTTGACGCCGAGAATACCGGGAAATTCAGCTGGGACGTCAGCGGGGCGGGAATTCTCACGGACCCGGACGGCTATCTCGACAAGACGGCGGAGGAGATTCTCGCGGATCTCTTTGAGGAGGAATAGTAGAATTCTTCGGGATTGCGGAGGTGTTTCCGGTATATTATAATGATCCGGGATGCCTGCACCCGGATCACGGCCGGCGCTCGCCGCCTGCCTGTGTCCGCCTGTGAGCAGCCGCGCATCGCGCAGCAGCCGGTTCCGGAAGGAGGCCCTGACCCGGCGCGGGAAGGGCTGGTTCACATCCAGTGCACATATATAGGGATAGTCTGGGAATGTGAGACCGCCGGGGGCTGTGCCTTTGATGACGCGGATCCGCCGCTTCCATCTTCGCAGCAGCCTGATGATGACCGCGTGAGCGGTCATTTTTTTTGCGCGCGGTACCGCCGCGTCAAATATTGTTTCTTTGAGAGAATTTTTTTGAAAAAAATTAGAAAAACTCGTCAATTCGATTGAATTGTGATAATATAACAGAGCACGGGTAACTTCTTACAGCAATATAGACTTATATAACGCGGATTCGAGGTGTAACTGACATGTTGTACAACGCGCATCTTGATACTCTGATCCGGGTCGTGGAAGCGGGGAGTTTTCGAAAAGCTGCCGAGCAGATGCAGATTTCTCCCTCTGCAGTTCTGAAGCAGATCGGACTGCTGGAGAAGGATTTGGGTGTCACGGTTTTTGTTCGTTCCAGAAGAGGAGTAACGCTGACCAGGGCAGGGGAGTCGATCTACAGGGACGCAAAGTTTATAGTGTCATTCTGCGACGAGGCTGCGGAAAGGGTAAAGAAAGCAGCCGGGAAGACGAAGGGGGAAAGTGTGACGTGAGAAGGGCCGCCGCGGGGCGGAAGACGATAGTATGAAAAGAGGCCGTGAAAAATGATGCGATCATTTTTCACGGCCTCTTTTTTTGCCTCTTTTTTATGCCTCAGTTGTGACGGCGGTTCTGCTTGTATCCGACAGTCGTGTAATGGATGAAGTACTGGGCCTTGTTCGTCCCGAACTTCTTTTTGAGATCGGGATTGTAGTTCCGGTAGATGCTCCAGCTGAACTCGTCGTTCGCGCGCATGCCCTTGGGCATGTCAACCGTCACGTAGTACTTGAGGACGGCGGCCTCATCATATCCGAAGCGGCGGAACACGTTCGCCCTCTTCTTGACGTAGTAGTTGTAGTCGTAGACGTGGCTGTAGTCGATGTCCTTGTAGACGGTGTCGTATTTCAGCATCTTTCCGCAGCCGGATCCCTTGAAATTGTACTTGTATCCCGAGCGGATATAGTGGAGATAGTACTCCTTCCAGTCAGTCTTGTATTTCTTGCGGAGATATTTGTAGCGGAGCATGTAGGAAATCGGATCGAACGTCGATTTGGCCCTGCGCCCGTGTTTCATCCCGTGCTTGAGGAAATGCTGGAAAGCCCCCTCGGGATCGTTCTTGTAGATGACTTTCAGGTCGGAGTTGAATTTCATGTAGCTGTCGAAGTCGTAGACGACCTTGTAGTACTCCTCACAGGTCTCGTCCGTGGAGGGGTCGTAGTGGGAGGTCTTGACCGCGTCGTACACGAGGTTGAAAAACTTGATGCAGCTTGCCTTCTGGTAGTGAAGGCCGTCGCTCGTGGTCTCGAGACCGGTCTTCATCTTGTTGAAGATGTCGACGTAGGTGACGTTGGAGCCGAGCTTCTTCTTTATACGGGTGTTCCAGGCGATGAGGTCGGCGTTCTTCTCGTACTTGTCCTTCTTGTCGTCGACGGGGGTGAGGCTCACGTAAAAGGTCTCCGCGCCCTTCTTCTTCCAGACGGCGGCGCGCTCGTTGAGATAGGACGCGTAATTGTCCGCCTGCCACAGGTCGAGTACGTCGTTGACGCCCATCAGGATGACGACGGCGGTGTTGCTCCTGATCTGGCTCTCGATCCTGGGGACGCCCGTGCTTCTCATCCAGGTGAGCCCCATGCTGGATTTATAAGACCAGATGACGTTTTTCTTCTCCCCGATGAACTGGTGCATGCCCTCCGTCCGGGAGTCACCGACGAGAATGATCCGCCTTGCGGGCGTCGAAGCTTCGGCTTTTGCGGAGAAGAGCGCGCCTGCGAGAACGAGAGCGAGAACCAGGGAGACGATGAGAGACCGTCCCCGGCGGCCTGCTTCGGAACCCGCTGTTTTGACAGATGTCATAGCTTTTTCCTCCTCTTCAATAATCATAGCCAAGAGAAATTAACAAAGTCTTAACAATTATACAATAAATCCTTTAAAATGTCACCCGAAACATTGCCCCCCGCTCCCCGCGCCCTGCCGCGAGGCCCCGGGCGCGGGGCGACCGGCACCTGAAGGCGCTTTACATTCGGGCCGATTTCCTGTAAATTAATGAGACGCGCCACGGTTTTCCGGTGCGGGAGAGGGAAGGCAGATGGAAAAAAGTGACCTGAAAGAGCTCAGAAAAGCTGTTAAATCGACAAAAGACAATATCGTCACATGGGTGTACGGCGTCTATGTGGACTCTGAAAATAATCCCTGCTGGGAAGACGTCAGAAGACTTTCGGACATGGAGGACGCGGAGCGGTTCCGCCACCTCGGAATCTTCGCCAGGGGGCTCTCGACGGGAATCGGGAAGGATTCATTTCCCGTCGGGCTCGGGAGACAGAATGAGGAACTCATCGCCCTCAGGGAGGCCGAGGGACGGGACGTCGCGGAATTCGAGGAGTTCCGGGACCGGCTCCTCTCGGAGTATGTCCACACCGAACCCTACTACGCCGCGCTCGCCAACGTCTACTACGACGTCCCCGCGAAGTCGGGGGACGGGCGGAAGCTCGAGGACGGCGACAGCGTCTACATCGGCCTGCTTCTCCTGATCTGCCCGGCGAAGCTGTCAAAGCCGGCGCTCGGGCTCACGGAGAACAGAGTCGCGGAACTCGACAGGAGATGGCAGATCGGAAGTCCCGTGAGCGGTTTCCTCTATCCCGCTTTCTCGGACAGGGGCGAGGACCGGAATACGGTGCTGATCCACTCGGCCGCCCCGGAGGACGAGGACTGCATCCGGGGGATGTTCGACATCCCCGACGAATCCTGCCCCGTCGGGATGAAGACGCAGAAGGCGGTGTTCGCCTCGCTCATCGATCAGATGGATATGGACCTTGAGTGCGCCGCCGCCGTCGCGGCGGGCGTCGCCGAGAAGAGCGCCGAGGAGGGCGTCACGGTGATCGGACGGGAAGACGTGAGAAAGATCGCCGAGGCTGCCGGGGCGGACACGGAGACATTCGACGAGATCTACGAGAGCACGGTCGGAGACACGGAGATCTCGGCCGCGGCCGCCTCCGGAACCTATGTGCTCATAAAGACGGACAGCGCCCTGATCCGGATCCCCTCGGAGCGGGCGCAGCTCGTCAGGACCGGGAGGATCGGCGGGAGGGATTACATCATGATCCCCGCGGACGGGGAAGTGACGCTGAACGGGGCCGCCGTGACGGCGGCCCCGGAGGATGGGCCCCTTATCTGAGGAAGACCTCGTGTTCCGTAGGAAGGCCGCGCCCGAAGGCATCCGCGCTCTCGAAGATGCCCCTGACCATGCTCTCCACGGCGTCCTCGGTGTAGAACGCGGTGTGCGGGCTAAGGATCACGTTCGGGTAACTCCGGAGGATCGCCATCTCGTCGTTCCGGATGACGTCGCCCATGCGGTTGTAGTAATAGAGGCCGTTCTCGTTCTCGAGGACGTCGAGCGCTGCGCCGCCGACCTTCCCGGATTCGAGCGCCCGGATGAGGGCGGGGGTGTCGATCAGCTTTCCCCTAGCGGCATTGACGATGATCACGCCGTCCCGGCACTTTTCGAGGGCGGCCCCGTCGATGATGTGGGTCGTCGCGTCCGTGACGTTGGTGTGAAGCGAGATGATATCGCTCTCTTCGAGCAGCCTGTCGAGCGGCACGTACTCGGCGAGGCCGCTGACGGCGTCATTTTTGAAGAGGTCGTAGGCGAGAATGCGGCATCCGAAGCCGGAGAGGGAGCGGATCACCGTGCTGCCGATCTTTCCGGTTCCGATGATTCCGACCGTGCACCGCGAGATGTCGCGCCCCATCTTGCCCTTCAGCGTGAAGTCCTGGGCCTCCGCCCGCTTCATGATCGGCATGATCCTGCGGAGCGCCATCATCATGAGCATGACCGAGTAGTTCGCGACGCCGGACGGGGAGTAGCTGACGTTGGCCACCCTCATGCCGAGCTCCCGCGCGCGGGCGAGATCCACGTGGTCGTAGCCGACGGACCGGCAGCAGATATAGCGGACGCCCACCTCATGGAAGCGGTCGAGGACCTTCGCGCCGAGGTCGCAGGGCGTGACGCTGACCGCCTCGCAGCCGCGCGCGAGACGGATGTTTGACTCATCGGGGTAATCGTCGCAGTGGTCGAACGCGATGCCGAATTCGGAGCTGAACTTTTCGCAGTACGCGAGTTCGTCGAACGGACGCAGGAAATAGAACATGATCTTCATTGGAGCGCCTCCTTTTCTTCACTGGGATTCTATCACAGTTTTCCGCTGAATAACAGGGGTGATGGGGCGAAGGAGACGGACGGGGGGCGTACGCGCCGGACCGGGGCCGCCCGGAGCGGGTTTACATAAGGAGGGAATCGCCATGAAAAGAGGAATACTCGGCAGCAAGGTGTTCCTTTACAGCACGGAGTTTTTCGCGGGAATGTCCGTCATGGCCGTCGAGCTGTGTGCGAGCCGCCTGCTCGCCCCGTATTTCTCCTCATCCCAGATTGTCTGGACGATCATCATCTCGACGATCATGATCGCCATGGCCCTCGGAAATGTCTACGGAGGCAGGACCGCCGACCGGGACGCGAACCCGGACAGGCTGTACCGGCGCTTTCTCATCGCCGCGGTCTGGATCGCCGCGATCCCGTTCGCCGGGAGATACCTGATCCTCCTCGTGACGGGGATCCTCGTCGTCGCGGTCAGCGGCAGCTTTCTCGTGATCGCCGCGTTCCTGGCCTGCCTCATCATCTTTGTGTTCCCCTGCTTTCTGCTCGGCACCTGTACGCCGACGCTCGCCCGGTGCATCGTGACGGGGGCGGACGACAGCGGGAGGACGGTCGGGGCGCTCGGGGCTTTCAACACGGCGGGGAGCATCATCGGGACGTTTCTTCCGACGTTCGTCACGATCCCGACGGTCGGGACAGCGGCGACATTTATCATATTTGCCGGAATACTGCTCGCGCTCGCCCTGATCTACTTCATCAGCGCGCGCAAAGGGGCCGCCCGGTGCGCGGCGGCGATGATCCTCATGGCGGCGGCTGCGATCCCGGGATACCGGGGAAGATTCGCTTTCTGGGACAACAGTCTTTTATATGAGGGGGAATCGATATACAATTATCTGCAGGTGCGCGAGGATGAGAGGGAGGTCGTTCTCTCGACGAACGTCCTCTTCGGCGTGCAGTCCGTCTATGAGAAGAACGAGGGGCTGACGGGGATGTACTACGACTACGCGCTCGCGGCGCCGGTCATGGCGGGATTTTCCGACACCGGTGAGGGCGGCGCGCCCTCGGTGCTCATTCTCGGGATGGGGACGGGGACCTACGCGGCCGAGTGCCGGAAGTATTTCAGCGGCGCGGACATAACGGGCGTGGAGATCGACCGGAAGATCACGGACCTTGCCGTAAAATATTTTGATCTGCCGGAGGACATTCCGGTATATACTTATGACGGGAGGGCGTTCCTCGAGGTGGACGACGGCATGTACGACGTGATCATGGTCGACGCGTACAGGGACATCACGATCCCGTTTCAGATGTCCTCGGCGGAATTCTTCCGGCTTGCCTCTCTTCACCTGAATCCGGGCGGCGTCGTGATCGTCAACATGAACATGAAGACGTCGGAGCCCGGGGGGATCAACGCGTATCTCATGGATACGGCCGCTTCGGTCTTCCCGTCCGTAAGCTATTTCGACGTCCCGGGGAACACGAACCGGATCTTTTTCGCCTCCATGGAGGGGAACGGGAGGGAGAAGCTTCTCGAAAATGCCTCCCTCATCGCCTCGCCCGGACTCAGGGCGCTTGCAGGGCACGTCGCGGAGGGCACCCTGGATTATCGGAGAGGGAAGCGCGTCCTGACGGACGACCGCGCGCCGGTCGAGCTCCTCGGAATGAGGGCGATCGACGGCATCATAAGGGAAGAGATGGATTACTACAGGCAGGCTTTCAGGGAGGGCGGGATCCGGGCCCTGCTCGGCGCGCTGTGACGCGGCGCTGAAGACAGAAACTTTTTTCGGACGTGTGACGGGGAGGACGTATGATCTGTCTGATTAGACATAGAACCCTCCCGGTACAGGGGAAGTGAGCATGGAAGACAGCAGAATTATCGAGTTGTACTGGGAGAGGTCCGAGGAGGCGCTCACGGAGAGTGAGCGGAAGTACGGGAGATACTGCGGATCGATCGCCATGAATATACTGGGGAACCGCGAGGACACGGAGGAGTGTGTAAGTGACACATGGCTCCGCGCGTGGAATGCGATTCCGCCGGCAAAGCCGGTGTTCCTTAAGGCATTTCTCGGAAAGATCACAAGGAATCTTGCGCTGAATCTGTGGGAGAAGAACCGCGCGGGGAAGCGGGGCGGAGGCGAGGGCACGGCCGTGCTCGACGAGCTGGAGGAGTGCGTCGCGGATTCCGGCGCCGGCACCTGGTCAGCCGACCACTACGTGCTCGCGGAGGTCCTGAAGACATTTCTCGGGACTCTCGCGGAGGAGAAGCGGACGATCTTCATCAGGAGGTACTGGTACATGGATCCGGTGAAGACGATCGCCGACGATCTCGGGATCGGAGAGAGCAAAGTCAAGATGACGCTGATGAGGACGAGAAAGGAACTGGCGGAGGTTCTGAGGAAGGAAGGAATCAGGCCATGAAGGGGACAGATCTTCTAAGGGCTATGAACGATATAGACGAGGAGTGGATCGCGGCCGCGGACGGCGGGAGACGCCTGTCCGGCGCGGAGGGCCGGGATTCCGGGAGCAGACCCGGGGACGCGGCAGCGGCCGGGAGGAGCGCCGACATCGTGCGCCTCAGGTTCAGGCGTAGGCTGTCTGCCGGGATCATTGCCGCTGCGGCGGCCTGCGCGGTCATCGCCTTCTCGATGGGACCCGGCGCGGGAGACCGGGCAGTGGAGAAGGGCGTCACGGACACGGCGGGCAGGGAGAACGGCATCGCGGAGAGCGCGGACGCGAAGGTGATGCTGGCCATGGAGGCCCCGGAGGCTGATTATGAAGCGGATGAAGCCGCGGAAGAGGCGGATGCCGGTGCCATGTACGCCGAGTACGAAACCATGGAGGACGCGGCTTCCGCCGGAAGCCTCGTGATCGAGGCGCCGGAGGAATTCGCCGGGAGCGACGGCAGGGTGATCCGCTGCTACGGCGGCACCGTGACGGAACTCGTCTACCGGACGGATTCCGGGGAAGAGCTGTTCCGGATCAGCAAGCGGAGCGGAGCTTCCGACGCCGCGGCAGAGGGCGGGGATTACGCCTATACCGAGGATTTCACGGAGGACGGCTGCGAGGTCCATGTCTGCGGAGACGAGGAGGACTGCATCTCGCGGGCGGTCTGGTCGAGAGGCGGTGCGGACTATGAGGTGAGCTCGGGCGTGTACCTGCTGTCGAGGCAGGACGTCGGGGAGCTGGTTGCCGCCGTGGAGTGAGAAGAGAACACGGGAACGAGAATATAATATATGGACTGAGAAGGCCGGAGAGCATGAAGAGGATGCTCTCCGGCCTTCTTTTCTGTGCGGCTCATAGTCCGGGCAGCGCGGCCGGGGGAGCTGCTTCACTTGCGAAATGAGCACCTGCTCACTGATGTTTGTCTGTTCTGCCCCCTCTGGCGTCCTTAAAGATCGGCGATTATTCCGAATGGCATTTGTCTTCGCCGTCGTTTATAATTGCCTCATTCCATTCATGGAGGCCGGTTCCGGCCGATCTATTCCAACTTGTGAATCAGATATGAGGATGAACTGACCGCGAGGCGGCGCGGCACCGGTCCCTGTGCCCTGTCCCTTATGCGGCTGTTCATAGATACTGCCAGAATAGGCTGGAAAGGAGGTGGACGGATGTCTGAACTGCGCGCATTTGCGGAGGAGGAAGACGGTGTCGCCGTGGTCGAGATCGTGCTCATCCTGCTGGTGCTGATTGCCCTGGTACTTGTCTTCAAGACACAGATCACAAAAGTTCTCAAGAACATTCTCAACAAGGTCTCATCCCAGAGCAACAGCGTGTAATCCTTCGCTCTGACTGTTCCTGACTGGCAAACGGGAGGAAATGTATGAGGAGAAAAAGCGCCGCGGCAGGCATGACGATCTTCTTCGCGCTCGCGATGACGGTGATGACGGCGCTCATCTGCGCATCGATCCTGTCCGTCAAGGTGAGCTTCGGGAGGATGCAGGCCGCGAACGCCGTGGACCAGGCCCTGTTCTCGCTGTTCGCGAGATATGACAGGCAGCTTGAGGAGAAATATGACCTGTTCTTCATCGACGCGGGCTGCGGCGGGCCGCCCGATATCGCGGCCGTGTGCTCGGAGATCGAGGATGCGGCATCGTATATCCTCGATCCCGGAAAGGGCAATCTCGTCCCGATGGGAAAGCCGCTCCTCACTCTTACGATTGAGCAGTGCGTGCTCGACAGCTACAGCCTGGCCACCGACGCGAACGGGGCCCTCTTCGCGGCGCAGGCTGTCCAGGCGGTTGAGAATACGGCGGCTCTCGAGAGCATTTCCTTCCTCAGGGACAGGGTCTCCGGAGGCGAGGCGGCGGGGGAACTCGGCAGGGAGGCCGTGAAAGAGGCGGAGAGCGCCAGCTACAGCAGCATCATGAAGCAGTCCGGCCAGGCGAAGAGGGAGCGGGAGGAGGCGATTGCCGCCGGCGATGAGAGCGCGGAGGCGCTTCCGGAGGTCCCGCCTGGGTTCAGGAATCCGCTGCCCGTCCTCGAGCGGCTGAAGCGGCTGTCGGTTATGAGGATTGTGGTCCCGCCTGAACGGACCGTGTCGGACGGGAAGGCCGACCTCGGCTCGTTCGTCAGCAGGAGAAAGACCGCCAGGGGGATCGGCGTCATCGACACGACGAAGGGGACCCTGAGAGGGGCGGGAGGCCTCGCGTTCAAGGCTTATGTCAGGGGACACTACTCGACGTATATGAGCCCGTCCCCAAATTCCGCCCTCGCCTATCAGACCGAGTATATCTTATACGGGAAGAAGAGCGACGAGAAGAACCTGAAAGCCGTGGTCGGAAGGCTCATCGCCCTTCGCGAGGCGGCCAATATCGCCTGCATCTACACGGATCCGAAGATGAGCTCCGAGCTCTCGGAGACAGCGCTTCTCATCGGCCTGGTCCTCCTCATCCCGGAGGCGGAACCCCTGATCAAACTGCTGCTCGCCGCCGGGTGGGCGTACGCCGAGAGCCTGATCGACGTCCGCGCGCTGCTCGAGGGGAAGCGGATCCCCTACGTGAAGACAGCGAACGGGTGGCAGGCGGACCTGATGAACCTCGCGATGAACGGAGGGGATATATCCGGACTGTCGAAAGACGCCCCGGGAGGGATGGACTACACGGATTATCTCGGGGTGCTCCTCCTCGCGGCTTCCCCGTCGAAGATTGTGAAGCGGGCCATGGATATGACGGAATCCGAGATACGCGGGAGCGGAAGGCCCGATTTCAGGCTGGATTCCTGTATCGGCGCGGTCGGCGCGAAGGTCAGCGTGAGGTCGGAGAACAGGGTGACGTTCCCGGTCGGTGAGAAGATGGACTACAGGGACATGTAATATCCGCCTGACGGGCGGCGCCTGCCGCCCGGGAAGACGCGGGGAAAGGAGAAGCGGATGCGGTTCCGTCCGGAGAGAACCAGGCTGAAGAATAACAACATGAACCAGGTGTGCCGGCGGGGGCTCCGGATCGGAAGCGCGTCGCTCACGCTCGAGAGCGCCGCGGTGATCCCTCTCTTCCTGATCGCCTGCGTGATCCTCATCATGTTCATGGACGCGCTCAGGATCCAGGGGGAGAAGAACCTGGATCTCTCGAACAAAGCCAGGCAGATCGCCGTCGCGGCGGGCCTGTCCGGGTCCTCCGCCGAGGGGAAGTGGATCGACCTGAGAAGTGTCGAGACCTACCGGTTTCCGTACGCGTTTCCGGGAATCCCCAAGCTGCGGTGCGCGCTCAGGGCGAGGGTCTACCCTTGGATCGGAAGCGATACGGGGATCCGGCCGGCCGGGGACGGAGAGGGGGACGGGAAGCCGGGCGACGAGATGGTGTATGTCTCGGACTACGAGTCGGTCTATCACACCGATCCCTCCTGCACCCACCTCGACCTGACCGTGTTCATGAGCACGACGTCCGAGATCGGATCCCTGAGGAATGAGTACGGGGAGAAATACAGAAAATGCGACGGCTTCCCGAAAGGCTACAGGGGGACCGTCTACGCGACCGCGAAAGGGGACTGCTACTATCCGAGCGACCAGTACGGGGGAATCGTCAGGCACGTGCACATGGCCCATGCCTCCGACTGCGCCGGACTCCGCTTGTGCGAGAGGTGCGCCGCGAGGGCTGCCGCCGAAGCCGCGGAACAGGCGGGAGGAAGCGGCGCGGCGGAGGGCGGGGATGAGGCGTCCTGATCTCATTTTTCTCCTGTATATGGCGGGAAATGCCCTGACCGACCTGAGGACGGGGACGATCAGCCTCCGGTTCGCGGGGGCATTCGCCGCCGCGGGGATCATCCTCTCCGCGGCGGAGGCAAGATCCCCGCTGGACGTCCTGGTCTCCCTCGTGCCGGGGGTGGTGCTGATCCTTCTGTCCCGGGCGAGCCGGGGCGGGATCGGGTCGGGGGACGGCATCGCGGTCCTTGCCGCCGGCCTCTTTCTCGGGCCTTTTTCCCTCATGGCCTGCCTGTGCGCCGGATTTTTCATGGCCGCGGCCTTCGCCGGGATCCTGATCCTTAAGGGGCGGCGGGGGAGCAGCACGTTTCCATTCATGCCTTTCCTGTTCCTGGGAAGCGCCCTGGTATTTCTTCCGGCGCTGTTCCCCTGAACAGTCCGTCCTTGCGGGAGAGGAGGATGGTAAAATCAGAAGATATCTCATGGCGATACGCCGCAGGGAGGTCCCGGATGCCACTGGTTCAGCAGCGCGATATTCAGTCCCCCGCCTCCGGGCGGGCGGACAGAAGGGAGAGAGTGCCCGGATGGGAACCGGCTTCCCTCACTCTCGAGGCCGCCGCGGTCATGTCGGTGGTTATCTTCACCCTGCTCATGGCGGTCTATCTGACCGCCCACATCCACAACCGGGCATATCTCACGGCCGGCGCGGCGGAGCAGGCGATCAGCGGACACGTCCAGAAGGATCCGCAGCTCTTTGCCGCCGGGGACATTTCCGTCACAAGGACGGATACGAAGACCGCGAGGACGGTGGAGAGCACAGCGGGGACGGTCCACTTCAGCGGGGAGGTGCTCTGGGGGATCAGGGTGAAGCAGACGTTCAGAAAATACCAGCCCGCGAAACTGATCCGGCTAATGAAAGCCGCGTCAGAACTTGCGGACGGGGGGTGAGAAGAGAATGAAAGCCGAATACAGAAAGGAGCTGTCACACAGTTCGATGATCCTCACGGGAGTCGGGGGAGGCGGGGACGGCTACCAGCTGAAGATCCTGGCGTCAAACCGCATCCGCGGGCTGCTCCCCGTGGCGGAGGAGCACGTGGACGGGGAGACGCGGCTGAAGTACGACATCACGGGGCTCCAGCCGTTCGCGGCCTGCTGCGGGAACCTGCCCCTCACCGCGGAGATCCTTAAGAAGCTGTACGGGAGCCTGATCGACCTGTTCGCGGGCCTCGAGGATTATCTCCTCGATCCCGACCACCTGCTCCTGGACCCCGACTACCTATACACGGACTGGGAGAGGGGAGATCTCCACGCGGCCTATCTCCCGGCTCAGTCCGCCCCGGTCCGCGAGAGTCTCATCCGGCTCACGGAGTTCCTTCTCGGCAGGACCGGAGGCGGCGACAGCAGGAGCGTCCTGCTGCTCTGCTCAGTGCTCGGAAAGCTGAGGGGGGAGACGTTTGAGCTCGGGGACCTGAGTTCGGTCCTCAGTTCTTTCGGAGGGGAAACCCCGGAACCCGGCACCGTGAGAGAGGGCCATTTTGCGGAGGACATCGACCGGTTTCTCGCCGGGAGCGGTCCCGGCGCGGAAGAGGAGGGAGGGGATTTCCGGATTCCCGACGAGATCTGGGATGAGCTCGCCGAGGACGGGGCTCCGCCTGAGACAGCCGGAAGGCGCGCCGCATCCGGCTCCTTCTCCGGCGGCGGAACCGGGGACCCGTCCGGTGAGCGGGGAGCCCGGAGGGCGCTCAGGATGCTCATCCCGGAGCGGTATACGGTCATCCTGGCCCTGTTTATGGCCATGGGGGCAGCGGTCGTGTGGACTGCCATGCGCCTGCAGACGGAGTATATCCTGAGCGTCCCGGAGCGGGCTGCCGGCGCGGCCCTGGGAGCGGCGGTGATCTGTCTCTGCGCGAAAGCGGCGGACGCCGCGGCGGGAAGAAAGAGGAGGGCGTCCGGATATGCCGCGGAAGGCGGGGTATTCCGGGAGAGCCCCGGGGTTCCGGACACCGGCGCGCCTCGGGGAAACCCGGGAATTCCGGTCGGAAGCGTGCCGTGGGAGAGTTCCGGGTTCCCGGACGACATTTACGAAGAGGGGGATTACACGGGCCGGAACGGACCGGAGCGGAGCGGGCTGCGGGGAGAGCGGTACTCCGGAGGACTCGCCGAAAACCGGGGAGGAGACGATTTCTTCGCGGAGGGATTTCCCGGGGAGACGGACGACAGGGTGTTCCCGTTCCGGGACGGGGGACGCGAAAGCGCTGCGGACGACGACGGGAGCGGGAAGACGATTCTTCTCAGCGACCTCGGCAGTTCCATGCGGGGCATCCCCGCGACCCTTGTGCCCGTCTCGAAGGACAGCGGACTCCCGCCGATTATTCTCGAGGAGCGCGACCTGCTGATCGGGAAGAAGAAGGCCCTCGCGGACCGCGTGATCCCGGACCCGGCCGTGAGCAGGATCCACGCGAGGATCTCGTGCAGGGACGGCCGCTACAGCGTCTCGGACATGGGGTCGAAGAACGGGACGGCCGTAAACGGAAAGCAGGCGGCAGGTCGCGAGGAGCTGCCGCTTGCTGACGGATACCATGTGCTGTTCGCAGGATGTGAGTATATCTTTCACGAGGGGAGCGGGATCAGCCCATCTTCGAGAGGATCTCAGCTTTATCCTCCTCTGTGAGGACGCCCTGGTGCCAGTTGGCGACGATCGGGGCAGAGCCCGCGTACCTGGGGATCAGGTGGATGTGGAAGTGGAAGACGGTCTGTCCCGCGGCTTCGCCGTTGTTCTGGACGACGTTCAGGCCGTCGCAGTTCATGGCTTCCGTGAGCCGGACAGACATCTTTTTCGCGAGAACGGCGGCTTTGCCGAGAAGCTCGTCGGGCATCTCGCGGATATTCGCGAAATGCTCCTTCGGCAGGATCAGCGAGTGGCCTTTTGACGCCGGGTTCGCGTCGAGGATGACCCGGAAGTCGCTGTCCTCATAGACGGTGGCAGTCGGGATCTCCCCGTTCGCAAGCATACAGAAGATGCAGTCTGACATAACAGATTCTCCTTTTCATATTGAATTTAGTGTTTCAGGCGGAATTTCGCGGCGCGGAGCGCGATGAAATCCGTACTGTCATTTTCCGGCGGGGACCGAACGTTCGGTTCTCACCGGTTTTTTGCGGTAGAGAACAAGGCCCAGCAGGAACCCGGCCGCCGCGCCGGAGATGTGGGCGATGTTCGACACCCCTGCCGTGGCGAAGCCGAAGTAGAGCGACAGGGCGAACATGACCAGGATCTGCCGGAGCGTGAGCCCGTCGGCCCGTCCCCGGTTCCGGAGGATGATCCAGATGAGCGCGCCGATCACCGCGAAGACGGCGCCGGAGGCGCCGATGGACACGACCTGCCTGTCCCTCGAGAGGTACCACCGGAAGGCGCAGTAATTCGAGATGAGGCCGCCCGCTATATAGACCACGCCGTAGCGCACCCTTCCCAGCAGGCGCTCGAGATGCTCCCCCATGACGAAGAGCACGAGCATGTTGTTGAGCAGGTGGCGGATCCCGGCGTGGAGGAACATGGACGTGAAGAGCCTCCACCACTCGCCCTTCGCCACCAGCGGGACGTAGGCGCCTCCCCAGGCGATGAGCGTGCGCGTGCTCTCGGTGCTCCCGGAGAAGAGCTCGGCGAGCAGGAATACGATGATATTGGCCGCGATCAGCACGGCGGTTACGTAAGGAACTTGTCTTCTCATGGATGATATTATACTCCGAGGGCGGCAATTATGCTATAATGCATTAAAGCGGCGGTGCCGCGGGATTAAGAGAAAGAAGCAAGGGGCAGAGGATTATGGAATACAGACAGGCCGCGATGCTGGATTATTTTCAGACAGGCATATTCGCGGCAATGGATGAGAAGAAGGCGGAGCTGCTGAGACAGGGGAGGAAAGTGTACAATCTCTCCGTCGGAACACCGGATTTCAGGCCCGCCGGACATATCATGAGGGCGCTGGAGGAATCCGTCAGAAATCCTGACAACTACAAGTATTCCCTGGTCGACACGGAGGAGATGACGGACGCCCTTAAGAACTACTATCTGAGGCGGTACGGCGTCGCGGTCTCCGACGGCGAAGTGACCGGCGTCCAGGGGACCCAGGAGGGGATGGGCCACCTCGCGATGGCGCTCTGCAACCCGGGCGACGTCGTCCTGCTCCCGGATCCGGGCTACCCGATCTATGAGGCGGGCGCCCATTTCGCGGGCTGCGAGATCGTCTACTACGAGCTTGTGAAGGAGAACGAATTCCTTCCGGACCTCGCGTCGGTACCCGAGGACGTGCTCAGGAGGACGAGATTCATCGTCGTGTCCTATCCGTCCAATCCCGTGGGAGCCGCCGCTCCGAAATCCATGTACGAGGACCTCATTCGCAGCGCGGAAAAGTACGGGTTCTTCATCATCAACGACATGGCGTACTCGGATATCATCTTCGACGGCAGGGAGGGATTTTCATTTCTCTCGATCCCGGGCGCTAAGGAGGTCGGCGCGGAGTTCTTCTCGCTCTCCAAGTCGTTCAACCTGACGGGCCTCCGCCTCTCATTCCTCATCGGAAACCCGTCCATCGTGAGGGCCCTTAAGCTTCTGAGGAGCCAGTACGATTTCGGGATCTCCTTCCACTACCAGAAGGCGGCCGTCGCGGCGCTCACCGGCCCGACGGACGAGGTGGTCCGCCAGTGCGCCGAGTACCAGAGAAGGCGCGACGCCCTCTGCGGCGGGCTCCGGAAACAGGGATGGAACGCCTGGGACTCCCAGGGGACCATGTTCACCTGGATCCCGGTCCCGAAGGGCTACACCTCGGCGTCCTGCGTGGAGACCCTGATGGAGACGAGCGGCGTCATCGGCACGCCCGGTACCGCCTTCGGCCCGAAGGGGGAGGGGTATATGCGGTTCGCCCTCGTGAAGCCGGCGGAGGAGCTTCTCGAAATAACAGAGCTGATCGGGAGAACTTTCCCGATGAAATAGGAAAAATGGCCGGAGACCGGCCATTTTTCTAAAAAACTGCTTCTGAACTGACCGCAGGAGGCTTATTTCCCGCTCCCGCGGTTCACGATCTCCTCGAGAAGCCCCGTGATAACGCCGACGGCGTCAGTGTGGAGGCTCTCCTCCATCGCGGCGCGGTATTTCTCCCGATCCGCGTAGAGCGTCTTGATGGCATCGATGAGTTTGAGCGTGGTGACGTCCTCTTCCTCCATGACCATCGAAAAGCCCTGCTTCTCGAAGGAGCGGGCGTTCAGGATCTGGTCCCCGCGGCTTGCCCTGGCGGAGAGCGGGATCAGCAGGTTGGGTTTCCTGAGGGCGAGAAGCTCGCAGATGGCGTTGGCGCCGGCGCGCGACACCGCGATGTCGGCGAGGGCGAAGAGATCCGGAAGCTCGTCCTTGATGTATTCGTACTGCACGTAGCCGGGAAACCCTGCCGAGGGGTCCGTCTTGCCCTTGCCGCAGAGGTGGATGACGTCGTAGGTCGTGAGCAGCTCGGGGAGCGCCGCGCGGACTGCGTCGTTGACCGCTGCCGCGCCGAGAGAGCCTCCGATGACCATGAGGACGGGTTTTTTCCCCTCGAGGCCGGTGAATCGGAGTGCCGCCTCCCTGTTTCCGCGGAGCAGCTCCTCGCGGATGGGCGTACCGGTGAGCACGGCCTTTTCCTTCGGGAGGTTTTCGACGGTCTCGGGGAAGTTGCAGCAGACTTTCTCGGCGGCCGGGATGCAGAGCCTGTTGGCGAGGCCGGGCGTCATGTCCGATTCGTGACAGACGACCGGAATGCCGAGGTTCCTCGCCGCGCGCACGACGGGAACGCTGACGAACCCTCCCTTCGAGAAGACGACGTCGGGGCGGATCTTTTTGAGAGCGGCTCTCGCCTCGCGTATTCCGCGGATGACCCGGACCGGGTCGGTGAAATTCTTGGGGTCGAAGTAGCGCCGGAGCTTGCCGGTCGAGATGCCCGTGTAGGGGATGTCGAAGTCGGCGATCAGCTTCTTCTCGATTCCGTCGTAGGACCCTATGTAGAAGATCTCATACCCGAGTTCCCGAAGCTTCGGAACGAGGGCGATGTTAGGCGTGACATGGCCGGCGGTCCCGCCGCCTGTCAGGACTATTTTTTTCATGGAAGCGCTCCTTATCGGTCTCATTTTCTTCTGCCTATCATACTACAAAATGCCGGCGGAAGAAAGATAAACCGGGCGGGGGAGAAGGAGGAGAAATGAAGATTACATTTGTCGGAGCGGCCCACGAAGTGACCGGAAGCTGCCATTTCCTCGAGGCAGCGGGAAAGAAGATCCTCATCGACTGCGGGATGGAGCAGGGAAGGAATCTCTATGAGAATGTCGAGATCCCCGTCAGCGCCTCCGAGATCGACTTTGTGCTCGTGACCCACGCGCACATCGACCACTCGGGCCTGCTCCCGCTCCTCGGGGCCAGGGGCTTCTCCGGGAAGATCTACGCGACGAAGGCGACCTGTGATCTCTGCGAGATCATGCTGCTCGACTCCGCCGGCATCCAGGAATTTGAAGCGGAGTGGAGAAACCGGAAGGGGAAGAGGAAGGGGATGGCCGAGTACGTCCCCCTCTACACCACCGAGGACGCGGAGCGTGTGCTCCGGCTCTTCCGGGAGTGCCCGTACGACACGGTCATCGACGCCGCGGACGGAATCAGGATCCGGTTCACCGACGTCGGCCACCTGCTCGGCTCCTCGGCGATCGAGGTCTGGGTCACGGAGGACGGGAAGGAGACGAAGATCGTCTTCTCGGGCGACATCGGCAACACGAACCAGCCCATGCTCAACAACCCCGAGAAAGTCGGGGAGGCGGACTATGTGGTCATGGAGTCGACCTACGGGGACAGGAGCCACGGGGAGAGGCCGGAGTACAAGGCCGCGCTGGCGGATATCCTGAAGAGGACGTTCGACCGCGGTGGAAATGTCGTCATCCCCTCATTCGCCGTCGGCAGAACGCAGGAGATCCTGTATTTCCTCCGGCAGATCAAGGAGGAGGGGCTCGTGAGCGGTTACGGGAACTTCCCGGTCTACGTGGACTCGCCGCTCGCAGTGAGGGCGACGGGGATCTTCAACGAGCACACGGCGGACTGCTTCGACGAGGAGGCGAGGGCACTCGTCGCGAAGGGGATCAACCCGATCACGTTCCCGGGCCTTTCGCTGGCGCTGACGACCGAGGAGTCCAAGGAGATCAACGAGATCCCGGAACCGAAGGTCATTATCTCCGCGAGCGGCATGTGCGACGCCGGGCGGATCAAGCACCACCTGAAGCACAACCTCTGGAGACCGGAGTCGACGATCCTCTTCGTCGGCTACCAGGCCGAGGGCACGCTGGGACGGAGTCTCGCCAACGGGGCGGACAAGGTGACGCTCTTCGGCGAGGAGATCTCCGTGGCGGCGGAGATCACGACGCTGGCCGGCATCTCCGGACACGCGGACCGCGAGGGGCTTCTCGACTGGGCAGCGGGATTTAAGAAGAAGCCGCGGAGGATCTTCGTCGTCCACGGCGAGGATACGGTCACCGAGATCTTCAGGGATCTCCTGAAGGACCGGCTGGACATCGACGCGGAGGCCCCGTTCTCGGGGATGGTCTGGGACCTGACGAACGACGAGTGCCTCGTGCGGACGGAGGGGATTCCGTTCGTGAAGAAGGACGCCGACGGCAATCCCGTCACCGGGGCGAAGGCCGAGAAGGCCGCGACGGTCTACGGAAGACTCGAGAACGCGTACGAGCTGCTCGGCTCCGTCATCAGGGAAGACAGGCACATGTCCAACAAGGACCTGGCGAAGTTTGCCGATCAGCTGCTCGCGCTTGCGAATAAGTGGAAGCTGTAAAAAAGCCTGTCCGGATCCGGACAGGCGGCAGATTTTCGAAGCCGGCCGAGGGGCACGCGTGTGCCCTTTCGGACAGCCGGGGCGCGGTTATTCGTGAATCGCCGTGCGGAGCGCCTTTGCGAGCTGGTCCGGGCAAGACGTGTTCTTGAACCCGCAGGTCGTCCCCTCGAGACGGCGGATGACCTCGTGGACATCCATTCCCTCGACGAGTGAGCCGATCCCCTTGAGATTCCCGTTGCATCCGCCCGTAAAGCGGACGTCGTGAACCTTGTCGCCGGCGATTTCGAACTCGATAAGCTGTGAACAGGTACCTTTTGTCTTATAGATCATGGCGGAACTTGCCTCCTTATGCCATGATTATACATGAAAAGAAGGAGAAATACAAATATGGGGATTCTGATCAGGGACGTCCGCCTGCTGGACTCCGCCGAAAATGAGCGGACAGACATATACATCACCGGAGACCATATATCCGGGATCGGCAGGGAGCCCCGCGGTTTCTCGGCGGACGAGGTGATCGACGGATCAGGGAAGACGCTGATGCCGGGCCTCATCAACTGTCACACCCACGCCTACATGTCGCTCATGAGAAACTACGCGGACGACCTCCCCTTCCACGAGTGGCTCTTCGGGCGGATCACGCCCGTTGAGGACGCCCTGACGCCGGAGGAGGCCTACTGGGGAAACATGCTCTCGGTGATCGAGATGATCCGGACCGGGACGACGACATTTGTCGATATGCAGATGTTTCCGAAGATGTCGGTCAGGGCCTGCGCCGACAGCGGCATGCGCGCCGTGATCACGAGGGGACTCGTCGGCAGCGACCGGAACGACGAGGGAGGCAGGGCCAGGATCGCCCAGGCGCTCGAGGAAATGGAGTACGGCAGGGAGATCGGCGCGAATGTCGATTTCGCGCTCGGACCCCACGCGATCTACACCTGCGGGGAAGATTTTCTCCGGTACGTCGGGGAGCTCGCGGCGGAGAAGGACCTCAGCCTCAATATCCATCTCGCGGAGACGGAGTATGAGTACAATACCTGCCTGAGCGAGCACGGCTGCACGCCCGTGGAGTATCTCTCGGGGCTCGGCTTCTTTGACCGGCGGATCCTGCTCGCCCACTGCGTCTTTCTCTCTGACGGGGATTACAGCCTCCTCAGGAACCCGAACGTGCACGTCGTCACGAATCCGGCGAGCAACATGAAGCTTGCCAACGGGTTCGCGCCAGTCGCCCGCATGCTGAAGGAGGGCGTCAATGTCGCGCTCGGAACCGACAGCGCGGCGAGCAACAACTCCCTCAACATGTTCACGGAGATGAGGCTGCTCACGATGGCCCAGAAGGGCGCGGCGAAGGACGCGCTGGTTCTCACGGCCGACGAGACGGTCCGGATCGCGACGGAGAACGGCGCGGAGGCGATCGGGCGGGACGACCTCGGCTCGATCGGTGTCGGGAAGACCGCCGACCTCATCCTCATCGACGAGAACTGCCCGAATCTCCGCCCGGTTTACAACATGAAGGCGGCGTGCGCCTACTCCGCGACCGGGTATGAGGTTTCGGACGTCCTGATCGGGGGAAAACTCGTGATGAGGAACAGGAACCTGACGACGATCGACGAGGAGAAGGTCTACTTCGAGACCGGGAGGATCGCGGAGAAATACAGGCCGGGCAGGGCCGTGCCCGGGAAATGAGCGCGGGACGCGCGGGACAAAACTGACGTAAAGGAGAAGGATACAATGAGTGAAATCAGAAACCCGGCTTACGCGGAGGCCGGCGTAAGAAAGATCGACTGGGCGGCTTCCCACATGCCGGTGCTTCAGAGCATCTGCGAGGATTTCGAGGAGTCCCGTCCGTTCGAGGGCCTGAAAGTCGCGATCTCCGTGCATCTGGAGGCGAAGACCGCCTACCTCGCCTGCGTCTTTAAGGCCGGCGGGGCGGAGGTCTACGCGACCGGGAGCAACGTCCTGTCGACCCAGGACGACGTCGCGGCGGCGCTCGCGTCGCTCGGGATCAACGTCTACGCGTGGCACGCCGCGACGGAGGAGGAATACAGGCACCATCTCGCCTGCGTGCTCGCCCCGGGGCCGAACATCATCATCGACGACGGGGGCGACCTCGTCAACATGATGCACCACGACTTTCGCGACCTGATCCCGGGCGTGATCGGGGGCTGTGAGGAGACGACGACCGGCATCATCCGGCTGCTCGCCATGGACCGGGCGGGAGAGCTCAGGTTCCCGATGATGCTTGTCAACGACGCGGAGATGAAGCATCTCTTTGACAACCGGTACGGCACCGGCCAGTCGGTCTGGAACGCGATCAATAAGACGACCAACCTCGTCACCGCCGGGAAGCGCGTCGTCGTCGCCGGCTACGGCTGGTGCGGAAAGGGCGTCGCGATGCGGGCGAAGGGACTCGGCGCGAAAGTGATCGTCACCGAAGTTGACCCGGTCAGGGCGATCGAAGCCGTTATGGACGGGTTCGACGTCATGCCGATGAAGGAGGCCGCGCCGGTCGGGGACGTCTTCGTCACGGTAACCGGCTGCAGGGGCGTCATCACGCCCGAACACATGCTGACGATGAAAGAAGGGGCCATCCTGACAAATGCCGGGCACTTCAACGTGGAGGTCGACGTCGCCGGGCTCGAGAAGATCGCTGTCAGAAAGGAAATGAGGCGCGACAACATCGTGGGCTACATTCTCCCGAACGGGAGATCCGTCAATCTGATCGGCGAGGGCCGCCTCGTCAACCTGGCGGCGGGGGACGGGCACCCCGCGGAGATCATGGACATGAGTTTCGCGGTCCAGTCGCTGGCCGCGAAGTACCTGGCCGACCACAGGGGGGAGAAGCTGCCTATGATCAACCGCGTGCCCGCGGGGATCGACCGGGAGATCGCGGAGAGAAAGCTGCGCTTCCTCGGCGCGGGGATCGACGTCCTCACGCCGGAGCAGGAGACCTATATAAGGAGCTTCGACCTGTAAGAGATGTCCTCAGGGGGACTGACGGAACGCGCGGGGTCCGCCCGTTCTGCAAGCGGATGGATTCCGGTATGGAATAAAGGGACAGGATTCGGTATAATGAACTGGATATCGTTAAGGCGCAGGACGGATCCCTTCCGGCAGCCGCCCGCGAAGGACGGGAACCGGCGGGACGGGAGATATGTGATTGAAAAGGAGACGGAACGCGATGGAATGGAAGAATTTTACACAGCTTGACGTGTATGGAAAACTGAAGAAGGCGGCAGAGAATCCGGTTGACATAAAGGCGGAGCTCTCCGGGCCCGGCGGCGCGGAGAGGGTCCGTGACTATAAGGTCCCGATGGCGGAGGGGATGACCTACAGCTACGCGGCGAAGCAGGTCGACGAGAAGCTTCTCCCGCTGCTCCAGGAGCTGGCCGACGAGGCGGAACTCATCCCGAAGTATGAGGCCCTCCTTGACGGAGAGGTGATCAACACGGGCGAGAAGCGCCTGGTTCTCCACCAGCTTACCCGGGGCCAGCTCGGAAAAGACGTCATCGCCGACGGCGTCAACAAGAGAGAATTCTACACCGCCCAGCAGGAGAAGGCGGCCGCGTTCGCGAACAGGGTGCACGCGGGTGAAATTGTCAACGAGAAGGGCGAGAAGTTTACAACCGTCGTTCAGATCGGAATCGGCGGCAGCGACCTCGGTCCGCGCGCCCTCTACATCAGCCTTGAGAACTGGGCGAAGGCCAACGGGACTCTCCTCATGGACGCGAAGTTCATCAGCAATGTGGACCCGGACGACGCCTCCGCGACGCTCGCCTCCGTGGACCTCGCGCACTCGATGTTCGTCCTCGTCTCCAAGTCGGGGACGACGCTCGAGACCCTGACCAACGAGGCGTTCGTGAAGGACGCCCTTAAGGCGGAGGGACTCGACCCGGCCAGGCACATGTGCGCCGTGACGAGCGAGACGTCCCCCCTCGCGGGAAATTCCGATTATCTGGAAGCTTTTTTCATGGACGACTATATCGGCGGCAGGTACTCGGCATGCTCGGCCGTCGGCGGCGTGATCCTGTCCCTCGCGTTCGGACCGGATGTCTTCGCGCGGATCCTCAGCGGAGCCGCGGAGGAGGACGCGCTCGCGAAGGAGCCCTGCGTCACGAAGAACGCCGCGATGCTCGACGCGCTGATCGGCGTCTTCGAACGCAATTTCCTCGGGTACGGCGTCACGGCTGTCCTGCCGTATTCGCAGGCCCTCAGCCGGTTCCCGGCCCATCTCCAGCAGCTGGACATGGAATCCAACGGCAAGAGCGTCAACCGCTTCGGCGAGCCGGTCGACTACCAGACCGGGCCGGTGATCTTCGGCGAGCCCGGGACGAACGGGCAGCACTCCTTCTATCAGCTGCTGCACCAGGGCACATCGGTCGTCCCGCTTCAGTTCGTCGGGTTCCATGAGAGCCAGATCGGCCGCGACGTCGAGATCAGGGGCACCGTGAGCCAGCAGAAACTGAATGCCAACGTCGCGGCGCAGATCATCGCGTTCGCCTGCGGCAAGGATGACGAAAACCGGAACAAGTATTTCGCGGGCGGAAGGCCGTCCAGCATCATCGCCGGAAAGCAGCTCACTCCCGAATCTCTCGGCGCGCTGCTCGCGCATTTCGAGAACAAGGTGATGTTCCAGGGATTTGTCTGGAATCTCAACAGCTTTGACCAGGAGGGCGTGCAGCTCGGAAAGGTCCTCGCCAACAGAGTCCTCGCCGGGGACATGGACGGCGCCCTGCTCGAGTACAGCCGGCTGCTCGGAATCTTCTGACCGCCGTTTGGCAAAGGAATGGACGGGAAGGCGTCCGGAAGGCCGTTTGACGGCCTTTCGGGCGTCGTCCTTTTGGAAAAAGAGCTTGATTAAAACCGGCCGTTTGGTAATATAGAATGGCGGCGCTGTCTATGATGCGGAAAGGTTTTTCAGCGGGATGATGAGAGCAGGAAGAAAAAGGGAACAAACCGCGACGACTGCGAGAATCGCACTCTGGTACGCGTTCAGCAACGTCTTCGTGAAGGGGCTGGCGTTTATCTCGACGCCCGTCTTCACAAGGCTGATGACGAAGGCCGAATTCGGTTATTTCAGCAACTTCACGTCCTGGGAGGCGATCCTGGCCGTGATCGTGACGCTGGATTTCACCGCTTCGGTGGCGAGGGCGAAGTACGACTTTGACGACAGGATGGACGTCTATCTGTCGTCGATTCTCCTCGCGAGCAATTTCGTCACGCTGGCCTGCTTTGTCATCGTCGAGTTGAACAGCGCCTTCTTCACGGACTGGTTCGAAATGGATATCGGCTATATCAGGCTGATGTTCCTCTATGTCATGTTCCTTCCGGCGTTCTCCTACCTGCAGGCCAAGCACAGGATCTACAGGAAGTACAGGTTTTTCGTGGCTTTCGCGATCTCGTCCGCCATTCTGCGGACCGGGACCGCGGTTGTCCTCGTCATCATGATGAAGGACAAGCTGCTCGGCAGGACGATCGGGTACGTCATCCCGACGACCCTGATGAATCTCGTCCTCTGGGCGGTCATCATCTGGAAGGGCAGGAAGATCGACAGGGAGTGTGTGGCGTACGCGTCCCGCATCTCGATCCCGCTGATTCCCCACGCGATCTCCGGCATCATACTCGGCAGCTCGGACAGGATCATGATCACGAAGTTCATCGGCGCCGAGGCGAACGCGATGTACACCGTGGCCTACCAGGTGAGCCTGCTCGCGAACCTGCTCTGGAATTCCATGAACCAGGCCTGGGCCCCTTCGCTCTATGACAACATTCACGCCGGGAACCGGGAGCGGGTCGGCAGGAACGCGCGCGTCTATCTGGGTGTATTCGCCGGCCTCATCGTCGGCGTCCTGCTCCTGAGCCCCGAACTTATGATCGTTATGGGCGGCTTCTCGAAGAAGTACTACGAGGCCCGCTTCGTCATGCCGCCCGTGGTGATGGGCTGTGTGTTCCAGTTTGTGTACGGCATGTACGTCAATCTGGAGATCTACGCGAAGAAGACCGGCATCATCTCGATCGGCACGGTCTCGGCGGCGCTTCTCAACATCGGGCTCAACGCGGTCTTTATTCCGAGATACGGCTATATCGCGGCGGCCTACACGACGCTCGTCGGGTACGCGGCGCAGTTCGCCTTCCACTATATCATCGTGAAGGTCACGCTGCCCGAGCTCGGCAGCCTGTACAGCTCGAAATTCATTTTCGGAGTCCTGGCCGTGCTGTTCGCCTGCAGCGCCGCGGCGCTGCCGATCTACAGGAGCAACGCGGTGAGATATCCGCTCGTCGCCGTCTATGTCGCGGGGATGGCGGTTTTTGTATACAGGAACCGGGGCAAAGTCAGGAAACTGCTCGGTATGAGGCGCAGGTAAACGCGGACATACAGAAAGGATCGGACGGCTGGAATGGAAATTGTATATCTTTCGGGGGCATACAAGAACGCGGGCGACTTCCTGATCGAAAAGCGGGCGGTCGAACTGCTCGAATACGCGATTCCCGGCGTGAACATCACGAGGATTCTGAGGAGCGACATCGCGGGGAAGATCGGTGAGATCAACGAGAGGGATGCTGTCGTGATCGGGGGCGGCCCCATCTACCAGGAGAACCTTGACGGATACATGCCCCTTCAGGCCTATATCGATAAAGTCAAAAGACCGACGATGATCATGGGCGGCGGGTGGTACGGGCCCGACGGTGGCGCGAGCACGGTGTTCCGCTACCGCTTTGAGGAGCTGACGAAGCGCTTCCTTCAGAAGATCTACGAGTCCGGCTTCGGTTTCAGCTGCCGGGACATCCACACGGTCAACGTGCTCCGGAACGCGGGCTTTAAGGATTCCGTGATGACGGGATGCCCCGCGTGGTATGACCTTGAATTCGCCGGAAAAGCGGATCTCCGGGACGGGGACGGCCCGATCAGGAAGATCGTCGTGTCCGATCCCGCGAAGCTCTGCAACCTCGAGGGGGCGCTCGGCGTCGTCAGGTACCTCAGGGACCGGTATCCCAGGGCGGAAATGACGGTCGTCTTCCACAGGGGGATCACAAATGACAAGTACACCTCGGGAAAGAGCGGAAACATGCTGTTCCGCTATGCCGGCCTCTTTGAGGATCTCGGGGCGAAGGTGCTTGATATCTCCTACAGCGCGGACGGCTTCAGGGTCTATGACGACTGCGACCTTCACGTCGGCTTCCGTGTGCACGCCCACATCTACAACCTCAGCAGGAGAAACCGTACGATCCTGATCGAGGAGGACGGCAGGGGCGCGGGCGTCAACGAGACACTCGGGCTTCCCTCGATCCGGGCCTACGACGACAGGGTCCTCGTGAAAAATGTCTACCTGCGCAAAATCCACACGCGGATGCCGTATTACGCGAACAGGCATATCGCCGACGAGCTCGGGTCGTACCTGGACCTTCTTGAGGCCACCGGCTGCCAGTACCTGAAGAACGCGTTCGCGCTGCAGAACATCTATTTTGACAGGATGACGGATTTTGTCCGGCAGCTCGGGCAGGGCTGACGCGGGACTTACGCGCGCGCCCGGGGTGAACCGGCCGGAACCCGCGGGCGGCGCGAAGGCGGGAGAGACGGAGCGAAGGAATGAGAATCTGGGCAAAGATATGGAAGGACGGGCACATGCTCCGGGACACCGTGGTCGAGGACGTCTCGGACGACACGCGCACGCACAAGGTCCTGAGGCTGCTTCAGGAGGTCGCGATTGCGTTCGACCTCGAGAAGCCGATCTGGCTGGAATCCAATATCCGGGATTTCAAAAGACACGCGAAGACCGAGTTCCGGAGGGACAATTTTATCGAGGAGATCGACTTTGATTATCTGGAGATCAGGGTGATCGAGGAGTAGCGATGTACGACAGGCTGACGAAGAGCGACATAGAGAAGATGGAGCGGGAGATCAACAGGAGGAGAATCGAGCTACGGCCGAAGCTCCTTGAGGCGCTGAACGAGGCGAGGGCCCAGGGCGATCTCTCCGAGAATTTCGAGTATTACGCGGCGAAGCGGGAGAAGAACCGGAACGAGAGCCGGATCCGGTATCTCCAGAGAATGATCAACACGGCGACGATTATCGGGGACGACGAAGGCGCCGACGGGGAAGTCGGGCTGGGCCGGGAGGTCGAGGTCTATTTCCCGGATGACGACGAGACGGAGACGTTCCGGATCGTCACGACGATCCGCGGGAACTCCCTCCGGAACATGATCTCGATCGATTCTCCCCTGGGCAAAGCGCTGCTGCACAGAAAAGCAGGCGAGACCGTGAGGGTGAAGATCGGGGACGGCGGCTACGATGCCGTCATCAGGAGCGTGAGCGGGCCGGTCGACGACAGCGGGGACGAGATCCGGGGATTCTGATCCCGGGGATCCGTCCCTTTTTTCGTCAAAATGTCAAGGAAACGAAAAAATCTTTGTGGGACTCATACATGGCGGGCCGTTCCCGTGTGGGTTATACTCTTTTCATAACATAGGCATGGTCGGAACAGGCCATACATTTTCCAGGAGGATTGATCATGGCAAGTCTTTCACTGAAGCACATTGATAAAACTTACCCGAACGGATTTAAGGCAGTTAAGGATTTCAATCTTGAGATCGCGGACAAGGAATTCATCATTTTCGTCGGCCCGTCCGGCTGCGGAAAGTCCACGACCCTTCGTATGGTCGCCGGCCTTGAGGACATCACAGGCGGTGAGTTCATGATCGACGGCAAGCTGATGAACGACGTCGAGCCGAAGGACCGCGACATCGCGATGGTCTTCCAGAACTACGCCCTGTACCCGCACATGACTGTCTATGACAATATGGCGTTCGGCCTCAAGCTCCGCAAGGTCCCGAAGGCTGAGATCGATCAGAAGGTCAGGGAGGCCGCGAAGATCCTCGACCTTGACAAGCTCCTCGACAGAAAGCCGAAGGCTCTTTCCGGCGGCCAGAGACAGCGTGTCGCCATGGGCCGCGCGATCGTCCGTGCCCCGAAGGTCTTCCTTATGGACGAGCCGCTCTCCAACCTGGACGCCAAGCTCCGTGTCCAGATGAGAACCGAGATCTCCAAGCTTCACCAGAGACTCGGCGCGACGATCATCTACGTCACACATGACCAGACAGAGGCTATGACGCTGGGAACCAGAATCGTCGTCATGAAGGCCGGCGAAGTCCAGCAGATCGATACACCGCAGAACCTCTATGATCATCCGTGCAACCAGTTCGTCGCCGGGTTCATCGGCTCTCCGCAGATGAACTTCATGGACGCGAAGGTCAAGGTCAACGGCCAGAACGTCGTCCTCACGGTTGGCGACAACCAGCTCGATGTGCCGGCTGACAAGGCCAAGGCCATCATCGACGGCGGCTATGACGGAAAGACCATCGTCCTCGGAATCCGTCCGGAAGATGTCCACGACGAAGAAGCTTTCGTCAAGGCTAACCCGAACTCCACGATTTCCGCTCCGGTCCGCGTATACGAGCTCCTCGGCGCCGAAGTCTTCCTGTACTTCGATTTCGCAGGCTCCCAGATGACAGCCCGCGTCAATCCGAGAACGCCCGCGAGAGCCGGCGACACCGTCACATTCGCGCTCGACATGGAGAAGACACATTACTTCGACAAAGAGACAGAGAAGACAATCGTCGACTGATCAAAGATCATTATCACATTCTCCTTATGATGTTGTTTAACGGAAAGGGGGCTGTCCGGAAGGGCAGTCCTCTTTTCAGTCTGTCGCATCGGAGGTTGACTTTGCCCGCGTTTCTGATAGATAATAGAGCGACGTTCGGGATAAACGGACAAGGAGGCCCAAAGCATGACGGAAGAGGAGAGGATCAGGAGATCTCTCGAAGAACTGAAGAGGCTCACCGGACTTACACTCATGCTCTCGCCGGAGAGCGAAGCGGATGAGGACGCGGAGGAGAAGCTCGCGATGATAACCGCGGCGTACAGGGAGAAGTATGACCGGACGAATTTTCTCAGGAACCTTCTCTACGGCAATATCCAGGAGGCCGATCTCTACGCCGCCGCTTCCCGCTTCCACATCCCGGAGAACGGGAGAAGGGCGGTCCTCGTGATCGAGTGCGGCGACGGCAATGCGGAGAGCGCCGCCCAGGTGACGAGGCAGCTGTTCGTCGACGGGAAGGGGAGCCTGCAGGCCGTTCTCGACGAGCGCCGCCTGGTCCTTGTCAGGACGCTGCGCCAGCGCGAGGGAGAGGAGCAGATTCTCTCGCTCGCCCACACAGCCGTCGACACGCTGAATTCCGAGGCGATGATCAAGGTCAGGGTCGGTTTCAGCCGGGAGATCCGGACGCTGAAGGAGATGCCGAAGGCGTTCCGCGAGGCGGTCACCGCGCTCCGGATCGGGAGCATCTTCTACAGCAGCGAGACTGTTCTCGATTACAGCCGGCTCGGGATCGGGAGGCTTGTCTACGATCTTCCTGTGGAGTCCGGGAAAATGTTTCTCAGGGAACTGTTCGGGGGCGGAAGCCCCGACGATTTCGACGATGAGACGAAGGAGATTATCAACGCATTTTTCGAGAACAACCTGAATATTTCCGAGACAGCCAGGCAGCTTTTTGTACACCGCAACACGCTCGTCTACCGCCTGGAGAAGCTCCATCAGGCGACGGGGCTCGACCTTCGGATTTTTGACGACGCGATCGCTATGAAGATCGCCATGATGATCAGCAGCAGCCTGAGAGCGGATGAACGCAAGGGGGAAAAATACAGATGAAACTCTATGACACCGGCGTATTTCTGAACCACGGAAGGGAGATTGCGCTCACTTCTCCGATTTCGGCGGACGAGGCGAGGAAGGGGACGATCGCGTACAGGATCCTTCAGGACCACAATACATCCGGGGACGACCGGAACCTGAAGATCCGGTTCGACGCGCTGACATCGCACGACATCACCTATGTGGGAATCATCCAGACGGCAAGGGCCTCGGGCCTTGAGCGCTTTCCGGTTCCCTATGTGCTGACGAACTGCCACAACTCCCTCTGCGCGGTCGGGGGGACGATCAATGAGGACGACCATGTATTCGGCCTGACCGCGGCCAGAAAGTACGGGGGTGTCTATGTTCCCCCGATGCAGGCGGTGATCCACCAGTACGCGCGGGAGATGCTCTCCGGGGCGGGAAAAATGATCCTCGGGTCCGACAGCCATACCAGATACGGGGCGATGGGAACCATGGCGGTCGGAGAGGGCGGCCCGGAGCTTGTCAAGCAGCTCCTGGGCAGGACCTACGACATCCGGATGCCCGGGATCGTGGCCGTGTACCTGAAAGGGGAGGTCATGCCCGGCACGGGCCCGCAGGACGTGGCGCTCGCGATCATCGGGGAGGTCTTTAAGAACGGATATGTAAAGAATAAGGTCATGGAGTTTGTCGGGCCCGGGGTCAGCGGCCTCTCGATGGATTTCAGGATCGGAGTCGACGTGATGACGACGGAGACCACCTGCCTCTCCTCGGTCTGGATGACGGATGAGAAGACGGAGGAGTATTTCCGGATGCACGGAAGGGAGTCGGATTACAGGAGTCTGTGCCCGGCTGAGACGGCCTGGTATGACGGCTGCGTCGAGGTCGACCTGTCGGAGATCAGGCCGATGATCGCGATGCCCTACCATCCGAGTTGTGTCTACACGATCGATGAGGTCAACGAGAACCCTGTCGATATCCTGAGAGAGACGGAGGAGAGAGCCCGCGTCGCCTTCGGGGAGAAGGTTAAAGTCGACCTCACGGGGAAAGTGAGGGACGGCCGTCTCGTCGTCGACCAGGGAATCATCGCGGGCTGTGCCGGCGGCGGATACGAAAATATCTGCGACGCCGCGGACATCCTGAGGGGAAGGTCGATTGGAAACGGCATTTTCACGCTGAATGTGTATCCGGCCTCGATGCCGATCTACATGCAGCTGATCAGGAACGGCGTCTTCGCGGACCTCGTTGAAACCGGGGCTGTGATCAAGACCGCTTTCTGCGGGCCCTGTTTCGGGGCGGGTGACACACCGGCGAACAACGCGTTCTCGATCAGGCACTCGACGAGAAATTTCCCGAACAGGGAGGGATCCAAGGTACAGGAGGGGCAGATCTCCTCGGTCGCGCTCATGGACGCGAGGTCGATCGCGGCGACGGCGGCGAACCACGGCGTCCTGACCTCCGCGGCGGAGTACGCGGGAAGCTGGTCGCGCCCCGCCTACTTCTTTGACAGGACGATCTACGAAAACCGCGTCTTTGACAGCCACGGCGTTCCGGACCCGGACGCGGAGCTGATCCTCGGCCCGAATATCAGGGACTGGCCTGAGATGGCCAGCCTTACGGACAACCTGATGCTGAAGGTGGTGTCCGAGATCCATGACCCCGTGACGACGACGGATGAGCTGATCCCGTCCGGGGAGACGTCCTCCTACCGGTCAAATCCGATCAGGCTGGCGTCGTTCGCGCTCTCGAGAAAGGACCCGGCGTACGTCGGAAGGGCGCAGGAAGTCCAACGCGGGGAGAGGGCGAGAGAGGCGTGGCTGGCCGGCGGCGGAAACGGTGCCGCCGGGAGCGTGATCGGAGACGTGCTGCCTGAGGCGGAGAGGGCGCTGGCTTCTTTCAGGGAGGCGGCTCCTTCGGCCGACTTCAGCAACACGGGCATCGGTTCCACCATCTTCGCGAGAAAACCGGGCGACGGATCCGCGCGCGAGCAGGCCGCCTCCTGCCAGAAGGTCCTCGGAGGCTGGGCCAATATCGCGTTCGAGTATGCGACGAAGCGCTACCGGTCGAACCTGATCAACTGGGGAATGCTGCCTTTCACCGTGAAGGAAGGAGAACTCCCCTTCTCGAACGGCGACTGGATCTTCGTTCCGGACATCAGGAGGGCGGTCCGCGACAGGGCCGCGGAGATCCGGGCCTGGGCACTCGGGGAGGGCGGAATCAGGGAATTCTCTCTCAGCCTGGGCGACCTGACCGAGGATGAAAGGGAGATCATCCTGGACGGCTGTCTGATCAACTATTACTCCTCACACAGGGCTGAGTGACGCACAGGCCTATGTGAGTGAGCTCACAGGCGCTCACAGGCTGAGTGAGTTCACAGGCCCTGCGGACACAAAAAAAGATCCGGCTTTTCGCCGGATCTTTTTTTGTGCCCGCAGGGCCTTTCTTTCCGAAATATTACTTCTTCATGATGACCTGTGAAGACTTCGCCGGATAGGCGCGGGTGTGCTGCGGGATACCCCAGCTGCTGATCTTCTTTCTGATATAGTTGGCCGCTTCGTTGAGTGAGAGCTTGTTGTTCTTGTTGGAATCGCCGGCCATGTACCCGGAGAGACCGTAATGTCCTGTGAAGCTGAAGCCGCCGCCTTCAACCAGCGCCTTTGTGAAGTAACCGCCGTTGTTGTCGTAAGAATACTCCTGATATCCGCAGGCGGTGATTACATAGAACTTGCTCTTGCGAAGTTCCCCGGTCCTGGCCTCGTCGGCATCGGCGACAACCGCGTCAGCCGAGCTGAACGCGTCAGCCACAGCCTGGTTGAACACATCCGGATCAAAGTCCATCGTGGTGGCTGTGATCTTTCCGGAGGCGGACTTGCTGTACACGGCTCCGCCGCTTCCGCAGCTGTCAAGAAGGACGACGACCTTGCCCGGAATCTTCTTGAGCGCGGTGGCGAGCTCGGATATCGTGAGCATATCACTGCTGTAATATCCGTTGGTGGGGCACAGGGCGCCTTCGTAGGAACTCGAAGAAGTATCGCTCATGCCGTGTCCGCTGTAGAAGAACAGAGATACGTCACTGCTCTTCGCGCCTGAGAACGCGGATTTGATGGCGTTCTTGAAAGCCTGTTTCGTCGACACGTTCTTCTTGACGGTGATCTTGCTGTATCCGCGCTTCGCCAGCATGGCCTTCATGGCCGTGACGTCCTTGCCGGGGCCGTTGAGATCGTTCGCGTACGAGTAAGAACCGTTGCCGATCAGCAGGGCGCGCCAGACGGACTTCCCGGATCCGGAACTTCCGCTGCTTCCCGGGATTTTGGCCTTGACGGAAGGCGACCAGGCGCCGTACATCGTGTACCCGTGATACTTGTAGATCGCGCGGTAGCGGTAATAATATGTCTTGCCGCGTTTCGTCGATGTGTCGGTGTATGTCCTCTTCTTCACCGTCGCGATTCCCTTGTAGCTGCCGGAGCCGACCTTTCTCGCGATCTGGTAGCTGTAAGCCGTGGGAATCCATCTAAGTGAGAGCTTCACGTTCTTTCCGCTGATCGTCCGGGTGATCTTCTTCGCCTTCTCCTTCGGCACGATAGCGATCGTGTTCGAGTAGGCGCTGCTCCCGCCCGAGCCAAACGCGCGGATCTTGTAGTAGTAGCGCTTGCCCCGCTTGAAATTGTTGTAGAGATAGGTGCTGGTGCCGCTGATGTTGCCGACCTTGTAGTAGGTGCTCTGTCCGGGCGGCTTCTCAAACAGCGCGTAATACGAAGCTCCCGAGATGGAATTCCAGCTCATGTAGAGCTTGCCGAGTCCCTTGCAGGTGATCCGAAGGCCCGACGGTTTTGGCAGAGCCTTCGTCACGGAGCCGCTGAAGGCGGACTGCGCGACAGCCGGTCCCGCGTTGGAAGCTGTCGTCCTGGATCTGTCGAAACCGGACGCCGCGGATACGGCCGCCGCCGTCAGGAAGACAGAGACAAGAAGAATGAAGAGAATTGATGCAGGTTTACAGCGATGTCTTAAACGGTTTTCCATAGGATGACCTCCTGTGCCGGCAGTCTGTAACACAGGACGGGGCGGAAGCCCCTTCTCTGCCGGATTTTGTGTGAGTGTATACTATATGATGAATTCCGGTGAATATAATATATGTATATAGTATATATAAAAATGACGGAACTGGCAAGCGGATTCGGCAGACAGATCGCAGGAGATTCAGGTGCCGGCCGCGCCGTTTCTGAGCGGGAAGATCCGGCGGGACGGATGGCTCCCGAAGTTATGTAAATCGATGAAAATATTTGAAAAATACGAACAATATCAGATAATTAAGACAATGAAAGAGCAAATGAAAAATAAATCGGGGAAAAACCAAAAAATGCATTGACAATTAGGGGCTGATCTGCTATAGTTCTTATATCAAAACGAAGGACTCATAGTTCGGAACATCAACACAATCTCAGTCTTTCTGCTACCTGCAGTATCCGGAGACGAGAAATCCGGATTGCGGACGAACCATTCGGACAGACCAAAGACGTTTTGATAAGCAGATGCAAAGAAGCAAGATGAGCAGTTAAGAAGACTGGGAACCAGGAAGAGAAGGAGGGCGGTCCGTTGAGAACAGAAGATCCGATCATCGCAGCTCCTCAATATGAAGCAGGCAGAGCCCAGCAGTTCCCGACAAGAAAGCCTTTTCACCCATAACGTATTGCAGATACATGAGGAGACCTGAGAGTACTCCGGAAGATTGAAAAGGTATATCAGCTGGCTTTTCATATTGAGTACCTGCCTTATCATAGTAAATCGGGCGGAAGGTCAGGAGACCCGAACGCCGGCGTGAAACTTTTTATTATGATAGCCAGTGCGTACGGATAGAGAGCGATCCGCGTTAGATGCCGATGTATACCGGCCGTACCGCAGAAGCGGAATGAAGCAGACCGCATGCCGGTTCGCACAGAATCGATATTAAATTTCTAAATCGAAAGATGAGCCGGGAATAGAAATAAAAACTTGACAATAGATTCCTGTAAAGCTTCCATAACAGAGGACAGAAGGAATCCTCATTTTAGAAAAGGACGAGGTAAGATATCAATTGAATAACGAAGATTTCTGAGCGGCCGCCGTATTGCGAACAGGTAGTACGACGGCCGCTTTGTTTTGCGTTTTTCCCGGATCTGAGATATGATGTTGACGTCCGGGGCAGCGTCGACGCGGGAAGGCCGCCGGACCTGGCGAAAGGGGAAGAAGCCCATGAATGTGTACTGCCGTCCGGAGGACCTGATCATCTACGAGGACAGCTCCGTGATTGTCCTGAGAAAGCCCGCCGGACTCGCCGTGGAGAGCAGGAGAGTGACGGAGACGGATCTCGCTTCGCTGCTTCGGCGCTATACGGGGGAGTCCCACATCGTTCACCGCCTGGACCAGGGCGTGGAGGGGCTGCTCGCGGCGGCGAAGACGAAGAGGGCGGCCGCGGCGCTCTCTGCCCAGCTTACGGACGGCCGGATGAAGAAAGTCTACCTGGCGAAAGTCGACGGCGTTATCCCCGCGGAGGAGGGGACGCTCTCCGACTGGCTGGTCCGGGATCCCGGGACCAATGTGAGCCGGATCGTGCCGCCCCCTGCCGGGGGAGAGCGGAAAGCGAAGACGCGGCCGAAGGAAGCGAGGCTCTTCTACAGGAGACTCAGCGGCGACGTGGTGGCGATCCGCCTGTTCACGGGCAGGCATCACCAGATCCGGGTGCAGCTCGCGCACGCGGGAATGCCGGTCCGCGGGGACCGCAAGTACGGGAGCGCCGCCGGGGGCGGGTTGTGCCTCGCCGCCGTGTACCTCTCGTTCATTCACCCGGATACGGGGAGGAAGGCGGAGTTCCGGACGGAGCCCCGATTATTTGAAGCGCCCGAGATCCCCCGGTCTTTTTTTGACCTGTTGCAATAGATTTTTCTTATTCGTTGTGATACAATTTGTTCCATCGTATGCGTTGAAATAACGGAGGGCGGTGAATATATGATTGGTGAGGCCATCAAAGCAGTCAGGGAAGCCGAAAAGAAAGCTGACGAGCTCGCCGCGGACGCCAGGAAGCAGTCCGAGGAGATCCTCAGGCAGTCCGGGGAGAAGATCGCGGAGATGAAGAAGGAAGGGGCGGAAGCGGCGAAGAAAGCCGCGACTGCCGTCCTCGAATCCGCGAGGGCGAAGGGAGAGGAGCTCATCAGGAAGGCAGATCAGGACGCGGCAGCGGAAGTGGAGACACTGAAGGCGGACGCGGAGCAGAAGGCCGCGGCCGCGGTCGATGCCGTGATCGGGGGGCTGCTGGACTGACACCGGAAAGAATCAGTGATGCCATAGGAGGTTATCTGCATGGCCATTGTGAGTATGCGGAAACTCAGTGTCTGTGCGAGCAGGAAGAACAGAAAGGCCATTCTCGAGGCGCTTCAGAAGATTGGGGCCATGGAGATCATCACGGAGGAGCAGGACGGGGATTCCGGGCTCCAGAAGATGGATACTCAGGCGGCAAGAGCCCAGTTTGAGAAGACGGCGGAGTCGTTTGACAGGGCACTGAAGCTGCTCTCCCAGTACGCTCCGGAGGAGAAGAAAGGCCTGTCCGCGCTCGACGGCAGGGAGACGGTGACGAGGTCGGAACTCGACCGCGTCGTCAGGGATAAGGCGCAATATCTGCGTGAAGCGTCGGAGATCCTGAAGGCGGAGAAAGAGATTGCGGAGTGCAGGTCCGAGATCCTGAAGGACAGGACCCAGATTGCGTCCCTCAGCCCGTGGCTGAATCTCGACATACCGCTCACGGCGAAAGGAACAAAGACCACGGCCGTCCTGACAGGGACGGTTCCGGACCCGCTGAGCAGGGAGGAACTCCTCGAGGCCGCCGGAAGAGATCTTCCGGACCCGTCCTGCATGGAGGGCGAGATTATCTCGAGCTCGAGTGAGATGACGTGCGTCTCGGTCCTGGCCCTGAGAAGGGACGCCGAGAAGGTGGAGGAGAACCTGAGATCGGTCGGATTCGCCAGACCCGCCGTCTCAGTGAAGGGAATTCCGTCAGCGGCATCGGCGGCCTGTGTCAGGGATATCGCCGGGCAGGAGGAGAAGATCGCGTCCCTCGAGAAGAAGATCGCGTCCTTCGAGGGAAGCAGGAAAGAATTCAGGATCGCGGCGGACTACTTCCGGACAAGGGCGGAGAAGTACCGGATGCTCGGCACGCTGTCCCAGTCGGAACACGTGTTCTTCCTCGAGGGATGGGTCCCCGAGGACCACGCCGACGACGTGGCGAAGCTGCTCGAGGAGCGGTACGGGGCGTGCGTGGAGACGGAGGAGATCAAAGAGACCGACGTGGAGCCGACGCTGCTCCGGAACAACAGGTTCTCCCAGTCGGTCGAGGGCGTCCTCGAATCCTACGGCCTGCCGACGAAGGGGCATGTTGACCCGACGGTCGTGATGTCATTTTTCTACGTCTTCTTCTTCGGCATGATGCTCTCGGACGCGGGATACGGCATTCTCATGTTCCTCGCCTGCGGGATCGTGCTCGCGAAGTATAAGAAGATCGAGCCCGGCCTCAGGAAGATGCTCCAGCTCTTCTTCTGGTGCGGCATCTCGACGGCGTTCTGGGGATTCATGTACGGAGGATTTTTCGGAAACGCGATCGACGTCGTCGCCCAGACGTTCTTCGGCTACACGGGCGGCCCGATCCTGAAGCCCCTGTGGTTCGAGCCCCTGAAGAATCCGATGAGGCTCCTGATGTTCTGCATGCTGTTCGGCCTGATCCACCTGTTCGCGGGGCTCGCGCTGAAAGGGCTGGAATACCTGAAGCACGGGGATGTCACGGGATTCGTGTCGGATGTCCTGGCATGGTACTTCTTCATCATCGGACTCGTCATGATCCTTCTTCCCTCCGATATCTTCAAGTCGATCTCCGGCATGGAGATGACGTTCCCCGGATGGTTCGGGACAGTGGCCAAGGTGCTGACCCTCATCGGCCTCGTGACGATCCTCATCATGTCGGGGAGGGCGAACAGGAACTGGGGCCTTCGAATCGCGCTCGGCGCGTACGATATCTATGGGGTCACGAGCTGGCTCTCGGACGTGCTCTCGTACTCGAGACTTCTCGCCCTCGGCCTCGCCACGGGCGTCATCGCGAACGTCATCAACCTGATGGCGGGGATGGTCGGCAAGAGCCCGATCGGGGTGGTCGGCTTCATCCTCGTGTTCCTTCTCGGACACGCGCTGAATATCGCGATCAACGCGCTCGGCGCCTACGTCCACACGAACAGGCTTCAGTTCGTCGAGTTTTTCGGTAAATTCTATGAAGGAGGCGGAAAACCCTTCGCACCCTTCGGAACAACAAATAAATATATAGAAATCAAGGAGGACAAAGTATTATGACACTCGGTATGGTGCTGGCATTGACGGGAGCGGTTCTTTCGACTGCCCTTGCAGGTATCGGTTCGGCGTGGGGCGTCGGGATCGCCGGCCAGGCGGCCGCGGGCGTTGTCTCGGAAGATCCGGACCAGTTCGCCAAGGTTCTTATCATGCAGCTGCTTCCCGGTACACAGGGTATCTACGGACTTCTTGTCACATTTATCACGCTTTCCCAGATCGGCATCCTCGGAGGCAACCCCATCACTGACACTCACACGGGCCTCATGTATCTTCTCGCGTGCCTTCCGATCGCGATCGTCGGCCTCGTCTCGGCTTATCATCAGGGCAGGACGTCTGTCGCTTCGATCGGCATCATCGCCAAGAAGCCGGACCAGTTCGGCAAGGCGATGCTCTTCCCGGCGATGGTTGAGACCTACGCGATTCTCGCGCTCCTCATCTCCATCCTTGTTATCACCAACATTCACTGATCCTGGTCAGGAGAGGGCAGATGGCAGATATTAAGAATATTACGGATGAAATCCTGCGGGAAGCCGGAGCGGACGCCGAGAGCCTGATCGCGGAGGCGAAGGAGAAGGCTGCCGCCGCGGAGAAAGAAGCCGCGGAGCAGATTCGCGCCGAGGCGGATCTCGCCGCCGAGAAGGCCGAACGGGACGCCGTCGACTACGGAAAGCGGGTGGAATCCCAGATCGCGCTTCGCAGACGGCAGGCAATCCTTGCCGCGAAGCAGGAGATTATCGATCATGTGATCAGCGCTGCGGAGGAGAAGCTCCGCGGGCTCGGTGACGCGGATTATTTCAGCCTCCTTGAAAAACTGATCGAGAAGAACGCCCGCGCGGCGGAGGGAACGCTGCTTCTTTCGGAAGCGGACATGAAGCGTCTTCCCGCCGATTTCGCCGGGAGGGCCGCGGCGGCCGCGGAGAAGGCGGGCGGAAAGCTCACGATCTCCGAAGAAGCCGCGCCGATCGACAGCGGGATTCTGCTCCGCTACGGCGGAATCGACGAGAACTGCACGCTGAAGGCCCTGTTCTCCGGGAAGAGGGATCTTCTCCAGGATATCGTGTGCAGGACACTCTGGTGAGAGAATATCCCCCGGGCTGCGGGAACCATTTTGACATCAGTTAATTCTTTTGGATTGCGTAAGGAGAGACCCGGATGGGTGATCTGAGTTATGTATATGCAGTGGCGCGGATCCGCGTACGGGAGAAGTACCTTCTCTCAAATACGGATATCGAGCAGATGGCGGGCATGAAGGACGAGAAATCCGTGCTCGCCTATGTCCGCGACAAGGGCTGGGGAGAGCAGGGTTCGGACACGGGCGCCGAGAGCGTCCTGGCCGCGGAGGAGGAGAAGACGCTCGCTCTCATCAGGGAGCTGAAGATCGATCCCTCGGTCCTCGCTGTGCTCTCTTACCCCAATCTCTATCACAACCTGAAGGCGGCCGTGAAGGAGATCGTGACCTCGGAGCAGCATCCCGCGGCCTTTTATCCGGTCGAGAAGTACGGCGCTGAAGATATGCCCCGGATCATGAAGGACCGGGCCTACGACGAGCTGCCGGAGCACATGAGGGCCGCGGCCGAAGAGGCGCACGAGGCCATGATGAAGACCGGGGACGGCCAGCTCTGCGACGTGATCGTCGACCGGGCCTGCCTGGACGCGATGCTCGCGGACGGGAAGCGGTCGGAGAGCCGTCTTCTCCGCGAGTACGTTGAGTCGACCGTCGCGGTGACCGATATCAGGATCGCCGTCAGGGCGCTCCGCACGGGGAAGAACCTGGCGTTCCTGAAGAAGGCGCTCGCCCCCTGCGAATCGCTCGATGTCGGGGAGCTCGCGAGAGCGGCCTCCGAGAGCGAGGAGAAGCTTCTCGGATACCTCGAGAACCACGGGTTCAGGGAGGGAGCGGAAGCTCTCCGCAAATCCCCGTCGGCTTTCGAGCGCTGGTGCGACAACCGCCTGATCCGGACGATCAAGCCGCAGAAGGCGAATTCCGTGTCGATGGATCCGGTGATCGCCTGGTATCTCGCGAGGATGAACGAGATCAGGACCGTCCGCGTCATACTGACCGCGAAGGCCAACGGATTCTCCGAGGACGCGGTGCGGGAAAGGGTAAGGGAGATGTATGTATAAGATAGCGGTAGCGGGCGATTACGACAGCATCTACGGCTTCGCTTCTCTCGGGCTTACGATCTTTCCCATCGAAGAGAGCACGAGCACCGAGGAGGCGGCCAGGACGATCCACACGATAGCGGGCAGCGACTACGGGGTTATCTACGTCACGGAGAATCTCGCGAAGAGGCTCGGGAAGGAGCTCGCAAGATATGACGGCCAGATCATGCCTGCGATCATCCTGATCCCCGGGGTGAAGGGCAATACCGGAGACGGTGTGACGAGAGTCAGAAAGACGGTCGAGCAGGCCGTGGGTTCGGACATTCTGTTTGGCAGCGGGCAGTGACGAGCAGCCGCGGGTCCGGATATACTGTTTGGCAGCGAGCAATGGTGAGCAGCCGCGGGGGGATCATCCTCTGACGACCCGCGGCGTGCGGCTTAAGTGATAAAGGATGGTATTAGGCATATGAGCACAGGTACGATATTAAAGGTTGCGGGACCTCTGGTTATTGCCACGGGGATGCGTGACGCGAATATGTACGACGTCGTGCGCGTCAGCCGGGAGCGTCTGATCGGCGAGATCATCGAGATGCACGGAGATCAGGCGTCGATCCAGGTCTACGAGGAGACGCAGGGACTCGGCCCCGGCGAGCCGGTGGAGTCCATGGATGTTCCGCTCTCGGTCGAACTCGGGCCGGGGCTGATCAGCTCCATCTACGACGGTATTCAGCGCCCCCTCAACAAGATCATCGAGATGACCGGAAGCAACCTGCTCTCCCGCGGCGTCGAGGCCGCGGCTCTCGACAGGGAGAAGAAGTGGGAGTTCAAGGCGTGCGTCCAGGTCGGCGACGAGGTCGAAGCCGGGGACATCATCGGGACGGTGGAGGAGACTCCGGTCGTCACGCAGAAGATCATGGTCCCCTACGGGGTCGCCGGAAAGATCAGCGCGATCAGTTCGGGGGCTTATACGGTCGAGGACACGGTCGCCGTCGTCTCGACTCCCGAGGGGGATAAGAACCTGACGATGATGCAGAGATGGCCGGTCAGGCGCGGCCGCCCCTACAGCAAGAAGCTGCCGCCGGATATGCCCCTCATCACGGGCCAGCGCGTCATCGACGCCTTCTTCCCGATCGCGAAGGGCGGCGTCGCCGCGATTCCCGGCCCGTTCGGGTCCGGAAAGACGGTCACGCAGCACCAGCTCGCGAAGTGGGCGGAAGCCGACATCGTCGTCTACATCGGATGCGGCGAGCGCGGAAATGAGATGACCGACGTTCTCAACGAGTTTCCGGAACTGAAGGATCCGCGGACGGGCGAGTCGCTGATGCAGAGAACCGTCCTGATCGCGAACACCTCCGACATGCCGGTCGCGGCCCGCGAGGCCTCGATCTACACCGGCATCACGATGGCGGAAT
>CACYEN010000077.1 GCA_902773435.1 uncultured Lachnospiraceae bacterium | reverse complement strand
GGTTAAAGACCCGGGTTAAAGACCCGGGAAATATTGGATTTTACCTCGGAATTTGCATTGGAATTTACCTCGTGGACCGCCCATAAAGCCGCGCAAGCCTGAGCAGACGTCCCGCGAGCTCTTCGGTCAGTTCCTCTCCGCTCAGGCGCCATTTCCAGTTTGTGCCCTGAGTCGAGGGATGATTGATCCTGGCCGAATTGTCGAGCCCGAGGTAATCCTGCATCGGTATCACGCAGAGGTCCGCCACCGAGGAGTGCGCCGCGGAGATCATCCTCTCCACGATCTCCTGCGGGTCGTCGGACCTGACATCAAGATAATCCTTCACCAGCTGAAGTTCCTCCGGAAGAATGCTGTCGATCCACCCCCTCACGGTCTCATTGTCGTGCGTGCCCGTGTATACCGCGCAGTTGTGCTGATAGCGGTAGGGCAGGTACTCCGCCGCGCCGGTCGAATCCCTCGAGTCAAACGCAAATTCCAGCACCTTCATATTCGGGAACCCGGTGTCGCGGACCAGTTTCCGCACCGTGTCCGTCACGTAGCCGAGGTCCTCCGCGACGATCGGCGTCTCGCCGAACTTCTCCCGGAGGGCGTCAAACAGCGCGGTGCCGGGGCCTTTTTCCCAGCGGCCGTTCTTCGCGTCGGTGTCCTCCGCCGGGATCGCGAAGAATTCATCAAATCCCCGGAAATGGTCAATCCTGATCACGTCATACAGCTCCCTGCACTTCGCGATGCGGCGGATCCACCAGTCATATCCGTCCGCCGCGTGGCGCTCCCAGTCGTAGAGGGGATTTCCCCAGAGCTGTCCGTCCGCGGAGAAGCCGTCGGGCGGAACGCCCGCCACCAGGCGGATCCGCTTCCGGTCATCCAGCATGAAGAGATCGCGGTGCGCCCAGAAGTCGGAGCTGTCTGCCGAGACGTAGATCGGGATATCCCCGATAATCCGGATTCCCTGCTCCGAGGCGTATGTCCTGAGTGCCTTCCACTCGCGCAGAAACTCATACTGAATATATTCGTAGAAGCCGACCTCGTCGGAGAGCTTTTCCAGCCAGGCGGCCTTCGCCGCAGGGTCTCCCCCCCGGATATCCTCCTCCCAGAAATCCAGCGCGGCGCCGCCGTGGGCGTCCTTCACCGCCATGAAGAGGGCGTAGTCCGGGAGCCAGTAGTCATTTTCAGATAAAAATGTCCTGAACTCCTCCGTCTCCCTGTGCCCGCTCCGCCCGTAGGCTTTGCGGAGCAGCGGAATCCTCGCGCTGTAGAGCAGGCCGTAGTCGATCTCTCTTCCTGCGCGTCCCGGGGCTCCGCTGCCGGCGGTGTTTCTGCAGTTTTCACTGTCGAGACCCGCTTCCGCACACTCCTCCTCCGTCAGCAGGCCCTGCCGGATCAGCTCCTCAAGACTGATAAAATAGGGATTTCCGGCAAATGTCGAAAATGACTGATACGGCGAATCCCCGTACCCCGTCGGTCCCACCGGAAGTATCTGCCAGTAGGTCTGCCCCGACTTCGCGAGAAAATCCACAAACCTGTACGCTTCCTCGGAAAAGCAGCCAATGCCGTATCTTCCCGGGAGAGAAAATATTGGAAGAAGTACTCCGCAGCTCCGATTCATATGTTCCTCCTCGTGTTCGTTGTGTCGCGTTGTAGCTCGTTGTGTTACTCTGTTTTATCGCTCTTGTCTATACTGCTCTTGTTCTGACGCCCCTGTTCTTGCGCCCCTGTTCTGACGCTCCTGTTCCGGCGCTTTTCGTCCTCCTCTTTATGTCTCCTCGAGCCTCTCCAGGATGAACAGCTCCGCGTCCCCGCGAGGAAGCGTGAATGAGAAACCGCGTCCCGGACCGATCTCGCCTGAACCGCCGCCAAACTGCGCCGTAACCCGGTAGGCCCCTCCGGCCTCCTCCGTCACCGGCTCGAGATCCGCGCACGTGATTTCGGCACGCGTCTCCTCTTCATTTCGCGCAAGGTCAAACGCCGCGATCATAAAGCGATCCCCGCGTCGGTTCACGACCTTGAGAATTCCGTTCTTCCGCGGATTCTCAAACAGTGAATCTGGCGCCGGAAGCCCCGGCCCGTCACAGCGTTTCGCGCGTCCCTCCTCATCCATGAGGAACCTCAGCCACGACGGATCCGTCTGTCCTACCTGGTCGCTCACATAGACAGGGCCGCCGCTGACCGCCCGGAGAATCGCGTGAAGCTTCGCGTCCGGGTGATCCGTGAAGAACATATCCCAGTCCCCGACATAGAAAGTTCCCGTCCAGAGCGAGTTGTAGGCATTCTGCATCGCATGCTCGATAAAGCTGTCGGGCTCATTCGGGAAGAAATCATCGCTCGTGCGCGTCACCGCCGATCTCTCCCTCGACCAGACTTCCTCGGGAGCCATGCCCATGCAGTTGATGAGTGCTCCGTCGAAATTCTTTTCCGCCGACCTCTCCAGGCCGCTCATGATTGCACCTGAAACCGTCCCATAGGACTCGATTCCACGGTAGAACACCGACATTGCGCTCTGGGAGTCCACTTTGACGAAGTCGATGCCGCATTTCCTCAGATAGGAATGCCACGTATCGTAAAATGTAAACGCCCTCTCCGGATCCGCATCAATCACTATCCTGCCGTCCGGCAGATGCCTCGTGCCTCCGGCGAGAAGCCGGTCCGCCTCTGACCCGGGCTCGATTCCATTCCAGTAGCCTGTCACCGAGTGCCAGACCCCGACATGCAGAATGCCGTACTCCTCCCGGATTCTCTTCACGGTCCCGGCCAGGCCGCCCGGAAATTTTACCGGATCCGCGTCAAGCCCCCTGAGCGTCGTCTTCGCGTCGTCGGCGTCCATCCAGCCGTCGTCGATGAGGATCCATTTTACGGGAATGTTTTTCCTGCGGAACTCGTCAAGCTTCGCTATGATCCCTTCCTCCGAGACTTCCCTGTAAAATGCGTTCCACGTACACCAGCCGAACCCCTCGAGTATCTCCGGAAATGTCCTCTCCCCGCGCTCACATATCCCTCCCGCTTTCGCTGCGGCCGCAGACTTTGCGGCTTTGCGGATCGCAAGATAAGGATTCTCATCCCAGGCTGCCGCCGCGAAGAGCGTGTGCACGTTGCAGTCCCCGACGCGGTTCGACGCGCAGCGGACTGACAGGCTTTCCGTTTCAGTTTCATTGAATTCCCGCGGTTCCGGTGGCTGCGGCGATTCCGAAGCCTGCAGCGATACCGATGCCTGCGGCGATTCCACTGGCACTCTTTCGCCTTGCCCGTGGAAGTCGGTTCCATCTTTCTCACCCGGAAGTACTCGTTCGCGCGGACTATAAAAGTCAGCCCTGTATATCTCATCGCAGACCGCCAGCACCGCGCATGTCCCCTCGGGATACTTGAGGAGAAGCATCTGTGTCCGATCCGGGATACTCTGCAGGGAATCCGGGAATACCGGCCGTGTCCACCAGCTTGCATGCTGGCGGATCGCGAGAATCCGCTCCGGCTTCGGAAGATTTAGGCAGAATTCAAAGCCCTTCTCCGGATCGAGTCTGGGCTGGGGCTCGACGAACGGATCTGTCAGCTCCAGTGTCCCGTCCGCGAAAAAACAGACCGCCGAATCCGGATTCACCGGGTCCGGTACGCTGTGAAGATTGATCGTGAGCTTCCCATCAAACATTCTGATTTCATGTTCCGGAAGGGATGGAAGGATGCCGGATTTCCGGATTTCTCCGGTGGTTCTGTCCCCGCCGGCCGGCTGATCATTCCTCTCCTTCTCATTAGTCCAGTCTTCCATGCCTCAGCTCCTCTCCAAGTGTAAGTTTCAGTCGGTTCTCATTTACGGTGGCCCGGATTGCCCAGACCGCCCAGACCATCCAGACTGCCCGGGATTGTTCAGACTGCACAGACCATCCAGGCTGTCTGGACTGCTCAGACTGCACAGACTCCTCGGCGCGGCCATCGGTAACTTGATTTCCTTGATTTCGGTGGCCAGACCACGTCGCGTAGGCCACCGGTAACTTGATTTCT
>CACYEN010000076.1 GCA_902773435.1 uncultured Lachnospiraceae bacterium | reverse complement strand
CACTTCCATGGCGCGTCCCGCGATCGCGAAGAAGCTCGTCGAGATCGCCAGGAAGGAAGGTGCTGTCGCCATCTGCCACGGCGCGACCGGAAAGGGCAATGACCAGATCCGCTTCGAGCTCGGCATCCGCGCGATGGCTCCGGATCTCAAGATCATCGCCCCCTGGAGAATGACTGACGTCTGGACGTTCAGGTCCCGCGACGACGAGCTGGACTACTGCAGGAGCAAGGGCATCGATCTCCCGTTCGACCACTCCTCCAGCTACAGCCGCGACCGCAACCTGTGGCACATCAGCCACGAGGGACTCGAGCTCGAGAATCCCTCCGAGGCGCCGAACTACGACCACATGCTGGTCCTCTCCGTCACCCCGGAGAAAGCGCCGGACAAGGTGACCGAGGTGACGCTGACCTTCGAGAAGGGCATTCCGACCTCCCTCAACGGAAAGAAGATGAAGGTCGCCGACATCATCCGCGGACTCAACACGCTCGGCGGGGAGAACGGCATCGGCATCGTCGACATCGTCGAGAACCGCGTCGTCGGGATGAAGAGCCGCGGCGTCTACGAGACGCCGGGCGGGACGATCCTCATGGCGGCGCACGAGCAGCTCGAGGAGCTCGTCCTCGACCGCGCGACGCTCGAGGAGAAGAAGATCCTCGGCGAGAAGCTCGCCCAGGTCGTCTACGAAGGGAAATGGTACACACCGCTCTGCGACGCCATCAAGGCGTTCGTCGACGTCACGCAGGAGTATGTGACGGGCGAGGTCCATCTCCGCCTCTACAAGGGCAATATCATCAAGGCCGGCACGACGTCCCCGTTCTCGCTCTACGATGAGAGCCTCGCGTCCTTTACGACAGGGGATCTCTACGACCACCACGACGCGGACGGCTTTATCACGCTCTTCGGTCTTCCTCTCAAGGTGAGGGCCATGAAGATGAAGGAAAAGGGGCTCTCAAATCCCTACGGGGCCTGAGCTCATCTGACCTGACTGCGAAAAAGAGGCGGATTCCACGCGGTGGAGTCCGCCTCTTTTTGTCCCTCCGGCATTTTACTCCTCATCAGGCCGACACTTGTGATATAATCATGTATACTGATGCTGCCCGGACGGCTTTCAGGCGTCCCGGGCTATGGGGGATTATTCCAATAATCGGGGGTTTTTTGTTTTGACACGCGAAGAGCTGATAGAGAAGCGCCGGCGAAAGAAGCGCCGACGGCTCCTGACCGGCGTCACCGCCTGTACCGCTGCCGCGGTGCTCCTCGCAGCCGGTATCTTCCGGGTTGTGAAGGGACCCAGGCCGTCCGTGACGGAATCCGGGGAAATCTTTATCCCGGGGCTCGACACGAGCGAGCCCGCGGAGACGGATGATTCCGGCAGCTCATCATCTCCGGCCGGGCCGGTTCTCACCGGCTGGCAGAGCGATCTCGACGGGCGCTACTATCTGGACGCGTCCGGGACGAGGATGACGGGCTGGTTTACGGACACCGACGGCAGCGTCTACCTGTTCGGCCAGGACGGGTACGCGCTCACGGGATGGCAGGAGCCGGATATAGGCCGGGTCTATTTTGACAACGACGGGGCCATGATCACCGGCATCTATGATATCGACGGAAAGACCTACTGCTTCGGCTACGACGGGGTGAACCTGACCGGCTGGCAGGACGACGGGAACGACACCTACTACTTCGACAGGGATACCGGGGCCGCGGTCACCGGCTGGGTGACCATCAATGACGAGGACTGCTGGTTCGATGAGAACGGTCTCTACGACGCCTCGAAGAAGAGGGCGACGGGGCCGGCGGTGGCGCTGACCTTCGATGATGGGCCCGGCGAGTACACGAACACGCTTCTGGATATTCTGGACGAGTATGACGCCGACGCGACATTTTTCATGATCGGCGAACAGGTCAACTACTACGCCGACGCGGTGAGAAGGGAACACGACATGGGCATGGAGCAGGGCAACCACTCCTGGGACCACAGCACCCTGACCCACCTGAGCGGCGACGACATCGCGGAGGAGATATCCTCCACCAACGACGTCATCCGGTCCGTGACCGGCGACAACCCGACGCTGTTCCGGCCCCCGGGAGGCGGCTACAACAGCTCCGTGATCGAGAATTCTTTCGGGATGCCGATGATCATGTGGTCGATCGACACGCTCGACTGGTCGACGAAGAACGCGGATTCCACCTATAACACAGTCATGAACAACGTCTCGGACGGAGACATCATCCTGATGCACGAGATCTACCAGGCGTCCGTGGATGCCACGAGAAGACTGATCCCGGCGCTTCAGGAGCGCGGTTTCCGGCTCGTGACGGTGTCGGAGCTGGCCAGGGAGAAGGGCGTCACGCTGAGATCCGGTTATTCATACGGGCGGATCGAGTGACCGTCGTCACCTCGATACGAGGAACTCGTACTCACGGAGCCCCGCGGCGTCCGACGGATAGCGGCCGACATAGGCGGCCGCTTTCGCTTTCGCGGCGGACCAGTCCCGCATGTGCTCGCAGATGACGATCTCGTTGAAGAGAAGTCCCTGCTCGGCTTCGGGATCTCCGATCTCAAGTCCCGCCCGGACGTTTTGCAGGGCGTTCTCATAGTCCTCGACGGCAATGTCGCAGAGCGCCAGGCCGTTGTAGGCGTATGCCGCGGTCCCCTTGTCGTCCGTGTGCTCGCGGAAGACCGCCCTCGCGTCAGCGACATCGTCCATCGCGAGGTAAACCTTGCCGAGCAGGAAGACCGAGCGGCTGTCTCCGCTGTCGCGGCGCACCGCCCTGATCAGCGTATCCTTCGCCTCCTCGTAGTTCTGGAGATAGTAGCTCACGAGTCCCTGGTTGTAGAGGTCATCCTCGTTGCTGGCGGCGGCTTCCAGCGCCTCCTCCAGGTAATAGGCCCCGTCCCCGCTCTTGTCCTCGGACTCGTAGAGCTCATAGATATTGATGTAGAGGTCGTAATCCGCCCCCATCGAGATCGCCTGGTCGAAATCTTTCCTGGCTGCCTTGAGATCCCCGTTCCGCAGGTTCAGCCTGCCCCGGAGATACAGGGATTCCGTGTCGGGCGATTTCATGATCAGCGTGTTGAGGATCTCCATCGCCTTGTCGTACTGGCCCTGCCGCTCCCGGCAGAATGCCAGGTAGAGATTCACGTCCCTGATGAACCCGTCCGACTCGTCCTCGATATAGAGCAGGCTCTTCTCGAGGGAGATGCAGGCGTCCGCGAAATCTCCCTGTCTCATCTGCGCCAGCCCGATGCCCCTGTAGGCATGGGACAGGAAGTATCCCGCGTTGATGACGCCCCGGAAACCCTCCTCGGCAGCCGCCGCGTCACCGCTCTCGAGAGCGGCACAGGCGGCCGTATACGCGGCTTTCGCGTCGGATCTCGCGCACCCCGCGAGCAGCAGGGCCGCGAGCGAAGCCGCGGCAAGCATCTTAGCCTTCAACTGCAAGTCCCTCTCCGTTAATCACATCGATGACGCTTCCCACATACTTCTCACAGATCTCATAGGACGTCGCCTCGACCATGACCCTGATCTTGGGCTCGGTCCCGCTCTCGCGGACGAGGATCCTCCCGTCGCTCCCGAGTGCCGCGGCCGCCGCCCTGACGGCCTCCTGGACCTTCGGATTCGCCTGGGCCGCCGCCTTGTCCGCCACCCTGACGTTCTTCAGGACCTGCGGATACACCTTCATCTCGCCGGCCAGCGCGGACAGGGAGGCTTTCTTCTCGATCATCGTCTGCATAACCATGAGCGAAGTCAGGATTCCGTCGCCCGTCGTCGCGTATTTGCTGAAAATGATATGTCCGGACTGTTCGCCGCCGATCTCGTACCCGTTGTCCATCATGCACTCCGCGACGTACTTGTCCCCGACCTTGGTCTGGACGCTCTTCATCCCGTTCGCCTCGAGGGCCTTGTAGAGACCGATGTTCGACATCACGGTCGTCACGACCGTCTCATCGGGGAGCTGCCCCACCTCGTGGAGATATTTCCCGCACATGAACATGATGTGGTCGCCGTTCACGACATTTCCGTGCTCATCCACGGCAAGGCACCTGTCGGCGTCGCCGTCATAGGCGAACCCGACGTCCAGCGCGTTGTCCGTGACGAGGTTCTGGAGCGCCTCGATATGCGTGGATCCGCAGCCCCGGTTGATGTTCGTGCCGTCGGGCGAATTGTTGATGACGACGACCTTGGCCCCGAGCGCCTCGAAGACGCTCTTCGCGATCGCCGAGGAGCTGCCGTTCGCGCAGTCGAGACCGACGCGGAAGCCCTTGAACGCCCTCGTCGGGATCGTCATCAGGTAGCCGATATACCGGTTTCTCCCCGCGGAGAAATCGATTGTCCTTCCGATGCCCTCTCTCGTGGCATAGGGGATCTCGTCGATCAGGCCGTCGATGTATTCCTCGATCTTCGTCTCGATCTCGGCCTCGATCTTCTGTCCGTTGGCCCGCATGATCTTGATGCCGTTGTCATAGAACGGATTGTGGCTCGCGGAGATCATGATCCCGCAGTCCATGCCGTCTGTCCTGACCACATAGGAGACGGACGGGGTCGTCGTGACGTGGAGCAGGTAGACGTCCGCGCCTGAAGACGTGAGGCCCGCGCAGAGCGCGTCCTCGAGCATGTAGCTGCTGCGCCGCGTATCCTTGCCGATCGCGATCTGCGCCTTTCCGTCCGGGTGCTTTGTCCCGTAGTACCAGCCCAGATAGCGGCCGACCTTAAAGGCTTTCTCCGCCGTCAGCGTGACGTTCGCTTCTCCCCTGAATCCGTCGGTACCGAAATACTTTCCCATCGCATTCTCCCCTTTCTGAAACACCTGTATTGCCTTGTTTCCCATAAAACCGGCATCCTGCCCGTCCGGGCGGCGCCGCTTTTTACTCCTCTCCGGCCGGACCCTCCTCGAAGAGCGGCGTCCTGTAGACTCCCTGCTCCGCGAGCTCCCTGAACCGCCCCCTGACGTACTCCCGGTCCTCCGCGTAGGTGACCCCGAACCAGGTGTCCGGGCTCCGGACAATCCTCACCTCGGCTTCCCCCTTCCCGGTCATCTCCCCGACGATCTCGGGGAGCAGGAACTCCGCTGTCAGGGCGTTCTCGCCGAGGGATTCAAGAAAGATCGGAAATCTCTCCCTCAGGCAGCCGATAAATGACGGCCGGAATCCCCACATGTTCATCGAAACCGGGGTCTCGGGCGCGATGTGCAGAAGTCCGCCGTCCGTCATGACCGCCGGTCCTTCGTCGGTCCGGATCAGGTTCCGGGTTTCACTGATGCCGCGAAGGCGCCCGTCCTCCCCGATGTCAAGGATCCCCCTCGTCACGCCGCCGTTCTCCGACAGGGTGTTGACAAGAGTGAACGCAGTCATGGCGATCAGCTCCTTTCCGCTCTCCGCGGAGGCCTCCTCCGTCAGGAAGCGGTGAAGCGCGGCGAAACCTGCCTTCCCATAGTAGTCATCGGCGTTCACCACGGCGAACGGCCCGCTGATCAGGTCCTCCGCGGCGAGCAGGGCCTGGCCGGTGCCCCAGGGCTTCACCCTCCCCTCGGGGACGCTGAACCCCTCCGGGAGGTCATCCAGCTCCTGGAAGGCGTAGCAGACCTCCGCGAAGCGGCCGATCCTGCCGCCGATGAGGCTCCTGAACTCCTCCCCGATATCCTTCCTGATCACGAAGATGATGCGGTCGAATCCGGCCTCGATGGCGTCGTATGCGGAGTAATCCAGCATAATCTCGCCTGCCGGTCCCAGCGGATCCATCTGCTTGATTCCGCCGCCGTAGCGGCTGCCGATCCCTGCCGCCATGATGACAAGAGATGTCTTTGTCATGAGGACGATCCTCCCCCTTCGTCGGCTCTCGCGAGCGCCGCCGCGTTGTCCGCGGCTGTCAGCCCGTCGATGATCTCGTCGAGATCTCCGTCCATTATACTGTCTATTCTGTGAGTTGTCAGATGAATTCTGTGGTCGGTCACCCTTCCCTGGGGAAAATTATAGGTCCTGATCTTCTCCGACCGGTCGCCGGTCCCGACCTGGCTCCTCCGAAGCTCAGCCCTCTCGTTCTGGAGTTCCCTCTGCTTCAGGTCGTAGAGCTTGGATCTCAGGATCTTCAAGGCCTTCGACTTGTTCTTGATCTGGGATTTCTCGTCCTGGCAGGAGATGACGATCCCCGTGGGAATGTGGGTCAGCCTGACAGCGGAATCCGTCGTGTTGACGCACTGGCCCCCGTTGCCGGACGCGCGGAATACGTCGAACCTGCAGTCGTTCATGTCGAGCTCCACATCGACGTCCTCCGCCTCGGGCATGATCGCGACCGTCGCCGTCGACGTATGGATCCGCCCGCCGCTCTCGGTCTCCGGGACCCTCTGCACCCTGTGGGTTCCGCTCTCGTATTTGAGCCTGGAATAGACGCCTCTGCCGCTGATCATGAAGGTGATCTCTTTGAAGCCGCCGAGCCCGTTCTCGTTCATGGAGGCGGTCTCGCACCGGAATCCCTTCCTGTCCGCGTACCTCATGTACATCCTGCAGAGATCGGCGGCGAAGAGCGCCGCCTCGTCCCCTCCGGCGCCCGCCCGGATCTCGACGATGACATTTCTCTCGTCGTCGGGGTCCTTCGGGAGCAGAAGGATCTTCAGGCGCTCCTCAAGCTCTTCCGCCTTCCGGCCCGCCTCCAGGATCTCTTCCTTCAGCATCGCCCTCATCTCGGGATCGCTCTCTTCGCCCAGCAGCTCCCTGCAGTCCTCCTCGGACTTCTTCGCCTCCAGGTATTCGTCGTATGTCCCGACAAGCGGGAGCAGTTCGGCCTGCTCCTTCATGAGGGCGGTCATCCTTGCCGCATCCCCCGAAACCGCGGGAGAGGCGAGCTCCGCCAGGATCTCCTTTTGTCTCACCGCTATTGTCTCAAGCCTGTCTAACATATGCTTCCGTCCTTCACCCCGGTCACCGCCCGCGTGTTCCATCCCAGATCGCGATGGATGGCGATCTGCGTAAAACCGGCATTTTTCATGAGTTCTACCACGTCCTCGGCCTGGTCGTATCCGATCTCGACGCCGAGAACGCCGCCGTCCGCGAGACGCCCGGGAACCTCCGCCGTGATCCGCCTGTAGAAATCGAGGCCGTCGGCGCCCCCGTCGAGCGCGAGACGCGGCTCATGGACGGACACCTCGGGATCAAGCCCCGGTATCAGCTCACTCCGTATGTACGGAGGGTTCGCGGAGATCAGGTCATAGGTTTTCCCGTCGTCCGGAAAGAGGTCCGCCCGGACGAACTCCGCGTCCGCGCCGAGCAGCTCCGCGTTCTCCTGCGCGACGGCAAGCGCCTCCACCGAGACGTCCGTTCCCGTCCCGGAAAGCCCTCCGGGCCCCGACAGCAGGAGCGAGATCAGCACACACCCGCTCCCCGTACAGAGGTCAAGGAGCCGCATCCCGGGCAAAAGACGCGGCAGGAGCGCCTCGACGAGCGTCTCCGTGTCGAATCTCGGGATCAGCACGCCCGGTCTCACCCTGAACTCCCTTCCGAAGAACGGGGCGGTGCCGGTGATGTACTGCAGGGGTTCCCTCGCCTCGCGCCTCGCGATCAGCTCCCGGTACTTCTCCGCGGTCTCCTCCGGAGCCTCCTCCCCCTGCCTCAGAATATAAGTGGTCATGGACAGCCCGGATGAGATGAGAAGAAGTTCCGTCGCGTCGTGAAGCGCGTCCGAAACCCCGCTCCCGCTGAGCCGGGAAGTCCCTTCCCTTCGAAGCCCGCCAAAAGTCATCTACGCGTCCGCCTTCTCCAAGTTCTTTCCCTGCCACTCGCGCCAGTCGAAGACCGCCTCGATCGCGGTGATCGCGACCTCACACATCTTCTCGTCGGGCTCCCTCGTGACGAGCAGCTGCATCTGGAGCCCCGGCTTTGTCAGGGCGTTGATGCACTTCCCGTCGTGGCTTCCGCTGTACTTCAGGATCTCATAGGATACGCCGGCGATCAGAGGGATCAGGATCAGTCTCCAGAGGAACCTCCAGAGCCCCGACTGAATTCCGAAGAGCCCGAGAATCAGGAACGCGATCACCGAGATGCTGATCACGATGAGCAGGAAGCTCGTCCCGCACCGCTTGTGCTGGCGGGAAGACTTGAGGACGTTCTCCACCGTGAGGTCCATCCCGTGCTCGATGCAGTTGATGCACTTGTGTTCCGCGCCGTGGTAGGCAAAAACCCTCTGGATATCCTTCATTCTGGAGATAAGGAGCATGTAGGCGAAGAAGATCGCGAGCCGGAGGATCGCCTCCGTGAAGTTCACGGCGACGTCCGGGACCCCGGCCTTCCTCATAAACCCGGCGAGCCAGAACGGGAGCATCATGAAGAGCAGGATCGAAAATGCCACCGACACGATGACCGTTACCGTCATCAGCACCTTCCAGGTCTTCTCCTCCTTCGCCTTCTCGGCTTCCGTCTTCTCCTTCGCGGGCTTCTCCTCCTCTTCCTCCACCGCGACATCGGCAGAGAACATCAGGGACGACATCCCGACGACGAGCGAGTCGATAAAGGACACGACGCCCCGGAGGAGGGGCACCTTCCAGACACCCTTCCAGGGACAGATGCTCCGATAGTCGCTGATCTTCGTCTCGATTCCGCCGTCCGGCTTCCTGACCGCGATCGAGTATTTATCGGCGTTCCTCATCATGATTCCTTCCATGACCGCCTGGCCGCCGATTCCGGAATTCTTCTGCATAATGATACCTCAATAAACACAATAGGGACGAGCTGTGCTCAGCCCGTCCCCGAATCATCTGATAAGATTTACTGCGCGCCTGCGCCAGCCATACCGTACTTCCTGTTGAACGCCTCGATACGCCCGCGGGCCTGCGCGGCCTTCTGCTGTCCCGTGTAGAACGGGTGGCACTTGGAGCAGATTTCAACGTGGATGTCCTTCTTGGTGGAACCGACTGTAAATGTGTTGCCACAGTTGCAGGTCACGGTTGCCTGGTAGTACGACGGATGGATTCCTTCCTTCATTGTCCTCACCTCTTTATATGTTTGTTTCATAATCATCTGATAAACAGCAGATCATATCTTAGCATATCAGCGGCCTCTTTGCAAGGGCTTTTTTGAGCCGTACAGGGGTCAGGAGCCCCATTTCTGAAGGATCACGTTGACGACCATCTCATTCGTCGGAAAATGCGAGAACGCCTGTATGATCTGCTCCACCGCCTCCTCGGCCTTGAGGCCGTTCATCTTCCGCCTCATGATGTCGACCGCCTTGTACTCCCGCGGCGTCAGAAGCAGGTCCTCCCGCCTCGTCCCGGACTTCACGATGTCGATGGCCGGGAAAATCCTCCGCTCCTGCAGCTTCCGGTCAAGGATCAGCTCCATGTTGCCGGTTCCCTTGAACTCCTCGTAGACGACGTCGTCCATCTTGCTGCCGGTGTCGACGAGGGCGGTCGCGAGGATCGTCAGGCTCCCTCCCTCCCGCATGTTTCTCGCCGCCCCGAAGAACCTCTTCGGCATGTACAGCGCCGTCGGGTCGAGACCTCCCGAGAGCGTCCTTCCGCTCTGCGGCACGAGGATATTGTAGGCCCGGGTCAGCCTGGTGATGGAATCCAGCAGGATAATGACGTCCTGGTGGTGTTCGACGAGGCGCTTGGCCCGCTCGATCACCATCTCCGACACGCGCCTGTGGTGTTCCGGGAGCTCATCGAATGTGGAGTAGATGATCTCCACGTTCTTCCCGAACACCGACTCCTTCATGTCGGTCACTTCCTCCGGGCGCTCGTCGATCAGGAGGATGATCAGGTTCGCCTCGGGGTTCTGCGTGAGAATCGATTTCGCGATGTCCTTCAGCAGCGTCGTCTTGCCCGCTTTCGGCGGAGAGACGATCATGCCGCGCTGCCCCTTCCCGATCGGGCTGATGAGGTCCACGATCCTCGTGGCCCTGGATCCGTCAGGCCTCTCGAGCTTGATCCTCTCGTTCGGGAAGATCGGCGTCATGTTCTCAAAGACACTGCGCTTCCTGGCGGCGTCCGCGGGGAAGTCATTGACCCTGGAGACGTAGAGCAGCGCCCCGTACTTCTCTCCCTGGGCTTTCTCGCGCTTGTTCCCGGTGATCATGTCGCCGGTCTTCAGGTTGAACCTCCGGATCTGGGACGGCGACACATAGATGTCGTCTTCGCCCGGAAGGAAATTATCGCTTCTCAGAAAGCCGAAGCCGTCCTGCATGACCTCGAGTATGCCCCTCACCTGGGACCCGCTCTCGCTCAGGGACTTCTCGGACTTCTCCTTGTCGTTCTGTCCCCGGTGGGGATGCCTCCCCTGTTCACGCGCCGCCTCCGCCGGCTCTCCCGCGTGGTCAGCGGGCGCGTACCGCGCGTCCTCGCCGGCAGGCTCCTGGCCGCGCCCCGCTTCAGCCGGCTCTCCGGCCGCGTACCGCGCGCTCTCTCCGGCCGGCACGCCGAAATGATCTGCCGCGGGTTCAGCCGCATAGTCCGCCCGGACGTACGCCGCGTGTTCTCCCCCGGTTCCCCCGGCGCGGTCTTCATGTGTCTCCCACATGCCGCCGTAAGCTCCCGGAGCCTCGGGAATCTCCTGCTTTCCCTCATCGACGGTGCTTTCCGCGGGAGCCTCTTCCTCTCTTTGGGCCTGGGATCCCCTCTGCCTGCGCGGTCCGTCCCCCCCGCCGTTCCTCTGCCGGCGCGCGCCGTTATCTCTCCCGGCCGCCTCCCGGCGGGCGTTCCGCGGCCTGCGGGCATCCCCGGAGAGCACCCCGCTCTCCTCTTCCCTGCCGGAAACCGCGCTTTCTGAGGCGGCATCGAGGGCGAGCATCGCCTCGATCAGCTCACCCTTCTTCATAGAAGACGTCCGCCTGACTCCGCGGGCTTTTGCAAGCTCGCGCAGGTCCGTCACATGAATGGACTCATACTGTTCTTTTTTCATTGTGGATTCCTTTGGAAATGGATTAAAGAAAATGCGGCTAACAGGACTTGAACCTGCACATCATCAGATATTGGAACCTAAATCCAACGCGTCTGCCAATTCCGCCATAACCGCATAAACGAAACACGCCCGGACAGGCATCCGGACCTTTTCTACTATAACCCCTGAACGTAAAAAATGTCTATTTAACAATAGTTAAAAGAAACTTTGGGACATCTTAAAGCTCGTGGATTTTCTCATCCCCGCTGTATCGCTGGAACACACGCTCAACGAAATAGCAGGACAGCCAGACCGAGATCACCGGCATCAGGAGGAGTGTCGGAGGCATCAGCCAGACCACAAGTACCGAAAACGCGGTGATAAGCCCCATGACCACCGTCGTTCCCAGATGGCGGATCATGAGAAACAGCGCGTTCTTCGCGGTGTTCTTCAGCGTATTCTCAAAGCGCGCCGTGAGAAACATCGCCCACATCGCGTAGAGGGCAACGAGGATCATCAGCACGTAGAAGAGCGGGTAGATATTGCCGACCGGCTTTCCGTTGTCCGCCAGCCATCTCATGACGGAGATATCCGCGGCAAAGACCAGCTCAACGGCCAGCACCGGGAGAAACAGCAGCGTGGACTTTTTGAAGCAGGACTTAAACGCCCCGAAGAAGGACGGCGCGACGTAGCTGAGGTCATTTTTCAGGACCTTCTCGACCGTGTAGTAGAGCGCCGACGTCGACGCCCCGACCGTAAAGAGCGGGATGCAGCAGATAAACCAGAGCGCGCCCGCGAGGAAGCTTCTCGCGAGCTTCATCAGAAACTGCATGATCGGATTGTCGTAATTGAAAATGTTCATGTCCTCACTCCGCTGTCTTCCCGGCTCTTTTTGCGCTCAGCGCGCCGTCAGGATCTTTTTTCATTATATCATCGTTTTTTTATTCTCCAATATCCATTTTCCGTCCCATCCTGTTATACTTGCAGAAGAAGCAGAGCCCGCCGGTTTTCCGTCCGGCGCGATTGTCCGCTCTCACCCGGAGGTAACCATGCCGCATTCCGCAGAAGACGCCGTCATCAGTCTCAATCTTCATTCCCTTAACCGAGCGTACGACTACTGCAGTCCCTTCTACACGGCTGCGGTGCTTCTCGACGGCCGCATCTCCGTCCTCGAAGCCGGAAACACGCACAGCGCCTCGGGAGCGGGGCTCTTTCTGCTGCCCTGCGGGACACGGGTTCGCTTCATCCCGGAGCCCTCGGGCTCAGCGGTTCTCCTGGTTCTTGAGCTTCACCCGTTTTACGCGGCGGAGTCGGAACAGCGCGGCATCCTTCTGACCAGGGTCCTCACATCCGCGGAATATCCCGCCCTTCAGGGAGCGGCCTCCCCTCTCAGGGAACTGGCCGTCCTCCGGGGCGGAAACGGAACCCCCTCTCCTCTCTCCGTCAGGCGCTGCCTGATCACGTTCCTCGAGGAGATCAGCAGGGCCGCGCCGATTCACGCGGACAGCGCCGCGGAAGCCGGACCGGCTGCCGTCCCGGACCGCCTCAGGGATATCCGGGAATACCTCATGAAGAATCCGGGGCACAGCGCGAATCTCCAGGAAACCGCGAGGGCGATCGGCGTCACGCCGCAGTATCTCTCGTCGTATTTCAGGAAGAAAGAGGGCTGCACATTTCTCGATTACGCCAGCCGCCTGAAGGCCGCGTCGGCGGGCGCCTGGTTCGGCGCGTCACTGTGCGGGGCGGAAGAGACGGCAGGCCTGTTCGGTTTTCGCACCGTCCCCGCGTTCGAGAAGAGTGTCCGCATAGTGTTCGGCTGCGGCTGGGACGAATACCGCGCCGGCATGGCCGTCCCGCGCGTGCCGCTCCCCGCCTCGACGGTCAGGAGCGATATCTTCTCACTCATCAAAATGGAGAAGGCGCCTTCCCCCGATCCCCCCTCCCCGAATACGCTTCCCGTCCGCTTCGGCCATTCCGTGTCCCCGGTTCAGGCGGACGTCTCGAGCCCGGCGGGAACACGTTCCGACAGCTGGAATATGATCATCAATCTCGGCCCTTTCT
>CACYEN010000075.1 GCA_902773435.1 uncultured Lachnospiraceae bacterium | reverse complement strand
GAGCCAGATCTTATTCTCCTCGTGGAGCACGGCGTCCTTCATCATCTCCTTAATGGTCTCATGGCGCACTACGCCGCCGTTTAAACGGAACGAGATGATCAGCGCCACGATGATGAAGGCGATCAGGCAGATGAACAGAACCTTATTCTCTTTAAAGGTCTGCCCGATGCCGCCCCCCTTCTTCTTTTGCTTCTTTTCCTTTGCCATAAGGAAAGCTCCTTTCTGAGGCGCGATCATCGCGAAGCGATCTTTCCATATCGCGCCGACTTGCCGCCGCACTCCTGCGCGGGGGCGCTTCCTTGAAGGAAGCATTTGACAAAGTCCGATTTTAACACGTTCAACATGGATTACAATGGAAATCCAGCCGTTTTCAAACGGATTTTTCGCAACCGTTTACGACTGCAGATCCATCCACACCGGTCTTCCGTTCACGATGGTCGCCTTCACCTTTCCCATGACCTTCCGTCCGTGGAAAGGAGTGTTCCGGCCCATGGACGCGAACGTATTCTTATCGATAACGTACTCGGGGCGAGGGTCGAAGATCGTGATGTCCGCCTTCATGCCTTCCGTCAGGGTCCCGCGCTTGATTCCCAGGATCTTCGCGGGGTTCACGGACATCTTCTCCACCATCTGCTCCGGCGTGAGATAACCGCCCACGACCAGCTCAGTCCAGGTCAGGGGCAGCGCCGTCTCCAGACCCACGATGCCGAACGGCGCCTCCTCGGGGCTGGTATCCTTCTCCTCGAAGGTGTGCGGCGCGTGATCCGTGGCGATGACGTCGATGGTCCCTTCGCGCAGCCCTTCGCGCAGCGCCTCGCGGTCTTCGCGCGAACGCAGCGGCGGGTTCATCTTAAAATTCGTGTCCGCCGAGTCGATGTCCTCGTCGCAGAGCGTGAAGTGATGCGGAGTCACTTCGCAGGTCACATTCGAACCGGCTGCCTTTGCAAGATACACCAGCAGCGTGCTCTCCTTGGTGGAGACGTGGCACAGGTGCAGGTTGGCGCCCGCCGCTTTCGCGAGCACGATGTCCCGCGCAGCGACAGTGTCCTCCGCGCAGTTCGGAATGCCCTTCACGCCGTAACGTTTCGAGGCGACGCCTTCATTAAACACGCCGTCCGCCGCCAGATCCTTGTCTTCGCAGTGATCCAGCACCGGGAGTCCCAGCCCGGCCGCCGTCTTCATGGCCTCGAGGCAGACTGCGGCGTTTTTTACCGAACTGCCGTCCTCGGACACCGCGATAATGCCCTCCTCGTACATGCCCTCGATGTCGGCGACACGCTCGCCTTTCTGGTCGCGGGTCATGGCCCCGACCACCAGCACATGGATCAGCGCTTCCTTATCCGCCTGGCGGATGATGTCGGAGACCGTGTAGGGGTTGTCCGTCACCGGCTTCGTGTTCGGCATGGCGCAGATGGTGGTGAAACCGCCCTTCGCAGCCGCGCGGGCGCCGGTACGGATGGTCTCTTTATGGGTATACCCGGGCTCACGCAGATGCACGTGCATGTCGATCAGACCCGGCATGACGTAACAGCCGTCAGCGTCAATGACCTTGTCGGGATTTCCCTTCACATCCGGTCCGACCTCCAGGATGCTGTCATCCCGGATGAGCACGTTCATGTAACCCGAGCGGTCATTGGCCGGATCCAGTACATAGCCGTTAACGATCAGAAGATCCACTTGTTTCCTCCTGAAAAACTCCCGGCAGACACCCGAAAGCAAGGGTCCCCGCCGGTTGGCAATGATCTCTGTGATCAGAAATCGAACTTGTCGCGGAAGTATTCCACAATACCCTCGACCGGGATGCGTTCCTGCTCCATGCTGTCGCGGAAGCGGACGGTCACGCACTTGTCTTCCTCGGACTCAAAGTCGTACGTCACGCAGAACGGCGTACCGATCTCATCCTGACGGCGGTAGCGCTTGCCGATGTTTCCCCGGTCGTCGTACTCGCAGTTCCAGTACTTGCTCAGCGTCGCGTAGATCTCGCCGGCGCCGTCCGCCAGTTTCTTCGACAGCGGCAGCACGCCGATCTTCACGGGCGCGATCGCCGGGTGGAAATGCAGGACCGTGCGCATGTCGCCGCCCTCGAGCTCCTCCTCGTCATAGGCCGAGCACAAAAACGCCAGCGTGACGCGGTCCGCGCCGAGCGAAGGCTCGATGACGTAGGGCACATACTTCTCGTTCAGCTCGTCGTCGAAGTAGCTCAGATCCTCGCCCGACGTATTAATATGCTGGGTCAGGTCGTAGTCCGTGCGGTCCGCGATGCCCCAGAGCTCGCCCCAGCCGAACGGGAACAGGAACTCGATGTC